>NZ_JAVAYD010000002.1:0-344020 GCF_041954735.1 Microbacterium sp. LS_15 | reverse complement strand
GCGGCGTCGCGATCTGCCGGCGGGCGAGGAAGGGGTCCCCCTCCCGACGGCCCGGGACCCGCGCACCGGCGGTGCGGCGCCTCCTCCCCCGAGGACGACTGCACCGCCGGGACCTGTCACACGGTCAGGCGGCGACGCAGCAGCATCCCTGCTCCGAGGAGCAGCAGCACTGCGGCGAGAGCGGCGAGACCCGTGGAGGAGGCGTCACCCGTCTGGGCGAGTCCCTGCGACGAGCCGGCGGCCGTCACGGCTCCGCTCGACGACAGCACAGCTGCCGTCGTGCTCGGGGTTGTTCCGGGCGTGGTGCCGGGGTCGGTGCCAGGATCCGTTCCGGGGTCCGTTCCGGGGTCCGTTCCCGGGTCGGTTCCCGGGTCCGTTCCGGGGTCGGTGCCGGGACCGGTCACCGTGCTGTCGCCTCCGACCGAGATGGCGTTGCCGCCGAGGGTGATCGGAAGGGTGATGGGCGCGGTGATCTGGGTTCCGCCGAGGATGCCGTCGTCACCGGTGGTCACGCCACCCGTGGTCGGGCCACCCGTCGTCGGGGCTCCGGTGGTGGAGCCACCGGTGACCTCGCTGTCTCCGAGGACGGAGATCGCGTTGCCGGTGCCCGTCACCGGCGCGGTGACGGGAGCGGTGATCTGGGTTCCGCCGAGGACGCCGTCGTCACCGGAGGTGGTTCCTCCGGTCGAGGTGCCGCCGGTGGCCGGAGCGGCCGGAGCCGTTCCGCCCGCGACATCGCTGTCTCCGAGCACGGAGATCGCGTTGCCGGTCGCGGTCACGGGGGCCGTGACGGGAGCGGTCACCTGCGTGCCGCTCGCGACACCGTCGTCGCCGTTCGTGGTCGCGCCCGTGGACGGAGCCGTCGAACCGGCCGGAGCGGCCGGCGTGGAGCCGCCGTCGGTGGCGCTGTCGCCCAGGAGGGAGATCGCGTTGCCGGTGGCGGTCACGGGAGCAGTGACGGGAGCGGTCACCTGCGTGCCGCCGAGGACGCCGTCGTCACCCGAGGTCGAGGCCTCGGTCGACGGAGTGCCCGAGCCGGCCGGAGCGGCCGGGGCCGTGCCGCCCTCGCTCGAGCTGTCGCCCAGGAGGGAGATGGCGTTGCCGCTGACGTTCACCGGGGCGGTGATCGGGGCGGTGACCTGGCTGCCGCCCAGGATGCCGTCGTCTCCGGTCGTGGTCGAACCCGTGGCGGGTGCGGAGGAACCGGCCGGAGCGGCCGGGGCCGTGCCGCCCTCGCTCGAGCTGTCGCCCAGGAGGGAGATGGCGTTGCCGCTGACGTTCACCGGGGCGGTGATCGGCGCGGTCACCTGCGTGCCGCTCGCGACGCCGTCGTCACCCGAGGTGCTCGGCGCTGCGGCATCCGACGTGCCGGACCCGGGTGCCGGTGCCGCGGCGTCCTGTCCGGTGGAGGCGGTGTCGCCGAGGAGCGAGAGCGAGTTGCCGGTCACGGTGATCGGCACGTCGACGTCGAGCAGCGCCTGCGAACCCGAGAGCACGCCGTCGGCGCCGTTCGTGGTGACCGACGGGGTGGCGGCGGGGGCTGCCGGTGCGGGTGCGGGTGCTGCGGGAGCGCTCGACGAGTCGCCCAGGAGGCTGACGCCGTTGCCGCTCACCGTCACGGGGACGGTGACGGTGACGACCGCCTGGGTGCCCGACGCGACACCGTCCGCGCCGCTCGTCGCCGGAGCGGGAGCGGGTGCGGGAGCCGGGGCCGGAGCGGGTGCCGGTGCCGGGGCTGGCGCCGGAGCGGCCTGCGCGGAGGAATCTCCGAGCAGAGAGATCGCGTTGTCGACGATCGTGACGGGCACCGAGATGGGGGCGTCCGCCTGCGTTCCCGAGAGCAGTCCGTCTGCTCCCGAGGTGTCGGCCGCATTGGCGGCCGTCGCGCCGAACAGGGTGACCCCGCCGGCGATGAGCGTGCCCCAGAGGGCCCGCTTGAGGATGGTGCGCATGATGTCCTTCTCCTGACTGGAATTGAGTGTCCGATGTGGGTGCGCGCGAGGGTGAGTGCGCGCGCAGCACGGCATCTGTCGCTCACGAGGAGCGACCGGACGACCCGTCAGTCAGGAGAGACGTCGGTGTCGGCGACCAGCGACGTCGGCAGGACGTCGTCGGGTGCACCGGGGGTGCGCTCCACGGCACGGAGCGCGGGGTATCCCACGTCGCTGAGACGCGCGTGGGAGAGACCGGAGGCGCCGCCGGAGCCGGCGGACGCGGGGATGGCGGGTGAACCGCCGTGCGAGGGAGACGGGGCGTTCTCCTCGTCGGATGCGGGCGCACTCGTGGCCGGGGCAGCGGGGGTGGCTACCGGCTCGACTGCGGCGGTCGCGGGGTTCCCTGGCGTCGCGGCTGCGGGCGCACGGGTGCCCCGCGGGTGCGAGCTCGACACGGCGGATGCCGCGGAATCAGGGCGATCCGCAACGATGCCCGACCCAGGATCGAGGGCGACCAGCACCGGCGGAAGCGTGTTCTCGACGACCCCGCCGACGACGGCGGTGGTCTCGTCGACGACGCCCACGACGTCGGTGAGCAGGGTGTTCACGCCCAGGCCGTCGACGAGGCTGCCGACGATCGGCAGGGCCGAGACGGCATCCTGCACCGGGCGGACGACCTGCGAGACCGGAGCATCCTGCAGCAGGTCGGTGACCGGAGCCACGGCGGCCTGAGCGGTGTCGGTGACGGTCTCGACGACGGGTGCGGTCGCCGGTCCGACGACGGGAACGGCCGCGACGGTCTCGGTCACGGTCTCGACCACGGCCGGGGCCGCCTGCTGCACGGGCGCCGCCACGTGGGTGACGACCGGAGCGACGACCTCGGTGACGACCGGAGCCACGACCTGGGTGACCACGGGCTGCGTGACAGCGGTCACGGTGCTGCCGACGGTGGAGACGGTCTGGCTCACGAGCGAGGAGACGCTGTCGAGAAGGGGGGCATCGGACTGCTCGTCGGCGTGCGCGGAGGAGCCACCCGTGAGGATCGTGATCGCGGCCCACGCGACAGCGCCCACGCCACCCCAGAGGACGGCGGCGGGTACGCCGCGTCGGGTCGCTTGAGCGTTCACGTCGGCTTCCCTCCCCGAAAGACCTTCGTTCCGATGCATCCTGCGTTGATGTGGGGGCGACGATACTCCCGGAATACCGGCTTGTCTAGACCCCCGCGCGCATGAATTGAACGATGGTTCACGGCGCATCGTCGGCGTCGCGAGCGGCCGACGCGCCCGGTGAAATCCCCGCTTGACTTTCCCCAGGTTCTACACATCCCGCTCGCGATTCGATGAACCTTCAATGTTCACTTGAAGCACTTTCCCCTCCACAGGGTGGGGAAAGGGTAAACCCCCGATCACGGCGCAGAATAAAACTCGCGCGCCTAGTACTCCACCGGGTTATCCACACCCGTTCTGCACAGACACTCCGGACTTCTCCGCACGCTCTCCACATGGTTATCCACAGGCCGTGTTGCGACTGGAAACACCCGCTCGTAGCGTGGTCCAGCGACCCGATGTCGGAGGCCTGTGATTTGCTGCGCAGATCGTCCTCCGACCGGAATCAGAGCGCGACGCGGTCGCGGCGCGCACCGGGGGACAGTCGCAGCGAAGGGAGCAGTGTGTCGATCGCCGACATCTCCGAGGAGCGCCTCGGGGGCCAGCGCAAGCCTGAGCGCACCCCGCCGCACGACCTGCTCGCCGAGCAGAGCGCGCTCGGCGGAATGCTGCTGTCGAAGGATGCCGTCGCCGATGTGATCGAGACGCTCAAGGGCGCCGACTTCTACATCCCCAAGCACGAGCTCATCTACGAGGCGATCCTCTCGCTCTACTCGCACGGCGAGCCCACCGACGTCGTGGCCGTCACCGACGAGCTCATCAAGACGGGCGAGCTGAGTCGCGCCGGCGGCGCCGACTACCTGCACACGCTGACCTCGATCGTCCCGACCGCGGCCAACGCCGGCTACTACGCGGGCATCGTCTCGGAGCGCGCGATCCTGCGCCGTCTGGTCGACGCCGGCACGCGCATCGTGCAGCTCGGGTACGACGGTCAGGGCGACGCGACGGACATCGTGAACAACGCTCAGGCGGAGATCTACTCGGTCACCGGCTCAGAGACGGCCGAGGACTACGTCCCGCTCACGGTCGCGGTCGACGCCGCGGTCGAGGAGATCGAGGCGGCCAACGGGCGCGACGGCTCGATGACCGGCATCCCCACCGGATTCCGGGAGCTCGACGAGCTCACCAACGGCCTGCACGGCGGGCAGATGATCGTCGTCGCAGCCCGACCCGCCATGGGCAAGTCGACCCTCGCGCTCGACTTCGCGCGGGCGGCCTCCATCGGTCATGACTACCCGTCGATCTTCTTCTCGCTCGAGATGGGCAAGAGCGAGATCGCCATGCGTCTGCTCAGCGCCGAGGGCGCGATCCCCCTGCAGAACATGCGCAAGGGAACGCTCGACCCGCGCGACTGGACGACCGTCGCCTCGACCCGCGGGCGCATCAACGACGCTCCGCTCTACATCGACGACAGCCCGAACATGACGCTCGTCGAGATCCGCGCGAAGTGCCGGCGACTCAAGCAGCGCGCCGGTCTGAAGATGGTCATCATCGACTACCTGCAGCTCATGACCTCGGGCAAGCGCGTCGAGTCGCGCCAGCAGGAGGTCTCGGAGTTCTCGCGAAGCCTCAAGCTCATCGCCAAGGAGCTGCAGGTTCCCGTCATCGCCCTCTCGCAACTGAACCGTGGCCCCGAGCAGCGGCAGGACAAGAAGCCCGCGATCAGCGACCTGCGTGAGTCGGGCTCGATCGAGCAGGACGCCGACATGGTCATCCTGTTGCACCGCGACTCGGTCTACGACAAGGACGTGCGTCCGGGTGAGGCCGACCTGATCGTCGCGAAGCACCGCAACGGTCCGACCGCGACGATCACCGTCGCGTTCCAGGGTCACTACTCTCGCTTCGCCGACATGGCCCCGGGTGGCGACTTCAACTGAGTCGTCATGACCGCCGCGCTTTCGCGGCGGCCGTCACTGCAGCGCAGGCACCGGGATGGTCGCGCCCGCGAGGTCTTCCAGCTGCGCCCAGACCGATGCCGCCGTCTCGGGGTCGGGGTCGTGCGTGCGCGCGAGCGGAGTGATGCGGATCGGCTGCCCGCGCAGCGCCCCGGTGGGCGAGTAGTACTCCCCGCCCTCGGCCTGCGGATCGGTGAGGGCCCGGACCGAGGACCACGCAGCCGTGTCCTTGCCCTGCGCCCACGGCGTGTACGGATTGCGCTGGTACGGCGTCGTGGCGTCGCGGATGCCGGCGCGCTCGGGGGTCTTCGCATCGACGCCGACGCCGGGGCGGGCGACGAGTGATTGAACGGGCATCTCGTTCGCACGCAGTCGTCGGTCGAGCTCGAAGGCGAACACCTCGGTCACGGTCTTGGCCTTCGTGTACGCGCTGATCGCCAGTCGCGGGACGCGGGCAGGGTCGGACACATCGGCCGGGAAACGGCTGACGAATCCGGTGGACGTGTGCACGATGCGGCCGGTGGCAGCGTGTGCCTCGGCCGAGGCGACGAGAGCGGGCAGGATGCCGGCGAGCAGCCGTACGGTCGACACGACGTGGGTGCCGAGGAGCAGCGGGAGCCCGTCCTGGGTCGTCGCACCCCGGGCCTTCGTCAGCGTCATGGCACCGCCGTTGAGCAGCAGTCCGTCGAGGCGGGGGAGAGAGCGCAGGGTGTCGGCCGCGCGGTCGATCGATTCGAGAGAGGCGAGGTCGACGACGACGCTCCGCACGGACGCGCCGGGCACCTGGTCGCGGATCGACGCCGCGGCGCGCTCCAGTTTGGAGGCGGAGCGTGAGGCGAGCACGACGTCTGCGCCGGCGCCGGCGAGCTGCTCGGCGGCGAAGTAGCCGATGCCGGCCGTGGCACCCGTGACGACGAGGGTGCGACCGTTCTGGTCGGGAAGGCGGGCGGGGTTCCAGGTCACGGGGGATCCTTCGAGTCAATCGGATGAGTTATCCGTTTGAACATAACACAAACGGATTCACTATCCGTTTGAACTGCTAGACTCTTCGCATGCGACAGGTGCGGGCGGATGCGGTGCGCAGCCGCCAGCGGATCCTCGATGCCGCTCGCGAGCATCCGCGCAGCTCTCTGAGCCTGAACGCCGTCGCCCGAGACGCCGGGCTCGGTGTCGGGACCGTCTACCGCCACTTCCCGACCGTGCATGCGCTCGTCGAGGCGCTCTCCGTCGAGACGCTGGAGCGCATGGTCGAGATCGCGCGCGCCGCCTCCGCGCAGGACGACACCCGCTCCGCTCTCGCGACCTTCCTGGAGAACGCCCTCGCGCTTCAGCTGGAAGACGGCGGACTGCAGGCCGTCCTGCTCTCGCCCGACGACGAGGAAGACGATGTGCGGGCGCTCAAGGTCGAGATCTTCGAGTCGTTCGAGGCCGTGCTCGACCGAGCTCGCCGCGAGCGGCTGGTGCGCGACGACCTCACGATCGTCCAGCTCGAGCACCTCATCTGCGGTGTCGAGCACGCCGTCCGCCTCGGCGACCACGGCGACCGTCGCCTGTTCCTCGACGTCCTCCTCGGCGGCATCCGACCCGAGTGACGCCCAGGGGCCCGGTGACGCCCGTCGGTTCTCCCCGGTCGAAGCCGCCTCCCGCGTTCTGCGAGACTCGTGGGATCACGACTCTGTTGGGGAGGACAGACTCATGAGCACACCGATCGACAGCGCCGTCCTGCGTTCGCTGCAGGACGCGCGGGAGGCGGAGGAATGGGATGCAGTCCTCGTGCTGCTCCGAGACGAGTGGAGCGCCCTCGTGCAGGACGCTCCGCAGGCGGTGATCGACGTCATCCACGCCCTGCCGCCGGACGTGCTGGCACAGAACTCGCGGCTCCGTCTCGCCGAGCAGTATCTGCGGCGCACCCTCGACGGCCAACCGGAGGGGCGCGCGTACACCGACATCATCTCCGACGACCCGGCCGCTGCGCCGCTCGACCGTCTGGCCGCGCTGACGGGACGCATCGCCGTCGCCCGCGGGGCGGGTCGTCATCGGGATGCCGTCAGGGCCACCGAATCCGCGGTGTCGATGCTGCGCAGCATCCCCGTCGAGGTGATCCCGACGTTCGCCAACGCCCTCCCCGAGTTCCACTACCACTGGGGCGTCGCGTTCCTGCTCGTGAGCCGCTTCGACGATGCTCTCGAGCAGTTCGCGCAGAGCCACGACTGGTCCGTGTCGGTCGGCAATCGGATGGTGGACTCCCGCTCGGTCGGCGCCGCGTCGCTGATCCACGCCCTGCACGGTCGCGGTCGGGACGCCGCGGAATGGCTCGGCAGGATGCCGGAGATCCCCGAGGGCGCCTGGTGGGCGGATGACGCCGTCACTCCCGCGCGACTGGCGGAAGCCATCCTCCACACCGAGCGCCTGGAACCCGACGCCGCCCGTGTCGTGCTCTCCGGCGTCGACATCCGACTCGCTCCGGACTACTGGGGGCCGTATTTCGCGCTCCGCGCCTTCCTGACGCCCGACGACCCCGGCGACGCGCAGGCGCTGCTGTCGGAGTTCGACGCGTTCGTCGGCGGGCTCGCCCCGGAGTATGCGAACGTCCCGCTCAACGCCGAGTACTCGAGCATCGTGCGGTACCTGCTCCTGCAGATCCTGCATCAGCCGCAGCGAGCGTCTCGGGCGCTCGGGGATCTGCCGGTCGACACCGCGTCGAGCGTCGTGCGGCAGACCGGCGCGACACTGCACGCCTTCCGGCTGTTCGCCCTCGACCGGGGAGCGGAGGCGCGCGCGGTCGTCGCACCCCTGCTGCAGGCCTCGAGTGCGCACCCGCGCGTGCTCGTCCCCTCGCTGCTGATCGCTGCCGACACCGACGTCGTCGACCAGCGCGACGAACTGCTGCGCCGCGCGGCGGCGCTGGCGAGCTGGAATCGCTGTCACGCGGCCCTCGCCCTCGGATCGGCGAAGACCCGGCAGCGCCTCGCCGAGCTCGTGGACGAACGCGGCGACCACGACATCGCCGACAGGCTGCGCGCCGTCGTCGACAACGCAGCGATCGCGGGCACCGACGCTCTGACGAGACGCGAGAACGCGGTCGTGCGCGCTGCGGTCGCCGGTCGGTCGAACGTCGAGATCGCCGCCGACCACCACGTCAGCGTCAACACCGTGAAGACCCACCTGCGCACGGCGTATCGCAAGCTCGGGGTGTCGAACAGGGCCCAACTGCAGCAGCTGTTCCAACTCGGGCGCTGATCCGCGCCGTCTGCCGTCCGCCGCTCTTCCGACCCAGGGGTGATATATCGGTCGGAGGGGTGAATTCGCTTCCTGTGCCTGAGCTGAATGCCCGCCCCGCTGAAAGACTCCCCCTGGACTCGGTCGCGCAGTTGCACCCGCGAACCGATCCGCAGTCATCGCGGCGTTGTGGAGCCGCGCTCATCGGTGCGAGCGGCGCACCCGAACGACAGCGCCGCATGCACACAGGGTCTGCCCCACGGGCAGACGGGGAGGGAGTCATGCGAAGGAACCACCGGGGGCGCTCGCGCCCATCATCGGCACGGGAGACGGGGCGCAGGATCGCCGCCGCCCTCGGGCTTCTGGCTCTGGCGAGCGCCTCGCTCGTCGGCGTCGCGACCGCCGCGCAGGCGGCGCCGGGCACACCGGGCACACCGCAGCCGAACAGCGTCGTCTTCGAGGAGAACTTCGAGAACGGTCCGGGCACCGCGCCCGTCGTGCTCACCTCGTACGTCGGCGCGGGCGGTCAGACGTACACGGCCGACACCGCTTGGCTCACGAACTGCAACGGCGCCATCGTCAACTTCAACATCCCGTACACGTCGCAGGGCAACTGCGCCAACGCCGGCAGCTCGGCCAACCTGCGCCAGCTCGCGTACGGTCTGGGCGTGCATAGCGGCGCAGCCAACCCCAACACGAACGACGTCGTCGCCGCGTACACCGAGGGCAACCCGGGCGCGAACCTCGTCGAGTTCCAGACCGTGAACAACATCCCGCTCGCTCAGGCGTCCGGCCGGTTCCTGACCTTCAGCGTCGACACGGCCGCCGTGAACTGCGGGGTGTCCGCACCCCAGTACCAGTTCGCCTTCCTCAACGAGGGCGGCACGGCGACGAACGTCGGCGGTGTGCTGAACGCCTGCTCGTCGACGACCACTGTCGACGCGCCCGCCGTCGGACCGGTCGCCGCCAAGCCCGTCAACGTCGGCACGTACACCTCGAACGGCTCGGTGCTGTTCTCGGGGTCGAGCCTCGGCATCCGCATGACGAACGCGAACGGCTCGGGTGTCGGCAACGACGCGGCCTTCGACAACATCCGCATCCTCGACGTCACGCCGCAGCTCGACAAGGTCTTCAGCCCGGCATCCGTCGTCGCCGGTGGGGTTTCGACGCTCACCCTCACCGTGACGAACACCGCCGACCTGGCCGCCAAGAACGGCTGGTCGCTCACCGACGCCCTGCCGGCAGGTCTGACGATCGCCGACGGCGCGGCCGCGACCACGTGCCCCGCAGGAGTGGTGAACGCCCCGGCGGGCGGCACGACGATCACGGCCTCGGGCAACCTCACGGCCGGGATGGCCTCGTGCGCGATCACGGTCACCGTCACGTCGCCGGTGGCCGGCTCGTTCACGAACGGTCCGGACAACATCACCAGCACCGGTCTCAACCCGCCCGCCGACACCACCGTCGTGTTCGACGAGCAGGCACCGGCGATCCGCGTCGTGAAGTCGGCGACCCCCACCTCGGAGGAGCAGTTCACCGCCGGCCAGGCCGTCACCTACTCCTTCGTCGTCACCAACACCGGAAACGTCGCGCTCACCGACGTCGAGGTCACCGACACCGGGTTCACCGGAACCGGCATCCTCTCGCCGGTCGTCTGCCCGGCGGGCGCGGCGAACCTCGCGCCGGCTGCCTCCGTGACCTGCACGGCGACGTACACGGTCACGCAGGACGACGTCGACAACGGCTCGATCACGAACTCCGCGACCGCGACCGGCACCCCGCCGCAGGGGCCGCCGCCCGTATCGCCCCCGTCCGAGGTCACCATCCCGTCGGTCGACCCGGCTCCCGCCCTCACGATCGTGAAGAGCTCGGACGTCGAGACGATCGATGAGGCCGGCGAGACCATCACGTACTCGTTCCTCGTCACCAACACGGGCAACGTCACGCTCAACGACGTCACCGTCACCGACACGGACTTCTCGGGCACCGGGCAGCTGTCGGCGATCACCTGCCCCGCAGGCGCCTCGGCGCTCGCGCCGAACGCCTCCGTGACCTGCACGGCGACCTACGTCGCCACGCAGGCCGACGTGGACGCCGGTGAGATCGCGAACACCGCATCGGTGACCGGCACCCCGCCGAGCCCGCTGACGCCGCCGCCGGTCGTCCCCTCGAACGAGGTCGTCGTCGAGGTGCCCCCGGCACCCGCGCTCGAGGTCGAGAAGACTGCGAACCCGACCACGATCACGGCCGCCGGCCAGACGATCACGTACTCGTTCCTCGTGACGAACACGGGCAACGTGACGCTGACCGACGTGACCGTCACCGAGACGGACTTCTCCGGCACCGGCGACCTCTCGGCGATCGCGTGCCCGGCAGGCGCGGCATCCCTCGCCCCCGGCGCCTCCGTCACCTGCTCCGCGACCTACGTCGTGACGCAGGCCGACGTCGACGCCGGATCGGTCACGAACGCGGCGACCAGCACCGGCACCCCGCCGAACCCGCTGACGCCGCCGCCCGTCTCGCCCGAGGACGAGATCACGGTCGACATCCCGCCGGCACCCGCGATCACGGTCGTGAAGTCCGCCGACGAGGCCGCGCAGGACGACATCGCCGTGGGGCAGGAGATCACGTACTCCTTCCTCGTGACGAACACCGGCAACGTCACTCTCGCTGACGTGGAGGTCGTCGAAGGCGACTTCTCGGGTGCGGGCGACCTGTCGGCGATCACCTGCCCGGCCGGGGCCGCGTCTCTCGCTCCCGGCGCTCAGGTCACCTGCACCGCGACCTACACGGTCGTGCAGGCCGACGTCGACGCGGGCACGGTGACCAACACCGCGACCGCCACCGGCACACCGCCCACCGGCCCCGACCCCGTGTCGCCGGAGTCCGAGGTGTCGGTGCCCAGCGCGCCGGCTCCCGGTCTGAACGTGGTGAAGACCGCGAGCATCGACCGTGCGACGGCTGTCGGACAGGCGATCACCTACTCGTTCGTCGTCACCAACACCGGCAACCTGACGCTCACCGACATCGTCGTGAACGAGACCGGCTTCACCGGCACCGGGACGCTGTCGGCGGTCACCTGCCCCGCGGGAGCGGCATCGCTCGCCCCCGGCGCGCAGGTCACCTGCACGGCGACGTACTCGGTGACGCAGGCTGATCTGGATGCCGGATCCATCCGCAACCTGGCGACGGCCGGCGGCACCACCCCCGGCGGTGACCCCTTCACCTCCGATCCGTCGATCGTGTCGGTCGAGACGCCCGGCGTCCCGCTCGCCGTTACCGGTGGCGAGGTCGCGGCGTGGGTCGTGGTCGCCGCGCTGATGCTGCTCGCCAGCGGTGGGGCTCTGCTCCTGATCCGCCGGAAGCGCGCGACGGAGGATGCTGATCAGCTGATCGGCTGACGCCCTGACGACTGTGCGGTGCCCGCGGTGACGCGGGCACCGCACAGTCGCGTCCGGGCGCGGTCCTGCTCGTCGTCCGTCTGCGTGCCGATGCCCGATCCGGCTCCCGCTGACGCTCGCGCACGGGAATGCCGCTTCCGAGCGACCGGTTGCTCCCCACGGAACGACACGGGAGGACGGACCGATGCTGGCCTGGACGAAGAACGCGCAGGAGCCCGGCGGGCTGGCGCTCGCCGACGTGCCCGAGCCGACGCCGCGCCCCGATGAGCTGCTGGTGCGCGTCGATGCGTTCGCCCCGAATCCCGGGGACCTCGCTGCGCTGGCCTCCCTCTCCGATGGAGCGATCCCGGGGTGGGACGGAAGCGGTGTGGTGATCGAGGCTGCGGCGGACGGGCTCGGGCCGCAGGCGGGGGAGCGGGTCGTCTTCCTCAGCCTCGCGGCACGCGGATGGGCGGAGCACAGAGCTGTGCCGCACACCATGACGGCGTCCGCGCCGCGCGACGTCTCGCCCGAGCGCCTCGCGACCCTGCCGGTGCCGGCGACCAGTGCGCTCCGGGCCGTGCGGCGCCTCGGCTCGGTGCTCGGACGGCGGATGCTGATCGTCGGCGCGACCGGAGCCGTCGGCCGTGTCGCGGTGCAGCTCGCTGCGCGCTCGGGCGCGCACGTGGTCGCGGTGGCACGCGACGGAGGACAGCACGAGGAGCTCCGCCGTCTCGGTGCGCACGAGGTGCACGGTACGACCGAGGCCGTCGAGGGCCGCGTGCACGGCGCGATCGACCTCATCGGCGGCGACGAGCTGGTGCGCGCCTACTCTCTGCTCGCACCGGGAGGCACGGCCATCGCGCTCGGGCACGCGGCCGGCGCCGACGAGCACTTCCCCTACGGCGCGTTCGTCGCAGACCCCGCGACCGCGGATCGTTCCATCACGAGCTTCTTCCTCGGATCCGAGCCAGGACTGCCGGAGGAGATGGCCTACCTGGCCGCGGACCGGGACCTCGACGTCGGCCCGCTCGACATCCGGCCCTGGACCGAGGTGGCCGACTGGGTGGCATCGGGTGGCGCGCGGACCTCCGGTCGCCCGGTGTTCCGAATCGCGCACGACGACTGAGGCGCGTTGCAGGCGGGACGCCCCCACCACGGGGGAGGCGGCGGAAAGGGCGCCCCGCCTGGCATCGCCGAAGGGCGACGCCGCAGCATCCGCATTGCGGTGCGAATGGCTGTTTCGCAAGCGTGACACCCCTGCGCCCGCCGCGCAAGAGGGTGTGCGTATCGGTATGCCGGGAGTCGCCGTGGGGCGTCAGAGCACGATGTCCGCGGGAGTCGCGAGCGGGATGCGGTCGGTCGGTCTCGCGGTGCGTCGCGGCAGCACGTCGGCATCCGTCAGCGGACCGAGGTCGATCCCGGTCAGACGCGCGATCTCGGCGACGGAGACCTGGAACGTGCGGAAGCCGCCGAGCGGCGGCGCCGCACGCAGACCCTCCGAGAGATCGACCAGATCCGACTGGTCGAGCAGGAAGCCGGCCGCGGCGAGCCCGTCAGGCCCCTGCCAGGCGGCGACCTTCCAGAACCGCAGCGGGATGAGGATGCCGCGGTACGGCGGGTCGTCGTCGCCGAGCACGGGCGCCGTGAACACCGACACGCGCTGATCCGTCGTCTGCGCGTACGCGAGCACGTGGTCTTCGAGTCCGAGCCAGAGCTCTTTCGACTGGTTGAACCCGGCGGCCTGCGGGGCGGCGTTGGGGTAGAAGAACGTCGCCTCCATGGCCTCGCGTGCCTCGGCCGCGCCGCCCCAGCCCGGGTCCCGTCTGCGCACGAGGTGCCCCCGGTCGAGGTCATTACGCGCGTACACCTGCGGCCCCGTCTGCAAGTCGGCGCCGACGCGGGGATCAAGGCGCCACTCTCCTGAGCGCCCCAGGTCGAGGAGTCGCGAGCCGTCGATGTTGACCCCGGTCACCGCGGCGAGGCGGCGCTCCGGATCGAGCAGCACGGTGAACCGGGGGTAGGTCAGCTCGCTAGTCGCGCCCGGCGGCACAGGCAGCGGCAGGGGTGCGGGCAGGAAGTCGATGTCGTATCCGGCAGCCATGACCCCATCGTGCCGTGCCCCACCGACAGGCGTCGAGACCCACCACCTGCGCCGAGACCCACCGCTTCGACGTATCGGGCGATGGGTCTCGGTGAAAGCGATGGGTCTCGGCATCACGAGTGTGCGAGCCGACGCATCCCGATCACGGGGTGGGCATGCCGCCGTTCACGTTGAGCGTCTCACCGGCGACGTAGCTCGACTCGGCCGACGCGAGGAACACGTAGGCCGGCGCGAGCTCGGCCGGCTGCCCCATGCGTCCGAGCGGGGTCTCCTCGCCGAACTGCTCGATCTTCTCCTGCGGCTGGCCGTCGCTCGGCTGCAGCGGCGTCCAGATCGGCCCGGGCGCGACGGCGTTCACGCGGATGCCCTTCGGCGCGAGCTGGTCGGCGAGACCCTTCGTGAACGCGTTGATCGTCGCCTTGGTCGACGCGTAGTCGACGAGGATGCCCGACGGCGAGTACGCCTGGATCGAGGTCGTGTTGATGATCGTCGACCCGGGCTTCAGGTGCGGCAGGGCTGCCTTCGTGATCCAGAACATCGCGTAGACATTGGTCTTGAAGGTGTCGTCGAACTGCTCGTCGGTGATGTCGGTCAGCGACTCCTGGAAGATCTGCTTGCCGCCGTTGTTGACGAGGATGTCGAGCCCTCCGAGCGCGCCGACGGCCTCGGAGACCAGGGTGCGGCAGTACTCGGGGTCGCGCAGGTCGCCGGGGATGGTCGCGACGTTCGCACCCGCTTCGCGCAGGATGCCGGCGATGCGCGCCGCATCCTCCTCCTCCTCGGGCAGGTACGACAGGGCGACGTCCGCACCCTCACGGGCGAACGCGATCGCCGTGGCCGCACCGATGCCGGAGTCGCCGCCCGTGATGAGAGCCTTGCGGCCCTTCAGGCGGTCGGAGCCGCGGTACGACTCCTCGCCGAGGTCGGCCTTCGGGGTGAGGTCGGCGTCGAGGCCCGGCTCGGACATCTGCTGCTTCTGCGGTTCGATGTCGGAGTAGAGCTCTGCGGGGTTGACGAAGGTGTACTGGTCACGAGACATGGTGTGTCCTCTCCTTGTTTTCCGGTCTGTGGTCGGTCTGCGGTCCGGGCGGTCGGCCGCCCGGAGTGCGGTCAGCTGTCGGGCAGCAGGTCGTCGGGCATGACCTCGCGCATGGTCATGGCCGCGGTCAGGAACGCTAGATGGCTCAGCGCCTGCGGCGTGTTGCCCCAGGCCGAGCCGTCGTCGGCGTCGATCATCTCGGCGTAGATGCCGACGTCGTTCGCGAGGGCGAGCAGCTGGTCCATCCGCTCCCGCGCCTCCTGGTGACGGCCGACGCAGGCGAGCGCTTCGGTCAGCCAGAACGCGCATGCGACGAACGTCTTCTCCTCAGCCGAGACGCCGCTGTAGCGGTACAGCAGCGCGCCGGCCCCGAGCTCCTCGATCAGGGCGTCGATCGTCGTCGACATGCGCTCGCCGCGGTCGAAGCCGCTCGGCGCGTGCAGCAGGACCGACGCGTCGAGGGTGTCGGCGCCGGCATAGAAGACGTATGCGGAACGCTCCTCCGACCAGCAGTGCTCGTCGATCCAGTGACGGATGCGGTCGCGCTCCGCCCGCCACCGCTCGGCGCTCCCGGGGATGGCGCCCGCTTCGGCGAGGGCGACAGCATCCTCCAGTGCTTTCCAGCAGCCCATCTTCGATGACGTGTAGTGGCGCTCCTCCGGCAGCTCCCACATTCCCGAGTCGGGGTTGCGCCACACGTCGCAGGTGCGGTCGGCGATCTGCGACAGCATCCGTCCGGTGCCGATGTCGAGCACGTTTCCCGCGTCGACGTAGGTACGGCAGATCGCCATGAGGTCGCCGTACACGCCGAGCTGCAGCTGCTCGCCGGCCGGATTCCCGGTCACGACGGGTCCGAGGCCGTTCCAGCCGGACACGTCGTACTCGGTGGGCGCCGGTACGAGGCCGCCGTTGAGCGTGTACATGACGTGCAGGTCGTCGCCATGGCGGCGGATGGTGTGCAGCAGCCACGACAGGGCGGCGTGCGTCTCCTCGCGCAGCCCGAAGCGCACGAGCGCGTGTGTCGTGTACGCGAGGTCGCGCACCCACGCGTGCCGGTAGTCCCAGTTCTTCCCGCCCTCGGGGTTCTCGGGCAGCGAGGTGGTCGCGGCCGCGGCGATCGCGCCGGAGGGGCTGTAGATCAGCAGCTTGAGGGCGAGCGCGCTGCGCTGCACCTGCTCGCCCCACGGCCCGTCGTACGAGAACACCCGGGACCAGTGCTGCCAGTGCGCGATCGTGCGGTCGATGCCGTCGTCGACGTTGTGCGGGTCGGGCAGATGCAAGGGCTCATCGTGCGTGGCGGCGACCGCCAGCAGATGCCGTGACCCGGGTGCGGTGGTGAATGCCCCGGTGAGCTCGGCGCCGAGCGGGGCATCCGGGTCGGGGTCGGCCGGACCGTGTTCGAACCCCGTCAAGGCGAAAGCGGTCTTCCCGCTCCGGATCACGTCGCCGTGCTGCGCGCGCTCCAGCCACGGGGATGCCGTCTGCAGCGACGAACCCGGCTGCACGCGCCACCGCATGGCGACCGCGCCCTCGATGCCGTCGATGCGTCGGGCCAGCTCGGCCCACGGCATCCGTCCGGCGACGCCGGAGACCATCGCGTCGGTCACCCGCACCACGCCGTCGTCGGTCGTGAAGGTCGTCTCGAGCACGTTCGTGTCGGGGATGTACCGCCGCGCGGAGCGGAACTCCGAGACGGGCCGCAGCTCGAAGCATCCGCCGGTCTCGTCGTCGAGCAACCGCGCGAACACGGGCAGATCGGTGAGGTCGGGGAGCGGCAGCCAATCGACGCGTCCGTCATCGCCGATCAGCGCGACCGTGCGACCGTCGCCGATGGGCGCATACGAATCGATCGGTCGAACGGAGGGGGAGGACGGCATGTCCTCATGCTCGCCCCGCCCGCGCCGACGGGCAAAGACCTTGCGCGGCGGTGGGGGTGTGCGTTACGCGCGTGCGCAGAAGGATCGTGCGCAGAGGGTGTCGTCAGGGGCGCACGCGCACGGTGCGTCCCTCGAACGTCACGAGGTCACCGTCGTGCAGCTGGCGTCCGCGACGTCTGTCGACCTCACCGTTCACTCTCACGAAGCCGTCGATCACGACCTCTTTCGCGTCTCCGCCGGAGTCGAGCAGCCCCGAGTACTTCAGGAACTGACCGAGGCGGATCATCTCTCCGCCGATGGAGATCTCGTCGATCGGGCCGGAGTTCGTCATTCCAGAATGCTATCGCCGAGGGGAATGGGGAGCGGGGCGGAGACCGCCGCCTCGCCCCCGAAGCCGGAGGACGGGTTGCCGGCGGATCAGTCGTCGGAATCGGTGCCGACGACCGCGAAACCGGAGTCGAAGTCGATGTCGATCGACCGGCGGTCATCGGTCACGACCTGCGCGTCGTACGGGCTGGACGCGTCGTCGTCGGCATCGAGGTCGGTGACCACGCCGTCCGCCTCGGCGAGCGCGGCGGCGACGAGTGCGCGGATGGCCGCGTCGTCGAGAACGTACGCGGGCGCGGTGTCGTCCTCGTCCTCGTCGTGGGAGGACACCACCGTCGCCGTGCCCTCGGCATCGACGCGGACCTCGGTCTCTCCGCCGGTCGCGGTCGTGAGCTCGACCTCCCACGAGCCGTCGCGCTTCGCGTCGATCGATGTGACGTCTCCCTCGGCTGCGCCGCGCGCCGCGTTCGCGATGTCGACGATCTCGTCGGCGGATGCCGTGCCGATGCCGGACACGGGACCGTCGGCCGGTCTTCCGTCGGGACCATCGTCGTCGCGGCCGCGGTCGCCGGGGCGTCCGTCCTGCTGGCCCTGGCCGGGGCCATGGTCGTCGCGCGGTCCGTCGGAGAAGCCGGGACGGTCGTCATCGTCGCCGAACTCGTCGCCGATGGCCGCGCCGACCGCGACGCCACCCCCCGCGAGCAGCAGTGCGGCGAGCACCCCGCCGCCGATCAGCAGACCGCGCTTGCGGCCCTTCCTTACCCCGGGTGTGGGCTCCGCAGAGGTGGGCTCCGCAGGGACGGTTTCGGTGGCTTCGGGAGTGGCGGACGCCGGAGCGACGGGCACCGTCGGGGCATCCGGTGACGGGATCGGGGTGGTCTCGTCGGAGCTGTGGTCCTGGTTCGGGGTCTTGTCGTTCATGTCTCCGATGGTGGCGGAGGGGCGCTGAAGCGATCCTGAAGCCACCTGAAGCCCATTTCAGGAACGCGGGGAGGGCCGTGCGACGCGCTCACCGACCCGGATGGGCGAGAGGCAGCGTCACGACGAAGCGCGCCCCGCCCCAGCGCGAGTCGTCGACCGTGACCGCTCCGCCGGCGGCGGTGGCGATCGCGCGGACGATCGCGAGTCCGAGGCCGCTGCCCCCGGCATCCCGGCTCCTGGCCTCGTCGAGTCGCACGAAGCGTTCGAAGATGCGCTCGCGTTCCTCGGGGGGAACGCCGGCGCCGTCGTCCTCGACCGTGACGAACACGTGCCGGTCGGCGGGCGTGACGCCGATCGCGAGGCGTCCGCGGCTGTGCCGGGCGGCGTTGTCGGCGAGGTTGCGCAGCAGCTGTCCGAGCAGGCGGGGGTCGCCGTGGACCCGCGCTGCCGTGACGCCCGAGCCGTCGACGTCGAGGCCGGACGCCCGCAGCCGTCGCACTTCGCCGAGCGCGATGTCGTCGAGGTCGACGGGCTCGGCATGGGAGCCCGCACCCTCGTCGAGGCGGGCGAGCAGCAGCAGCGACTCGACGATGCCCTGCAGGCGCAGCCCCTCCTCCGACACGACCTCGGCCAGTTCGCCGATGCTGGTGGCGCCGGGGTGCGCCTGGGCGAGCTCGGCGTGCTGGCGGATGGTCGCGAGGGGTGATCGCAGTTCGTGCGAGGCGTCGGACACGAAGCGCCGCTGGGCGGTGGCTGAGGCGTCGAGCCTGTCCAGCATCCCGTTCATGGTGGTGGCGAGCGCGGCGATCTCATCGGCCGACGGCGGCACTGCGACGCGGCGGTGCAGGCGTTCGGCGGTGATGCCGTCGACCTCTTCGCGGATGCGGTTCACGGGACGCAGGGCGCGGCCGACGACGAGCCACGTCGTGACCGCCACGAGGATCAGCAGCAGCGGGACGGCCACGATCAGCAGCACCGCCACGGTCGACAGCGCCTCGTCGTCGTCGTCCAGACGCACCGCGAGCACGATCGTCTGATCGTCGCGCAGGTCCTCCGACACCACGAGCATCGGCGTGCCGTCGATCGTTCGGGTGTGAGTATCGCCGTCGAAGGGCAGCGCGGTCGAGCCCAGCTCGTCCTGTGCCTCTTCGCTCGCCGCGCGCACGACGCCGTCCGGGCCGATGATCTGCACGATCTCGTCGTCGAGGGTGCGGATGTCGCGGCCGCCGGGTCCGTCCAGCCGGTCGGCGAGCTCTTCCACGCGCTGCTCGGCGGCACGCTCGGTGTTGGCGCGGATGCTGGTGGTCAGGATGCCGTAGAACGAGAACGCTCCGACGATCAGCGCGACGGCGACGACGGCCGTGGCGCCGAGCGTCGTCCTGCCCCGAACGGAGCGCCAGCCGCGGCTACCCACCGTCGGCCGCCAACCGGTACCCGGCGCCGCGGATGGTCTCGATCGCCTCGCGGCCGAACGGCTTGTCGACCTTGCGGCGCAGGTGGCCGACGTACACCTCGACGATGTTCGGGTCGCCGTCGAAATCGTCGTCCCACACGCCGTCGATCAGGGAGCGCTTCGAGAGCACCTGGCCGCGGTGCCGCATCAGATGCTCGAGCACCGCGAACTCGCGTGCCGTGAGGGTGATGGCGGTGTCGCCGCGCCACACGCGGTGCGCGGCGGGGTCG
Source organism: Microbacterium sp. LS_15 (assembly GCF_041954735.1). Lineage (NCBI taxonomy): Bacteria > Bacillati > Actinomycetota > Actinomycetes > Micrococcales > Microbacteriaceae > Microbacterium > Microbacterium sp. LS_15. The sequence continues at coordinate 324,475 of NZ_JAVAYD010000002.1, read as the reverse complement.
AGACGCAGATCGCCCGCTTCGAGGACCGCGGGCCGGGCGACCGCTCCCCGCCGGACGAGCGCGCGGAGGCGGGCGACGAGGATCGCGAACGAGAACGGCTTCGTGACGTAGTCGTCGGCGCCGCTCTCGAGCGCCTCGACCTGATCCCACTCGCCGTCCTTCGCGGTGAGCATGAGCACGGGGGTCCAGTTCTCCTCCGCGCGCAGCGCCTCGCAGACCTTCCAGCCGCTCATCCCCGGCATCATGAGGTCGAGCACGATCGCGTCGTAGCGGGTCTCCCGCGCACGCCACAGCCCGTCGACGCCGTTGTGCGCGACATCGACTGCGAAGCCCTCGGCCTCGAGTCCTCGACGCACGGCGTCGGCGAGGCGCACCTCGTCGTCCACCACCAGGATCCGCATCTCTCCAGTGTGGTGGCCGCGTGCTGAATCCGGGCTGAAGAGCGCTCAGACCCGCAGGCGTGCCTGGATCACGCGGATGCTGTCCCCGCGCACCCCGCGGTCGAGCAGCCCCGGGCCGAGCGGCCCCGACGCGTCCTCGCCCAACGGCGGCAGACGGCGGAGGGCCGACGTCGCGGCGGCGCTGAGGAGTGCGAGCTGAGCGTCGATCTCCGACGCGGCGTCCGCCGGAGATGGACCGACGGCCTCGACAGCGTACGCGGCGGCGCCCAGGGCGTGCGCACCCATGTGAGCGACGCCGGCCGCCTGCGCGGCGGATCGCGCAGCGGCGACACCCGCCGGAGTGCTCGCGCTCGCCGCAGCACGCCCGGCCATGAATCGTCGGCGGATCTCGCCGGCGGCGTCCCGTTCTCCGCGTCCGAACGCCCTGGCGCGCGCGATGGCGTCGCGTGTCCGGCCGTCGCCAGGCGCCTCGCGCTCGAACAGCGGAAGCACCCGTTCGGCGCAGTCCGCCGCCCACAGCGCGAGCTCCCGACGGTCGGCCTCGCTCAAAGACTGCGGTGACAGCGACTTCGCCATCGCCGTCACCGCGCGCATCGTGCGGACAGGGGTCCGGCGACGCCCGCGCATCCGGAGGGGTCGGAGACGGGATGACGCCCGACGTCCTCGGTGCCGCGCGGAGATGCTGCGGGATCTGCGTTCTCCGCCGCGCGCGTGCGGCCACGGAGGTCTCCGATGATCGTCTGCATGTCCATACCTCCATGGTGACGTTGATGTGCTTATGTGGACCGGGATGCCGAGATCACAGGGAAGAGACAGGGAAACCCTCAAGTGACGCGCACGACATCGCAGCTCGCGAGCCTCGTCGGATACTCGACACAGCAGGTGCGTGACCTCGAGCGGCTCGGCGTGCTTCCTCCGTCGACGCGCGGGTCCAACGGCTACCGCCGCTACGAGCGCCGTCACGCCGTGGCGCTGCGCGCTTATCGCGATCTCGCCGCAGCGATCGGGCCGGTCAGCGCCAGGGCGCTTATGCCCTCGCTGATCGCCGACCCGGTCGAGATCGCGGCCGAGCGGATCGATGCACTGCATGTCGACATCGCCGACGAGCGGCGACGCGTGCGCGAGGCGCTGCAGGGACTGGAGGCGGCGATGACCGATGCCGACGACGTCTTCGAGGATGCCGATGCGATGTCGATCGCGGAGCTCGCCGTCGCCGTCGGAGTGCGCCCGTCGGCGCTGAGGCACTGGGAGAGGGAAGGCCTCGTGCATCCGGACCGCCGGCACGTGACGCGGTCGTACCGTGCGGCGGCCATCACCGAGGTGCGGATCGTCGCGGCTCTGCGGTCGGGCGGGTACAGCATCCCGCTGATCGCCGGCATTCTCGATCAGGTGCGCGAGAAGGGGATCACCGCCGACGCCGAGCGCGTGCTGACCGAACGGCTGAGCGCCCTCACCCGCCGCAGCGTCGCGCTGCTCGCCGCCGCATCCGCGCTGCACGAGCTGCTCGTCGGCTTCTGACGCCGCAGGCGAGCGCGCGCGCGACTCGGCGACTACCCTGAACGGGTGTCCGACTCCCCGCCGTTCAGCCCGACGATCGCGCTGCTGACCATCGTCACGGCGTGGGAGAAGGACTTCGCGGCGGCGCTCAAGCCGCTCGGGCTCACCTCCCGCAAGTACGCGCTGCTCGGCCACATCCGGTCGACACCCGGCATCTCCTTCAGCGAACTCGCCCGTCGGTCGCGCATCACCACACCCAGCGCACACGTGGCGGTGGCCGGACTCAAGAACGATGGGCTGGTCGCCGACGCCACCGAGCGCGCGGGCGCGGCGTCGCATCTGCAGGTGACGCCGCAGGGCGAGCGGATGCTGTCAGCCGCAGCGGAATCCCTTGCCGAGCTGGACGCGAGGTTCGCCGAGACGCATCCTGCGCTGAGCGGCGCGTTGCGCGCGGAGTTCGACGCGCGGAGGAATCGGAGCGGGTGACCTTTAGTTATACTAAAGGTATGGAGAACGCCCTTCTCGCCATCCACGTGCTCGCCGGCATCCTCTTCGTCGGACCGGTCGCCGTCACCACGAGCATCTTCCCGCGCTTCGCGCGCGCGCCGGCCGACGGCGGATCCGTCGCACCCGGTCTGGCCGTCGCGACGGTGCTGCATCGCATCACACGTGTGTATGGCATCCTCGCGCTCGTCGTCCCGCTGGTGGGCCTCGCGCTCGCCGCGGTGCAGGGTCGGCTGGGCGAGGTCTGGATCACGACAGCCATGGTGCTCACCGCTGTCGCCGGCGGACTTCTCGCGCTGCGGATCGTGCCGTCGCAGCGCGACGCGCTCGCCGCTCCGCTCGACGGGCGCGGGCGACGGACCCTCGGGATGATGACCGGTCTGTTCAACGTGATGTGGGCGGTCGTGGTGGTGCTGATGATCGTCCGGCCGGGTGCCGAGTGAGCCCGCTGCTGCGCACCCTCGAAGCGCTGTCAGCGCTCGAGCTGCTGAGCATCCTGGTGCTGCTCGGGAATCTGCTGACCGTGCACAGGGAGGGCGTCGCATCCGTGCTCGGTCCTGTGCACGGCGTCCTCTACCTGGCGGTCGCCGTGACGGCACTGCTCGGTCGTGGTCTTCTGCTCCGCACGCGCCTGATGGCGCTGATCCCCGTGCTCGGCGGGGTCCTCACCCTCGTGAACGTGCGGACGGAGTCGAGGCGGCGGTGAACGCACGGCCGATCGCCCGCGACGCGCACGTCGGCCGTCAGACGTCGGTGCGGAACCCGGATGCCTTGTGCGTGCCGTCGCAGAACGGCTTGATCGTCGACAGCCCGCACCGGCACAGAGCGACGGTCGGACGCGTGACTTCGATGGTCTCGCCGTCGACGGTCTGCAGAGCTGCGGCTCCTCTGACCAGCAGGGGTCCGTCGGGGTACGCCGTGATCGTGACGTCGTCGGCCGCTCTGCTCATGCCCGTGCCCCCGTGCGCAGCGACGACTCGCCCCGCTGCCAGGCGTCGAGGATGTGCCCGCCCATCCATCCGTCGACCGTCAGGCATGCCGAGGCGCCGAACATGATGTCGTCGAGCAGCTCCGGGTGGTCTTCGGCGAGGGCGCCGGCGAGGTCGCGCCCCGCGATCTGCTCGTGCACGGCATCCGCCTCGACGTGCTCGTCGAAGTAGTCGGTGACGTCGTCGGGGTAGCCGAGCCGGCGCAGCCCGTCTGCGTAAAGACGGCACGGGATCGACGAGGTCATCTCGTAGGCGGCGAGGTGTCCGACGATCGCACCGACCAGCCGCCGGTTCAGTCCGAACATCGACATGAGGTTGTGCGAGGCGAACGTGATCGCGGGCACATCGTCGACGTAGGTGCCGTAGGTGTCGTCGAGGCCCATGCCGCGCATCGCCCGCGCGAAGATCGTGGCGTGCACGCGGTCTGGTCGGCCGCCGCCGTACTCGTCGGTCTGGATCTCCACGAGCGCCGCCTTCGCCCGACCGTGCAGCCGCGGGATCGCCCAGGAGTGCGGGTCGGCCTCGCGCAGCGTGTAGATCGACCGCTGGATGAACATCTCCGCGGCGTTGTCGCGGGTCGCCTTCTTCGCCATGTACCGCGACAGGCTCGGGCCGGTGTCGGCCGCAGCGAGCGCGAACAGGGCGCGGCCCACGGCATCCACCGTCGGCTCGGGCGACTCCGGCTGCGGCACCTGCGCACGGAGGGCCGCCTCGAACGCCTCCTCGAGGATCCGGCGGGCGGCGATCAGCTCTGCGTCCCACTCCAGGTCGGGGTCGAGACCGGGCAGGGAGCCGTACGACGACGCGTACAGCAGGAACAGCGACAGCTGCACGTCGTCGTCTCGGACGACGTCGGTGACCGTCGGGAGCGCTGCGCCCGCGGCATCCGCCGGTCCGGTGTCGGCATGACCGCGGAGACGGCCGAGCACGGCCTCGCTGATCGGACCCCTCGCCGTGACGGTGTCGAGGGTGGAGTGTGCGAGCGCAGTCATCGGTGATGCTCCCATCGGTCGGATGATCGCAGTGTGCGCCTCTGCGCGAGGGCGACAAAGGGTCTTGACGCGGGGTGGTGCCGTGCGGAAGCACGCGATGCTCGACGGGGCGGGGGCGATGTGGTTGCATGGCGGCATGACCGGTATCCGGGGGGATGCGGCGAGACGGGCAGGCGTGCCGCTCGTTCTCGCGACGATGCTGCTGCTGGGCGGATGCGCCACCGCGACGGGGCCGGGAGCCGCACCGCCCACTCAGAGTCCCACCCCGACGCCGACAGTGGCGTGCCCGCTGGTGGAGGGGCAGACGCTGCCGCCCGAGTGCGCGCCGTACGACCCCGACCATGCGATGGCGCAGAACGATCGGCACCGAGAGCGGATGGATCTCGACGAGGACGCCCGGGCGGCCGCCGCACAGCCCGCAGCCGATCTGCAGCGCAGCCTCGAATCGCTGCAGGCTTCCGGCAGCATCTCGGTCGACGCCGTCGAGCAGGCTCTCGACGACGCCGGCCTCGTCGACCCGCAGGTGATGGGCGATGAGCGTGCCGTGGCGTTCGGCGCCGCGGCCCCCGCTGGCGGCTGCGTGTTCGGCGAGCTCCGCGCCGACGTGGTCACGGTCGACGTGGGCGGCTACATCATGGACGGCGGCTGCCTGCCCGCCCAGTGACCTGCGCCCCCAGTGATCTCGCGGTCGTGGATCAGGGATGCACGGGGTAGTGGCTGCTGATCGCAATGCGGTTCCAGCTGTTGAGGACCACGGCGAGCCACGTCACGGCGGCGATCTGCTTCTCGCTGAGCACGCCGTCGACGTCGACGCCCCGGTCGGGGAGGCGGCCGTGGTCGCCGATCATCGTCACCCGCTCGGCGATCTGCAGCGCTGCCTGCTCCTCGGGGCTGAAGTACTGCGACTCCCACCACCCGGCGACGACTGCGAGCCGGTCGGCGGTCTCCCCGGCCTTCACGGCATCGGCGCTGTGCATCCGCAGACAGAACGCGCAGCCGTTGAGCTGCGAGGCGCGCACCTTCACGAGTTCGACGAGCAGCGGCGAGAGCCCGGCATCCACTCCCGCGGCGACCGCCTGGTCGTTGAACTCGAGCATCGCCCGATAGGGGGCCGAGTAGATCTTGCCGATGTTCACGTGCGACACGTCGTCTCCTTGGTTCTGGGGGCGCCGGATGCGCCTCCACCGATATGACGACGCAGGGAGTCGGGGTGTGAGGGCGGGATCGGAGAACGCCCCCGGAGCGGGGCTCCGGGGGCGGCCGATCAGGAGGCGACGGAGACGGATGCGTCGGCGATGAGCCCGTCCATGAGACTGCGCGCGTTGCCGTAGCCCTCCGAGATCGCGGCGTGCTGCATGGTCAGCAGCACGTAGTCGGCGTTCTCGGCGATCGCGAACTCCTTCTCGATCGTGGTCCAGGCGGGGAGCACCCACGGCTTGCCGTTCGCGCGCGCGGCGGCGATCACGCGGCGGAAGTCGTCGAAGTCGGCCTCGGTCTGCCGGTACGCGCCGCGACCGCTCATGGCCGCGAGGTCGCCGGGGCCGATGAAGATACCGTCGACCGTGGGCAGGGCGGCGATGCCCTCGACGTCGCGCAGGGCCCGTGGATCCTCCACCATGGGGAAGACCTTGATGTCGCGGTCCTGGGCGGCGATCCACTCGTCGGAGTAGCCGCGGTAGCCCATGGTGCGACCACCCGCGAGGCTCCGTGATCCGAGCGGAGGGAACTTCGCGAAGTCGGTGATGCGCTTGGCGTGCTCCAGTCCCTCGATGTGCGGGATGATGACGCCGTCCGAGCCGAAGTCGAGGGCCTGCTGGATCGCGCCGCGCTCGGGCACCAGCACCTTCGAGAGCACCTCGAGGCCGAGCCCCTTGAGCAGCGGGATGAAGCGCTCGAGGGTCGCGAGGTCGAACGATCCGTGCTCGATGTCGAGCACCACGAAGTCGTAGCCGAGTCCGGCGACGATCTCGCCGATCGCGCTGCTGCCGTCCGAGAGCCAGGCCCCCTGCTTGAGTGTGTGAGTCATGATGTTCCTTTCGGTGTTCCGGGGTGCGGGCGTCAGGCGGACGCGACGACGGTGAAGCGGCGGTTGGCGAGTGAGGGGTTCACGCTACGCACCTGGGCGATGCGTTCGGGGCGGGCGTCGGCGACGGCGATGCCGGTCGACTCGCCGATCTCGCCGAGCGTGATCCCCATGGGGTCGACGATGATGCTGCCGCCGGTGCCCACTCCCGGCCCCTGCGACACCGCGGCGACGTAGAGGGTGTTCTCGATCGCGCGGGCGCGGGCGAGGGTGTTCCAGTGGTCCTCCTTGCGGGCCCCGGGCATCCAGGCGGCGGGGTAGAGCAGCAGGTCGACGCCGGCGTCGGCGTGCTCGCGCGCGACCTCGGGGAAGCGCAGGTCGTAGCACGTCAGCATCCCGACGGTCACGTCGTCGACCGTGAACGTCACCGGGCCCGTGATGTCGCCGGGGCGGATGTGGTCGGACTCCAGGAACCCGAACGCGTCGTACAGGTGGAGCTTGTGATAGACCCGCGACAGGCCCTCGTCGGGCGTCACGAGCACGAGCGTGTTGTAGCCGCGGGCCTCTCCGTCGATGGATTCGAGCATGCCGGCGACGATCGAGATCCCGGTGCGTCGCGACAGCTCGGCGAGTCCCGTCACGAACGGTCCGTCGAGCGACTCGCCCTGCTTCACGAACTCCTCGTCGAGGGTGGGGACGTCGAACATCGCGAACTCCGGGAAGACGACGAGGCGCGCTCCGGCAGCCGCCGCCTCCTCGGTGAGCCGGGAGATCTCCGCGAGGTTCGCGGCCTTGTCGTCGCCCGAGACCATCTGGCCGATCGCGAACTTCATGATGAACCTTCTTCCGTGGTGAGGCTCTCCGGGACGGAGAGCTCGGTGATGCAGTGCTGCACGAACGCCCGGCCGACCGCGTCGAGGCGGCGGTCGAACCAGGAGATCGAGGTCGTGAGTCCCACCGAGGGGTTCACGAGCGTGCGGTAGACGACGTTGTGCTGCGGGATGTCCGACAGCGACTTCGGGATGAAGCAGACGCCCATCCCGGCCGACACCATCGCTGCCTGGTCGAGGTACGAGCCCATGACCTCGAGCGAGCGCGGCGAGAATCCGGCGCGCATGCACGCGGTGACCACCGCGTCGTAGCCCGTCGGGTTGGCGGTGCGCGGCCCCTGCAGGATGCGTTCGTTGCGCAGCATCGCGAAGTCGACCTCGTCGACCCCCGCGAGCGGGTGGTCGTCGGGGAGGGCCACGAGGTACTCCTCGGCGAACAGCGCCGTCGACGAGAGGTCCTTGAGGTCGGGCTCGGTGAGCAGGATGGCGACGTCGATCGACCCCTGCTCCAGCTCGTCGACGAGCAGGGAGGTCGGGATGCTGCGCACCTGCACCGTCGCGGTCGGATGCGCGCGGATGAACTGCCGAACGGCGCGAGCCGGTGAGCTGAACATCATCGCGGGCACGATGCCGACCCGCACCCGCCCGAACTCGTGGCTGCGCTGGTCGTCGAGCAGCTGGGTGATGTGCTGCATGGCCTCCAGCACCCGCCGGCATCGGTAGTAGAACTCGCGGCCCGCCTCGGTCGGCGTGATCGGACGCGTGGTGCGGTCGATCAGGGCGACCCCCACGTCCTTCTCCAGCCGGGAGATCTGCTGCGAGAGGGCCGGCGCCGTGATGAAGAGGCTGTCGGCCGCCTGCTTGAAGCCGCCGGCATCCACCAGCGTCACGAACAGCTCCAGTCGTCGTGTCTCCATGCGCTAGGCCCTCCTCGACGCGAGGCGCTCCGCGCGCCGCACCCGCTGGATCTCGGGGTCGGGCACGGGCGCGGCGGCGATGAGACGCTTCGTGTAGTCGTCGTGCGGGTGGTGCAGCACCTCCTCGGTCGGTCCCTCTTCGACGACGTCGCCGTGCCGCAGCACGACCACGCGGTTCGACAGGGTCTCGACCACCGACAGGTCGTGGCTGATGAACAGGCACGAGAACCCGAGCTCGCGCTGCAGCGCCAGGAACAGGTCGAGCACCTGCGCCTGCACCGACACGTCGAGCGCCGAGGTCGGCTCGTCGGCGATCATCAGCACCGGGTCGGTCGCGATCGCGCGAGCGATGCCGATGCGCTGCCGCTGCCCGCCCGACAGCTCGTGCGGGTAGCGATCGGACCAGTCCGGGTTCAGTTGCACGCGCTCCAGGAGCTCCTTCGCCCGCACCCTCCGCGCGCGGGGATCGCGCACGAGCCCCTGCCACAGCAGCGGGTCGGAGATCGCCTGCCCGATCGTGCGCCGGGGATTCAGAGAGGATGCCGGGTCCTGGAAGACCATCGTGACGTGGCGTCGCAGCTGGCGCAGCGCACGCCCCGGTCGCCCGGTGATGCGCTCGCCGCGCACCTCGAGGGTGCCCTCGGTCACCGGAAGGAGGCCGATCGCGGCCTTGCCGATCGTCGACTTGCCCGATCCGGATTCGCCGACCAGGCCGACGATCTCGCCGCGCTGCACCTCGAGGTCGATGCCGTTGATGGCCTGGAACCCGGGGCGGCGCCAGCGTCCGGGGTACCGGATCACGGCATCCTCCAGCCGCAGCACCGTCTCGGGCAGCGGGGTGGTGGCGGTCACGCCGTCGATGCGCAGCTTGTTGCCCGCGGCGGCCAGGAAGTCGTCGGCCTTGCCGAGATGCGGCACTGCGGCGAGCAGTGCCTGCGTGTACGGCTCCTGCGGGCTCTTGAACAGCCGAGCGGACGGCGCCCCCTCCACGACGCGGCCGTCCTTCATGACCACCACCTCGTCGGCGACGTCGGCCACCACGCCCATATCGTGCGTGATGATGAGCACCGCCATCCCCATGCGCTCCTGGATCTCGGCGATGAGGTCGAGGATCTCGGCCTGCACGGTCACATCGAGCGCCGTGGTCGGCTCGTCGGCGATCAGCAGGTCGGGCTCCGACGAGATCGCCATCGCGATCATCGCGCGCTGGCGCTGGCCGCCCGAGAGCTGGTGCGGATAGTGGTCGACCTTCTCCTCCGGAGCCGGCATGTGCACGTCGCGCAGCAGCTGCACCGCGCGCTCACGCGCCACCCTGTGGTCGAGGTCGTGGTGGCTGGTGAGGGCCTCGATCAGCTGATGCCCGATCGTGTAGACGGGGTTCAGCGCCGTCATCGGCTCCTGGAAGATCGTCGCGATGCGGGATCCCCTCAGCGGCCTCAGCCCCTTGTCGCGCAACGGCACGAGGTCGGTGCCGTCGAAGAGGATGCGTCCCGTGCGTCGCGCGTTGGGAGGGAGGAGGTCGAGGATCGACATCGCCGTGACCGATTTGCCGGAGCCCGACTCGCCCACGAGGGCGAGCGTCTTGCGACGGTCGACGCTGAACGACACCTCGTGGGTGACCTGGCGCCAGCCGTCGGGAGTGGCGAACTCGACGGACAGGCCGTCGACCTGCAGCAGCGGGTCGTTCATGAGCGCTTCTTCGCTTTCGGGTCGAGGAGGTCGCGGAGGGCGTCGCCGAGGATGCCGAACGCGAGGATCGTCAGGACGATGACCGCGCCCGGCACGAGCAGCACGTGCGGATCGGTCGTCAGGTACCGCTGACCCTGCGCCACCATCGAGCCCCACGACGGGGTGGGCGGCACGACGCCGAGGCCGAGGTAGCTGAGTCCGGACTCCATGAGGATCGCCGCAGCCATCGTCAGGGAGAACTGCACGATGATGGGCGCCGAGACGTTCGCGAGAACGGTGCGGAACAGGATGACGACCGTCGGCGCTCCGAACGTGCGCGCCGCGTCGACGTACTCCTCGCGCTTCGTCGACAGCACCTGTCCGTAGGTGATGCGGGCGAAGATCGGGGCGAACAGCACACCCATCGCGATGATGAGGGTCACCGGGCCCGGCCCGTAGAGCGTCACGGCGAGCAGTGCGAGGACGATGGGCGGGAACGCGAGGATGACGTCGACGATGAGCCGCATCGTGACCACTTCGGTGAGGCCGTTGAAGTAGGCGCCGAGCAGGCCGAGCAGGGTGCCGAGCACCGCGGCGAGCACCGTGGCGCCGAGGGCGATGAACAGCTCGACCTGTGCGCCGAACATGATGCGCGAGAGGATGTCGCGCCCCAGCTCGTCGGTGCCGAGCAGGTGCCCTGGACTGAAGATCGGCTGCAGGCGGATCGCGACGTTCTGGGCGATCGGGTCATACGGGGCGAGCAGCGGCGCGAACGCCATGAGCACGATGATGACGACGAGGTACACCACCATGACGCTGCGCAGCGGGGTGATCGCCTGACGGAGGCGGGGGCTGATCTTCATGCTCGCCTCACTCGGGGGTCGAGGATTCCGTAGGTGATGTCGACGACGATGTTGATCGCGATGAACAGCATCGCGATCACGATCACGACGCCCTGCACGACCGGGTAGTCGCGTGTCGTGACGCCGTCGACGAGGAGGCTCGACAGGCCCGGGTAGTTGAAGACGCGCTCCACGAGCACGGTCGACCCGAGCAGGGTGCCGAAGCCGATGCCGACGACCGTGACCACCGGGGTCAGGGAGTTGCGCAGCACGTGCCGGCGGAACACCGTCACCGGCGCGAGTCCGATCGACTTCGCGGTACGCACCCAGTCCTGCGTCTGCACCTCGAGCACCGCCGACCTCGTCATGCGGGCGATTTGGGCCGCGAACCCGACCGCCAGCGAGATCGCCGGAAGGGTGAGGCTCTTGATCGCCCCGAGGAAGTCCTTCGACGGGTCGACGTAGCCGCCCGCGGGGAAGAGGCCGAGGGTGATCGAGAAGACGAGGATGAGCACGGCGCCGAACACGAACACGGGCAGGGCGACGCCGATCGAGCTGAGCGCGGTGACCAGCGTGTCGACCCATCCGCCGCGGCGGGCCGCGAGGGCTCCCATCGCGACGCCGATCACGATCGACAGGACCGTGGCGTACGCGACGAGGAGGAGGGTGCGCGGGAGGCGGGCGCCGATGGCCTCGAGCACGGGCTGAGAGGTGCGGAACGACTCGCCCAGGTCGCCGGTGAAGACGCCGGAGAGGAACGACAGGTACTGGGTGAGGAGCGGCTGATTGAGGCCCAGCTGCTCGCGGAGGGCCGCGACGGCCTCCGGGCTGGGCGCCCCGCCGTCGCCCGTGCTGAGGAGCAGCACGGCGGGGTCGCCCGGAACGAGTTGCAGTGCGGAGAAGATGAGGGTGAGGACCAGCAGGACCAGTCCCACCCCCATCGCCAGCCGCTTCGCGATGAAGAGGATCACAGCGGGGTCACTCCACGGAGGCGTGCGCCAGGTTGAGCGAGCTGTAGAAGACGAGGAACCCGGGCAGCGTCTCGAAGCCCTTCACCTTGTCGTTGTAGGCGTACGCCTGCTCGCGGGTGTTGATGGAGGCGAAGGGCACGTCCTCCGCCCAGATGTCGGCGATCTGCGCGTAGATCTCCTTCTTCGCGGCGTCGTCGTCGGCGGCGCGGAGGCCGTCTTCGATCAGGCCGCGCAGCGTCTCGTTCGAGTAGCCCCAGCCGACGTTGAAGTTGCGGCTGTCGACGACCCAGTTCAGCAGGTAGGACGGATCGGTGATGACGCCGGCGTCACCCGAGACGGCGAGGTCGTACTCTCCGGCGTTGCCCTTGCTGACGCGGGTCGACCAGTCGGGGGCGTCGAGCGTGACGTCGATGCCCACCGCGCGCAGGTCCTCCTGGACCGACAGCGCGTTGTCCTGCAGGAACGTGTACTGCGAGGTCGAGAGCAGCGTCGCCGAGAAGCCGTCCGGGTAACCGGCATCCGCGAGCAGCTCCTTCGCCTTCTCGGGATCGTAGCTCCACAGCTCGGCGGCCTTCGGGTCGTACGCGGGGTCGTCCTCCGGGATCACGATGCCGTCGAGCGGCGCGCCGTTGCTCTGGAACGCTGCGGTCACCGCGTTCTCGCGGTTCAGCGCGTAGGCGACCGCCTGGCGCACCTTCGGGTCGGCGAACGGGCCGTCGGTCACGTTGAACTGCACGTACTGGAACGGCCCCTGCTGCGCGTCGACCGTGAGCCCGGCATCCGACACCCGCTGGAAGTTCTCCCACGGCACGTACTCGATCATGTCGACGTCGCCGCTGAGCAGCGCGTTGGTGCGGGCCTCCCCGTCGGGGTAGAACTTCACCTCGATGCTGTCGAGCGACACCTCGTCGGCGTCGTAGTAGTCCTCGTTCTTCTCGACCGTGAGGCCGATGCCCTGATCGAGGTTCGTCATCTCGAAGGGGCCGGCGCCGATCCAGTTCGCGGTGTCGGCGTTGAGCGACGAGTCGGGCACGATCGCCGCGAACGGCAGGGCCAGGTACTGCAGGAACGCGGTGTTGGGCTGCGCGAGCGTGACGGTGACGGTGTCGCCGTCGGCGACGATGTCGGTGATGTCCTTGAGGCCGGCGGCGAGCTGCGAGCCGTTCGCGGGGTCGCGGTAGTAGTCGAGCGAGTTCTTCACGTTCTCCGCCGTGAGCGGGGTGTCGTCGTGGAACGTCAGGTCGGGACGCAGCGTGAACACGTAGGACGTGGGATCGCTCGTGTCGACCGACTCGGCGACACCCGGCACGACCGCGCCGCTCTCGTCGTACGTCATGAGCCCGCGGTGCACCATGGAGAGCAGCTGGTTCACGGCCCCGCCCTGCTGCATGCCGGTGATGGGCGTCGCCGGCTCGGCCGAGAGGCCGAACACCAGGGTCTGCGTTCCGCCCTCGCCCCCCGAGTCGCCGGAGTCGCCTGAGCCGCCGCAGCCGGCGAGGACGAGGACGGATGCCGCGCCGAAGGCGACGGCGCCGATCCAGCGGGCAGGAGTGCTCCCGTGACGGCGGAGATGCTGTGAAGCAGGCATGACGAAGTCCTTCCATGGCGCGCCGAGGCGCCATCGCTCGAGGTGTCACGAAACACGGAGCGTCGTCATCGACGGCTCCGTTGCTCGTCGGGGTGAGGGGGTCTCGGCTAAGGCTGAACCCTTCGTGATCGATTATGTCGACGCCACAGATAAGTGGAAAGTTCGACTTCTCAGCGCGGCATAACGGATTGCTTAACCTGTTCGCGCGACCTGGGGTTTTCCCGCGGAGTCGGCATCCCCCTCCTGATACCCGAGCGCGGGTCCTTTTCGCTCCGGGGCCGGCCGACGTCAGGCGAGGGTCTCGAGGGGGTTGTCGCGGAGCTTGCGCACGACGCCGCCGTCGACCAGGCGGCACGCGGCGGACGACGGCTTGCGCTCGGCCTGGTCGACCACGGAGGCGCCGAACTCCTGCGCGAGGTCGAGACGGGGGTGGGCGGCGAGCACCTCGCGGAGGTAGTCACCGGGCAGCGCGTCTGGTCGCGCGCCGGAGATGTCGAGACCCGTCGCGACCTCCAGCAGGTAGCCCTCGGCATCCTGGCCAGGGTCCACGCTCGGCCAGTTGTGCTCCACGATCACGTCGAGCACGCGGCGGCGCCGCACGGCATCCCAGCCCGCGCCCGCCGTCAGCGCGACGCCGACGTGTCCGCCGGCATGCTCGTACGCGAGGGTGTGGTTGTCGAACTCGGGGGCGAGGCCGATGTCGTGCAGCATCGCCGCGACGTAGAGCAGCTCGTGATCGATGGCGCCGAATCCCTCGACGGACGCGAACGCCTCGGCCCACAGCCACGAACGCGTGACGTGGTTCAGGATCGAGGGCGAGTGGTACTCGCGGGCCAGGACGAGCGCGCCGTGGGCGGCGGCGGTGTCGGGAACGGGGAAGTCGGCGATGCGCATGGCGTCCTCTCGGGTCGTCGCCAGTCTCTCCGTCCGCACCGGTCCGCGCCAGGGGCGCAGGCGCCAGGATGCCGCGGATTTCTGCCCTTCGCCGCAGAAGCGACAGGCTTAGCCGACCCGCGCGCCCACCCGGTACCGTGCCGCGCGGTGCGTGTCCTGCACCCGGTCGCCCTTGCCGTGCAGCTTGTGGCGCAGCGTGCCGGGCGTGTACTCCTCGGGATAGGCGCCGCGCGCCCGCAGCACGGGGATGACGTGTTCGATGACGTCCTGCCAGGTGCCTGGCGTCACGGCGTACGCCAGATTGAAGCCGTCGATGTCGGTCTCGTCGACCCACGACTGCAGTTCGTCGGCGATCTCCTCGCCCGAGCCGACGATGGTGGGTCCGAGGCCGCCGATGGCGTTGTGGCGGCCGAAGTCGCCGACGGTCCACTCGCGGCCGAGGTCCGCCTCCTCCTTGAGGTGCTGCAGCACCGACTGGATGGCGTTCGACTCGACGTTGCCGACCGGCTCGTCCTCCTCGTACTGCGACAGGTCGACGCCCATCCAGCCCGACATGAACGTCAGTGCGCCCTCGGGGCTCGCGTACGACAGGTACTCGGCGTGCTTCGCCGCCGCCTCCTCCGACGTGGCGCCGGTGATGACGGTGAGCAGCGTGTAGATGCGGGCGTCGTAGCGGTCGCGCCCGGCATCCTCCAGCGCATCGCGGATGCGCTTGACGGTGCCGGCCAGCACCTCCTTCGACGGGGCGGCGACGAAGATCGCCTCGGCGTTCTCGGCCGCGAACCGCACACCGCGCGGGCTCGCGCCGGCCTGGTAGATGACCGGAGTGCGCTGCGGCGACGGCTCGGAGATGTGGATGCCCGGCACGCTGAAGTGCTTCCCCTCGTGGCCGATCGGGTGCACCTTCGACGGGTCGGTGAAGATGCCGCGCTCGCGGTCCTCGACGACCGCGTCGTCTTCCCACGACCCCTCCCACAGCTTGTACAGCACCTCGACGTACTCGTCGGCGTGGTCGTAGCGGTCGTCGTGCGCGAGCTGATCTTCCTGACCCATGTTGCGCGCGGCGCTGGGCAGATATCCGGTCACGACGTTCCAGCCGACGCGACCCTGCGTGAGGTGGTCGAGCGTGCTCAGGCGACGGGCGAACGGGTACGGATGCTCGAACGCGGTTCCGGCCGTGACGCCGAAGCCGAGGTGCTCGGTCACGGCTGCCATGGCGCTCACGAGCAGGATCGGGTCGTTCACCGGAACCTGCGCGCCGTTGCGGATCGCCGCCTCGTTCGTGCCGCCGTACACGTCGTACGTGCCGAGCACGTCGGCGATGAAGATGCCGTCGAAGGTCGCGCTCTCGAGCAGCTTCGCGAGGTCGGTCCAGTACGAGATGGTGTTGTACTGCCGCGAGCGGTCGTCGGGGTGGCGCCACAGCCCGGACGACTGGTGGGCGACGCAGTTCATGTCGAAGGCGTTGAAGCGGATCTGACGGGTCATGCCGTCAAGGCAACCGCGCACCCGCCGCCGCGTGCCAGTGTCGCCGACACATGCCGTCACACGGACGGTGTTTCGAATCGCGCAACTGGCGACTGAGCGGGGGTGAAAACTGCAATTCGGGCGATTCGAATCGGGCGCCGGCGGGCGGCGGCGGCAGCGGCAGCAGCGGCAGCGGCGGCCGCGGTCAGCGGCGGTGTCGGGCGGTGCGGATCGGCGCGGTCTGCGGACGCGGATCCGGCATCAGCGTGTCGACCTGCGGTTTCGCGTTCGCCTGCGCGCGGCACCAGACGACGAACCCGACGGCCGTGAAGACGCCGTAGAACACGTACATGAACCCGGTCGCGTAGAAGCCCGATGCGAAGAGCAGGGGCACGCCGACGACGTCGACGGCGATCCAGATGAGCCAGAACTCCGTCCAGCCCTTCGCCATGCCGTAGGTCGCGAGCAGCGATCCGACGAACGTCCACGCGTCGGCCCACACGGGCTCGTACGACCCGAGCGCGCGGAACAGCGGGGTGAGCGCGACGGTGCCGATGACGAGCACGAGCACGAGTCCGATGCGGGCGCTCGTGGGCGCCCACCGCGGGGTGACGCGTCCGCCGTCGTTCGACGCCTGCTTCCAGCGCACCCATCCGTAGATCGCGACGACGATGAACATGACCTGGCGTCCGGCCTGACCCAGCAGGTGCGGCAGCTCGTGGTCCGGGTTGAGGATGGTGCCGAGGAAGACGGTCAGCAGCAGCAGATTGCCGACGATGCCCACCGGCCACGCCCAGACCTTGCGGCGCATTCCGCCCAGGGCGCTCGCGAGCCCGAACGCGTTGCCGACGACCTCGCGCACGAGGAGCGCCTGCCCGCCGGGGAGCACCCACTGCGAGTTGAACGCGTCGACGAGCCAGAGCAGGGGGTTCACCCGGCGGCTCCGTCGGTCGCGGGGAGCTCGGGCGGGAAAGGGCGGTCGTCGAGGATCAGCTGCAGGAACGTCAGGTCGAGCCAACGCCCGAACTTGGCGCCGACCTGCGGCATCCGTCCGATCTGCAGGAAGTCGAGGCGCTTGTGCAGCACGATCGACGCGAGGTTTCCGCTCTCGACCGCGGCGACCATGACGTGCACGCCGAGGCGGCGGGCGCGGTCGATGAGCTCGATCATGAGGGCCTTGCCGATGCCACGGCCCTGCTGGTCGTCACGCACGTACACGGAATGCTCGACCGTGTGGCGATAGCCGCTGTGCGGGCGCCAGTCGCCGAACGAGGCGTATCCGACGACCCCGGTTTCGTCGACGGCGACGATCACGGGGTAGCCGCGCTCCCGCCGTGCGGCGAGCCAGGCGGCGCGGTCGGAGACGTCGACGGCGTCTTCGTTCCAGATCGCCGTGGTGTGCACGACGGCGTTGTTGTGGATGTCGGTGATGGCGTCGAGGTCGGCCGTCTCGGCATCCCGGATCAGAGCGTCGCTCATCGGGTCTCCTGCGGGGGCGTGCGGGTGCGCAGGGACGACGCTAGCAGGATGCCGGTGCGACCGCGCCCCGCGCGCAGACCCGCGCGGGGCGCCCGGCTGCTCAGCGCCCGCCGCCCCAGAGGGTGAGCTTCTCGGGGTTCAGCACGATCCACAGGTGGGTGATGCGGCCGTCCTGCACCTGCATGTCCATGACCGACTGCACGGCCGGACCGTTGCGGAACACGAAACCGACGCCGCCCGCGAGCTGCTGCTCCTCGAGAGTCAGCTCGGGATGCTTCGCCGCGATGCCGAGCAGGAAGCGCGCCACCCGGTCGGCGCCGGACACGATGTTGCGGGCCGCGCTCACGAAGCCGCCGCCGTCGCTGTGCAGCTGCACGTCGGGCGCGAGGAAGCGCATCAGGCTCGCGACCTCGCCGGTGCGCGTCGCCTCCTGGAACGCGCGCACCACCCGGTCGTGCTCGGCGCGCGGCACCGACTTCGCGCGGTTCTCGCGCACGTGCCGCCTCGCCGAGGAGGCGAGCTGGCGCACGGCGGCGGGGGAGCGGCCCACCGCCCGGGCGATGTCGTCGAAGGGCACGTCGAACACGTCGTGCAGCACGAACGCCACGCGCTCGGCGGGAGTCATCGACTCGAGCACGACGAGCAGCGCGGTCGAGACGTCGTCGTCGAGGGTGACGCGGTCGAGCGGATCGTCTGCGGACGCGATCCTCGCCGGTGCGGTTCCGCGGAACAGGTCGGCCGGCACCGGCTCGGGCAGCCACGGACCCACGTACTGCTCGCGCCGCCGCCTGGCCGAGCCGAGCAGATCGAGGGCGACGCGGCCCGCCACGGTGGTGAGCCAGCCGGCCGGATTCGCGACGGCGGCGCGCTCCTGATCGTCGAGGCGGTACCAGCGCAGATAGGTCTCCTGCACGACGTCCTCGGCATCCGCCAACGTGCCCGTCATGCGGTACCCCAGCGCGAGCAGGCGCCGACGCTCGCGGAACACCTCGTCCAGATCGTCGTCCACACCGGCTCCTCTCGCGGGCTGCTCTCGCAGGATATGACGATGCGGCATCCCGGAATGTGAGCCTCACGTTCCGCCGGGCTGCGTCGTCATCGAGATGGAGGCGTGCGATCGCACGCCGAGAGGCACGACAGCAGGAGGATGCAGATGAGGATCGCCGTCGCAGGAGGAACGGGAGTCGTCGGTCGGCACGTGGTGAGCGCCGCGACCGACGCCGGCCACGATGTGGTCGTGCTGGCGCGGTCGCGCGGGGTGGACGTGCTCACGGGAGCGGGGCTCGTCGAGGCCCTCCACGGAGCGGATGCCGTCATCGACGCCTCGAACAGCGGCACCACGCTGTCGGCGAAGACGGCGACCGCGTTCTTCGAGTCGGCGACGGCGAACCTGCTCGACGCCGAACGCCGGGTCGGGGTCGGGCATCACGTCGCCCTGTCGATCGTCGGGATCGACGACATCGACGCGTCGTACTACGCGGGCAAGCTCGCGCAGGAGCGCGCGGTGGCCGCAGGGCCGGTCCCGTTCACGATCGCCCGCGCCGGACAGTTCCACGAGTTCGCCGGGCAGCTGCTGTCCGGGATGAGGGGACCCGTCGCGCTGATGCCGAGGCTGCTCATGCGCCCGGTCGCGGCGCGCGAAGTCGGGGCGCACCTCGTGCGGGCGGCCGAGGGAGGTGCGGTCGGGCGCGCCCGCGATCTCGTCGGACCCCGTGACGAGGTTCTGGCGGATGCGGCAAGGCGGCAGCTGGCGTTCGACGGCTCGCGGCAGCGGGTGCTGCAGGTGCGGCTGCCGGGAGCCTACGGACGCGGGCTGGCCTCGGGTTCCCTGCGCGGCGGACCGGATGCGATCCGGGGCACGCAGACGTTCGACGAGTGGCTGCGGAGCGCCGACCACTCCCACTGACTGCGACTGTCGCCGGAGAGCTCGACGGTCGGTCGCGCTCAGGGCTCAGACGTGCACGTCGGCGGGGGATTCCTCGCCCTCGTGGAAGCTCGGCCGCCTGCCGAAGAGTCGTCCGACACCCAGCACCACCCCGACGATGATCAGTCCGGCCGCGAGCCCGGCGATCGCCGAGAACAGGGTGTCGCCGATCCACACGATGACCCCGCCCGCCGGCTCCAGGGCGTGCTCGATCGCATGCAGGATGTCGGCGCCGACGTGCACCCCGACCTCGCCGAGGTTCACGAGGAGCAGATGCCCGCCGACCCACAGCATCGCGACCGTGCCGAGGATGCTGATGAAGCGGAACACCGCCGGCATCGATCGCACGATGCGGGTACCCGTGTGGCGCACCCGTCGCTCCGGGCTCTTCGCCATCTTCAGGCCGATGTCGTCGATCTTCACCAGCAGCGCCACCGCGCCGTACACGACACCCGTCATCAGCACCGCGATCACCGCGAGGATGGCGAGCGTCGTCCACACGTCCAGACCCGCCTCGAGGTTCGCGAGCGAGATGAGCATGATCTCGGTCGACAGGATCAGGTCGGTGCGCACGGCACCCCACACGAGCTTGTTCTCGTTGCGCGCGCCCTCGTCAGCGTGGCCGTGATGCACACCGAACCACTCGAGCACCTTCTCGGCGCCCTCGAAGCACAGATACGCACCACCCAGGATCAGCAGATAGGGCAGCACCCACGGCGCGAAAGCCGTCAGCAGCAGCGCGATCGGAATGATGATCACGAACTTGTTCGCCAGCGAGCCCAGCGCGATCTTCGCGACCACGGGCAGCTCCCGCGCGGGTGTGATGCCCTGCACGTACTGCGGCGTGACAGCGGCGTCATCGATCACGACGCCCGCCGCTTTGGCCGACGCCTTCATCGCCGCGCTGAGGATGTCATCGACGACCGCGAGCAATCCCACCGACATGTGCGTTCTCCCCTGGCGATCCGTGTGCAGAAGCGTGCAGACGTGCAACTCTATCGACTCCGTCGAAACTCACAGCCCGCTCACAGCCCCGCGGGACCAAATCGGGCCCGTCGCCGGTTCTCCTCTATGACGCCGCAGCCAGCCGCGTCGGACAAAGGAGACAGACCATGTCGAACGACTACGGCAAGACCCCTCAGGCCCTCAGCGAGCTCACCCGTCTGCAGTACGAGGTGACGCAGGAGGACGGCACCGAGCCGCCCTTCCGCAACGTGTACTGGAACAACCACGACGACGGCATCTACGTCGACGTGGTGTCAGGCCAGCCGCTGTTCTCGTCCACCGACAAGTACGACAGCGGCACCGGGTGGCCGAGCTTCACCAAGCCGATCGACGCGGATGCCGTCACCACCCGCACCGACCGCAAGCTGTGGATGACCCGCACCGAGGCCCGCTCCACCGGCGCCGACAGCCACCTCGGGCACGTCTTCGACGACGGACCCGTCGCCGACGGAGGACTGCGCTACTGCATGAACTCCGCCGCCCTCCGCTTCATCCCGGCTGACAGGCTGGAGGATGAGGGGTACGGTCGCTACCGTCCCCTCTTCGCCGAACCCGACTCCGACCAGACCGACATCACCGCCCGCACCTCCGAGGAGCAGTCATGACAGACACCGGAACCATCACCCGCACCCCCGGAACCGAGACGGCCGTCCTCGCCGGCGGCTGCTTCTGGGGCATGGAAGACCTCATCCGCCGTCAGCCCGGCGTGCTCGACACCCGCGTCGGGTACACCGGCGGCCAGAACGACCACGCCACCTACCGGAACCACCCCGGCCACGCCGAGGCCGTCGAGATCGTCTTCGACCCCTCGAAGACGACGTACCGCGACATCCTCGCGTTCTTCTTCCAGATCCACGACCCGTCGACCTTGAACCGTCAGGGCAACGACATCGGCTCGAGCTATCGGTCGGCGATCTTCCCGCTCAGCCCCGAGCAGGAGCGCGTCGCCCGCGACACCATCGCCGACGTCGACGCCTCCGGCCTGTGGCCGGGCAAGGCCGTGACCACGATCGAGCCCGAGGGGCCGTTCTGGGAGGCCGAGCCCGAGCACCAGGACTACCTGATCCGCTACCCCAACGGCTACACCTGTCACTTCCCGCGCGCGGGATGGGTGCTGCCGAAGCGCGAGACCACCGCGGTCTGACCGGCATCCCCCACGTAGAAGCCCCCGTCTCCGGACGGGGGCTTCTACGTTCTCAGTGCTCCGCGAGGAACGCGAGCGCGGCCTCCTTGAAGGCGCGCGACCCCGGGGCGTTGAAGTGGTTGCGGTCGGGGATCTCGAAGAACCGGCCCTGCGGCGCGGCCTCGGCGAGCGCACGAGACCCCTCGATGATGGCGTCCTTCGACCCCGTCGCGAACAGGATCGGCGCCTCCGGCGCGTGCGACGGATCGGGGTCGATCGTGCGCGACGACCGCAGTCCCTCCGCCAGCGCGACGAGAGCGCTCAGGTCATTGCCCGGCACGCGTTCCGTGAGCGCGATGTAGTTCTGGGTGGTCGGATCCGCCACGGGTGTGCCGTCTGCGAGGTAGGCCCTCACCTGCGCGAGATCGAGGCGCGCGAGAGGGATGCCGTCGGGCACGCCGCCCAGCACGGCCCGCCCGATGCGCTGCGGCAGATCGCGCACCACCTCCCAGCCGACGCGGGCGCCGAGGGAGTAGCCGACGTACGACGCGTCGTCGACGAGATACGCGTCCATCACCGATTCGACGTCTGTGGCGAGGGTGCGGATGCCGTACGCATCCGCCTGATGCGGCTTCTCGCTGAGCCCGTGGCCGCGCTGGTCGAGCGCGAGCACGCGGTAGCCGGCCTGCGTCAGCTGGCGCACCCAGGCCGTGAGCACCCAGGTGTCGCGGGCGCTCGACGCGAACCCGTGCACGATCACGACGACGGGGGCGTCGAGCTCGCCCCAGGTATACGTCGCGAGGCGGGTGCCGTCGGCCGCGTAGACCTGCTGCGGCGTGGGCATGCTGTTCAGATCGGAGAGGGGGACGGCCACGGCGTCCATTCTCCCCCGTCCGCTCGCCCTGAGACGCCGAAACCCACCGGTCCCGTCCAGACCCACCCTCGCGCACGGCGCGGGGGTGGGTCTCGACGGTCGCGGTGGGTTACGGCGAGACGGGGATGCGTCAGACGGCGCGGCGGAGGGCCTCGCCGAGAGCGGCGTCGACGTTCGTCCAGTACTCGAAGAAGCGCTCGCGGATCGCGTCGACCGTGAGGCCGCGACCCTGACCCGTGAGGGTCTCGAGGAAGCGGGCGCGCTGCTCATCGTCGAAGACCGTGCGGTACAGGGTTCCGGCCTGACCGAAGTCGTCGTCATCGAGGTGCAGGGTCGCGGCCGAGCGGATCAGCTCGCCGTCGGACTCCCAGCTCGCCTCGACACCGGCCAGGGGGTCGGCGGCGGGGCCGCCGGCAGGGCCGTACGAGTTCGGCGTGTACACGCGGTGCTCGGCCGGGTTGAACCGGTACTGCATGTTGCCCTCGTGCATGTAGTTGCGCACCTCGGCCGCGTGCGGCTGGTTCACGGGCAGCTGGTTGTAGTTCGTGCCGACGCGGTGACGCTGAGCGTCGGGGTAAGCGAAGACGCGGGCCATCAGCATCTTGTCGGGCGAGATGCCGGTGCCGGGCACCTGGTTGCCGGGCGAGAACGCCGCCTGCTCGATCTCGGCGAAGAAGTTCTGCGGGTTGCGGTTCAGCGTGAACGTGCCGACCTTGATGCGCGGGTAGTCCTTCTTCGACCAGGTCTTCGTGAGGTCGAACGGGTTGAAGCGGTAGGCCTTGGCCTCCTCGTACGGCATGATCTGCACGGAGACGTCCCACGAGGGGTGCTCGCCGCGGGTGATCGCGTCGAACAGGTCGCGACGGTAGAAGTCGGCATCCGATCCGGCGAGCTGCTCGGCCTCGGCCGCGCCCATCGCCTCGACGCCCTGGTTGGACAGGAAGTGGTACTGCACCCAGAAGCGCTCGCCCTCGGCGTTGACCCACTGGTACGTGTGCGAGCCGTAGCCGTTCATGTGGCGCCAGCTGCGCGGCAGACCGCGGTCGCCCATCAGGTAGGTGACCTGGTGGGCCGACTCGGGGGAGAGGGTCCAGAAGTCCCACTGCATGTCGGCATCCCGCAGACCGGAGTCGCCCAGGCGCTTCTGCGAGTGGATGAAGTCGGGGAACTTCATCGCGTCGCGGATGAAGAAGGTGGGGGTGTTGTTGCCGACGATGTCGAGGTTGCCCTCGGTCGTGTAGAAGCGCAGCGAGAAGCCGCGCACGTCGCGCCAGGTGTCGGGCGAGCCCTGCTCACCGGCGACGGACGAGAAGCGCAGCAGCGTCTCGCTCGTGGCTCCCGGCTGGAACACGGCGGCGCGGGTGTAGGCCGACACGTCCTCGGTGACGACGAACTCGCCGAACGCGCCGCCGCCCTTGGCGTGCGGGTTGCGCTCCGGCACGCGCTCGCGGTTGAACGACGCGAGCTTCTCGACCAGGTAGCGGTCGTGCAGAACCGTGGGGCCGTCGGCGCCGACGGTGAGGGAGTGCGCGTCGCTGGCGACCGGCGTGCCCGTCTGCGTGGTGGTCGCGGGGAGGGGCGTGGTGGATGGGTCGGTCATGATCTTCTCCTTCTGCGCGTGGGCGCGACGAGTGCACCCGGGGTTCCGGGGGCGTCGGCGGACACGCCTACGCGGCGTTCTGGCAACTGGGGCAGAGGCCCCAGAAGGTGACTTCGGCTGTCTGGACGGTGAATCCCCCGGCCGAAGACGGGGTGAGGCACGGTGCTTCGCCGACGACGCAGTCCACGTCGCCGATCGCACCGCAGCGGGTGCAGACGACGTGGTGGTGGTTGTCGCCGATGCGCCGTTCGTAGAGCGCTGCGGATCCTGCCGGTTCGATCCGGCGGAGCAGGCCCGCCGTCGTCAGGTCCGCGAGGATGTTGTGCACCGACTGGATCGACGTCGTCGGCAGCACCTCGGAGACTGCGCGGAACACGCGCTCCGCATCCGTGTGGGCCATGGATTCCATCGCCTCGAGAACGGCGACGCGGCCCGCGGTCGCCCTCAGACCGGCGTCGTGAAGCGCCGACTCGAGTGTGGTTTCCATGCCCCCGACACTACACGTTCTTTTGAATGATTCAAAAGAACGGCGGGTCGTATGCCAGGATGCTGGAGGTGTTGCGGCCCTGCTAACGTGCCTCGTACATGGGCGGATCGAGACGCAGGGCCACGGAGCGGACCGGAGTCCTCTTCGCCGTGACCGCGGTGCTCGCCGGAGGTCTCGCCGGGTTCCTCTTCGGCGCGGCCACCATCGGAATGGTCCGCGAACAGCTGCACCTCAGCTGCAGCATGGGTCCGCCGGGAGGTGAGGGCGCCGACACATGGACGTGCGCCGACGGCATCGGCTACCTCGGTGTCGCCGTGGTGCTCGGACTCATGTGGTTCGTCGCGGTCGTGGCAGGCGGCCTCGTCGCCCTGCTGGTCCGCGCCGATCGCATCGCCAGAGTGTGCCTGGTGATCCTCGCCGCGGCATCGGTCGCCTGGATCCTCGCCTGGACCCGATACGGCTCAGCGACCCTGGTCGGCGATGAGTACGCGCCGATGAGCGGACTCGGATACTGGAACCAGGCTGTCGGGCCGGCGGCCATCGCGGCGATCGTCGGGACGATCGCCGCAGCGGGGAGCGTGGCGACGACGGGATGGACGTCGCGGATCCTCGAAGTCGCCGCGCCGGTCGCGCTGATCGTGGCGATCGTGCTGCAGCCAGGACTGATGGTCAACCTCGCCCCGGCGACAGGGCTTCTCGTTGCGTCGGCGGCGCGCGGATCCGACCCGACCACCCCGTCGCTCAGACCGCGAGGGGTTGCGATCTCCTGAGGGCTCCGTAGCGTGGAGGGCATGGACGGCAGACGGATGGCGACGGTCGGGCTGGTTCTCGCGGTGACGGCAGGGGTGGTCGGCTGCACGCCGATGTCGGATGCCGACAGCGATGCGTCCCCGTCTCCGGCGCCGTCCGCCTCGGTCACCGCACCCGAACCCACACCGGATCCCGCGGCGGCGGAGAAGCTCCCCCTTCCGGTCGCCGAGATCCCCGACTGGGCGGAGACCGCCGTCCCGGGGTCGGAGACCGACGGGTACGTCGGCTCGCTGTCCGGCTGGCTCAGCGAGCCCCTGTCCGCGCACCACATGTCGCGGTTCCAGTCGCTCGAGCCCGGCATCTACCAGGCGCAGATCGCGTGCCGGGGCGACGGCACGATCTCGGCATCCGGAGGCGATCTGGATGCCGAGCCCTCGCCGCAGCCGACCCAGTGCACGAACGCGACGATCGCCTTCGACGTGACCACGACGAGCACGGGCCTGAAGGTCGAGCTGGAGCTGCAGGGTGAGCCGTCGATCTTCGCGGTGTCGTTGCGACGAGTCGGCTGAGCGCAGGTCGCCCTGAGGTGTGCCCGCCGTCAGACCGGGAGTCCGAGACGGCGCAGGTGCGTCCGCAGCACCGAGGTCTGCTGCGTCGGGCTGAGCTCGCCTCGTGACCCGTGCAGCGCGACCCCGTCGATCACGGCCTGGAGGTAGCGGGCCTCGTCGTCGATCGCGATCTCGCCGGTGAGCGCGCCGGCATCCACCAGGCGCCGCAGCAGCCTCCGGCACAGTCTCGCGATGTCGTCGTGCGCGGCGTCGGCGAGGGCGGCGAGCTGCGCGTGGCGGGGCGCCTCGGCGGTCAGGGCGAGATGCACGCGGATCTCGACGATCCGCTCGTCGTCGAGAGGCAGCAGCTCGTCGATCACCTCGACGGTCGACAGCACGGCGTCGGCGTCGTCGAGATGCGGGGTGATGCGCTCGGCGGCTCGCTCGTGAACGAGGCGCATGGCGAACTCGAGCAGATCCGACTTGGTGGGGAAGATGTGACGGACGGAGCCGACCACGAGGCCTGCCTCCGCCGCCACGGTGCGGAGCGACACGGCACTGACCCCGTCTGCGAGCACGATGCGCCAGACCGCGGCGGCGATCTGCTTCTCGCGCTCGCGATGGTCGATGAGGCGGGGCATGTCCCCAATCTAGCCCGACCGTGCTACCTTGCTCTTTGTTAGCTTGACCGTGCTACCAAGGAAGATCATGATGACGCTCGTGCCGTTCCTGCGGGACCATCCCATCGCCGCGGTCATCGTGCTGTGCGAGATCGGCCTCTGGGTGCTGCTCGGAGCGGGACTGCTGCTGCGATACCCGGCCGGGCGGAAGCGTCTGGGCGGATTCGTGCTCCTGCTCATCCCGCTGCTCGACGTCGTGCTGGTGGTGGCCACGGCGATCGACCTGTGGAACGGCTCGCCCTTCGACCTCACGCACGGACTCGCCGGGATCTATCTCGGATTCTCGGTGGCGTTCGGCCCGGCCATCGTGCGCTGGGCCGACGTCCGCTTCGCGCACCGGTTCGCGGGCGGCCCCGCCCCGGTCGCGCCCGCGGGGCGCGCAGCCAGGCAGGCGGCGCTCTGGAAGGAATGGCGTCGCGTCGTCGTCGCCGCCGCGATCGCTTCGGGAGCCTACCTGGTGCTGATGGTGGTGGCGACGGATGCCGATGCGGCCGAATCCCTGTGGTGGTGGATCGGGCGCGCATGGGTCGTCGTCGGGCTGTGGTTGCTGTTCGGACCCGTATGGGGAGTCGGCGGCGGGTCGACGGGGGAGGCGCAGGCGCCCGCCCCCGTCGCCGAGCGACCGGCCGCCGACGACCGCTAGCCGCGATCGGTCCAGGCGAGCACGCGTGCGCCGA
This sequence comes from Microbacterium sp. LS_15, assembly GCF_041954735.1. NCBI lineage: Bacteria > Bacillati > Actinomycetota > Actinomycetes > Micrococcales > Microbacteriaceae > Microbacterium > Microbacterium sp. LS_15. The sequence goes on along the minus strand of NZ_JAVAYD010000002.1, from coordinate 297,745 downwards.
TCAGGGTCAGCCAGCGCGAGGGCGCGCCCTCGGGGGCATCGACGTCGAACCAGGTGCGCCCACGCAGGGGAGCGCCCTGCAGCCACGTCCCGTCCGGCTGCCGCGCCGCGCGCACCACCTCCACGGCATCCGCGATCCGATCATCGGGTGCGGTGCCGTCGACGAGAGCCGCCTCGCGCAGGTGGTCGAGCGCGGTCAGCGCGCTGTACTGATGCCGCGACGGGTACACGAAGTGATCGACGAACGCGCCGACCCGTTCGCCCGTGGACTCGCGGTATAGCAGCCTCCGTCGCAGCAGGTACTCCTCGCCGGCGTGGCGGGCCTCGCGCAGCGAGGTGTCGCCCGTGAAGCGCTCGTACGACAGCATCCCGCGCAGCGCGTTGAGCGTCGAGTGGAACGACGACCGCACCGAGTCGCCTTCCGCCGTCTCGCAGTTCCAGCCGCCGTCGGCGAGCCGGTGTTCGGGGAACCACGCGACCAGGCGCGACACGTCTGCGCCGAGCCACGCGCCGTTCGCGAGCGTGAACGCGTTGATGCACACGTCGACCTCGCCGCCCCAGAAGGGCATGTCGTCGTACTCCCAGCGGCAGTTGCGGTCGAGGCGGGCGGCGGTGTCGCCGAGCGCCGCCGCGTCGGCGCCCCACTCGCGCAACTGGTTCAGCGACCACGACGTCGCGATCCACGGCTGATCCGTCTCGGCCGGACCACCGGTGTCGAAGAAGCCGGCGGGAAAGTGAGCACCGCCCGCCCATCGCCCGTCGGCATCCTGCGCCGCCAGCAGGGCTGCGCCGAATCCCTCGGTCGCCACCCGTGCACGGGTCGCCTGCCACGCGGCATCCGGTGCGTGCAGGAGGTCGCGTTCGACCTGCCAGCGCACGGCGGGGTCTCCGCCGAGCAGCCACTGCATCGTCTCCGTCGACATCGTCGTCGTCATGACGGGCAGGCTACTCCCGCGCTACGACATCGCGCACGGGGTTTCCGGGTCAGGACTCCGAGGGGGCGAGCGGCAGTTCGAGTCCGTAGTTCCAGGAGAGGATCGCCGGCTGCTCGCGATAGAAGCTCAGCACCGACACCGACCCCGCGTTGAGCGAGATCTGCGCGCCGAAGCGCGGGGCCAACCGCAGGTAGACGGCGGTGAGGATGCGGAGGAAGTGGCCGTGCGCGACGAGTGCGACGTCGCCCTCGGCGAGCACGGGCAGCACGCGGGTGAGCACGCGCGATGCTCGTGCGGCGACCTCTTCGACGGTCTCGCCGGGCGTCTCCCCGCGCACGACGCCGTGCGTGAACGCGCTCCAGTCGTATCCGAGCTCGGCGCGGATGTCCTTCGTCGTGCGGCCCTCGTACCCGCCGTAGTCCCACTCGACGAGCAGCGGATCGACCTCGGCGTGCAGCCCGGCGAGCTCGGCCGTGCGCCGGGCGCGCTCGAGCGGAGAGGTGAGCACCAGCGAGAAGTCGTAGTCGGCCACGAGGCGGCCCGCACCACGGGCGAGGTCCTCCCCCCGCGCCGTCAGCGGGATGTCGGTGAGACCGGTGTGCCGCCCCGCCTTGGACCACTCGGTCTCGCCGTGCCGCAGCAGCACGAGCTTGCCTGCGGGGTTGTCGGGTGCGGGGCGGTCTGGCAGCGGATCGTTCATCGGCACACCGCCAGGCTGTCACGATCGGCGGATGCTGTCACCGATCCTGCACGCTTTCCCACGGGTCGCTCGAGATCCCGGTCAGATCCTCCGCCGATCGGACCGCAGACCGCCGATCGGCGCGCGCCACAGGATTTAGTGGAGTTTAGTTACTGATCAGTCAGTAGAGCGCCGCGATCACCCGGATCTATCGGTAGCCGAGGTCTCGTTGACACGTTCGACAAAAACCGGTTTACTACTGAATGTCGGTCCCCGAAGACCGCCACGATCACAGCACGGGCGTCCGCGAAAGGACTCTCGAACGAAGGAGTTCGCAATGAAGCGCTATGCAGGTGTCCTCGCTCTCGCAGCCCTCGCCCTCCCCCTCGCCGCGTGCGGCACCGCAGGAGGCGGCGCCGGGGGCGACGGAGGCGAGCTCACATCCGGACCCATCACGATCTGGTACTCGACGAACGAGCAGGAGATCGCCTGGGCCGAGGCCGTCGTGGAGGCCTGGAACGCCGACCACCCCGACGAGCAGGTCAAGGCCGCAGCGATCCCGTCCGGCAAGTCCTCGGAGGATGCGATCGGCGCCGCCATCACCGCGGGCAACACGCCCTGCCTGGTCTACAACACCGCACCCGCCGCGGTGCCCGCCTTCCAGAAGCAGGGCGGTCTCGTGAACATCTCGACGACCTTCGAGGACGGCGAGGACTTCATCACCGAGCGCTCCGGCGCAGCGGCCGACGGCTTCCGCTCGCCGGACGGCGACCTCTACCAGGTACCGTGGAAGGCCAACCCCTTCATGCTCTACTACAACAAGGAGGCGTTCGCCGCCGCCGGTCTCGACCCCGAGAACCCGCAGCTCGCCACCTACGACGACGTGCTCGCCGCCGCAGCGGCCATCAAGGGCTCGGGCGCCGCCGACTACTCCCTGTACCCGCCGGCATCCGGCGACTACACCAACTCGCTGTTCGACTTCTACCCGTTCTTCCTGGCCAATTCCGGCGGCACGCAGCTCGTCAGCGACGGAGCCGCCGCGTTCACCAGTGACGAGGGCCTCGAGACCCTCGAGTTCTGGAAGACGATGTACGCCGAGGGCTACTCCTCCGCAGAGGCCTACAGCGGCGACGCCTGGGCGGGACCGTTCGCCGACGGTGTGTCGGCGATGGGAATCGCGGGCCCCTGGGGTGCCGCGGCGTTCGACGGCAAGGTCGACTACGGCATCGTGCCCCTCCCCACCGCCGACGGCACCGCCGCGGAGGAGACCTACACCTTCGGCGACTCGAAGAACGTCGGCCTCTACACCTCGTGCGAGAACAAGCAGACCGCGTGGGAGTTCGCGAAGTTCTCGATGAACGCCGAGAACGACCTGGCACTGCTCGAGACCACCGGTCAGTTCCCGGTGCGCGGCGACGTCGACGAGGTGGCGGGCGACTTCCTCGCCGGCGACCCGGTGCTGGCGACCTTCTCGGCATCCGTGCCGCTCACGGTCGACGTGCCGAACATCGCCGACGCGACGGAGATGTGGCAGACCTTCCGCGACGCGTGGGGCAAGGCCGTGCAGGCAGGCGAGGGCGACCTCGAGGAGACCTTCTCCACCGCCGCCGACAAGATCGACGCCCTGATCGCCCAGGGCTGATCGCCCAGGGCTGATCGCCCAGGGCCGGTCCCTCAGGCCTGATCGCCCAGGCCCGGGCCTCCCGATCGGCAGCCCCCGCCGATCCGTCCGGGGTGCGCGTGCATGCGCGCCCCGGACCGCGATCCGTACCCTCGGAACGCGCACCCGCAGCATCCGAGGCCCCGGCCTCATCCGCCCCGGCGACGAACGCCTCGGGCACCGGCAAAGGAGCCTCGCCATGAGACGCGTCACCGCACTGCTCTCCTTCCTCCTCGCGCTCGTCATCGGGGGGTCGACCCTCACGGCGGCGTCTCCCGCGTCCGCCGCGATCGACGACGACGTCGCGACGGTCGTCCAGCGCCTCGAGGAGTACTACCTCGGCCAGGGCGACGACATCATCATCGCGAACGGGATATACCTCGCGAAGACCTCCGAGGCCCTCGACTACGTCGCCTCCCAGAGCCCCGACGGGTCGTGGTCGGACGTGAACTACGCCGACCGCACGAGCTCGGCGAACGGCAGCGTGTGGTCGGCCTACATCGCGCTGTATCGGATGCTCGCCATGACCCAGGCGTACAAGGATCCGACCGCCGTGGGATTCGGCGACGCGAGGCTCGTGGATGCCGTGCAGCGCGCGCTGCTGCACTGGGACCGCGTCAACCCGGGGAACGCGAACTGGTGGGAGACCGAGATCGGCGAGTCCATCGCGATGGGTCGCATCTCGATGTTCCTCGGCGGGGTGCTGAGCCCCGAGGCGTTCGACGTCGCACTGAAGCACAACACCGGCAAGCTCGACCCGGTCGGCGCCAACGGCTCGTGGCGCACCTCCAACTACCTCTTCGAGGCGCTCTCGACGAAGGATGCCGCGAAGATCGCCGAGGGCTTCGCGACGATCGTCGCGACCATCGCCGTCGACCATTCGGGCACCGTCAAGGAAGCGGTGCAGCCGGACGCGAGCTTCTGGGCGCACGGCGCCCAGCTCTACAGCGAGGGCTACGGGATGGTGCTCTTCACCTACGCGGCGCTGTGGGCCGATGTCGCGCGCGGCACCGGACTGGCGTTCTCGAGGGACCAGCTCGACCAGATCGCCTTCTACTTCATCAGCGGAACCCGCTGGATGATCCGGGGCGAGATCGGGATGCTGTATCTCAACTACCGTCCGCCCAAGACGATCCAGGACGTGACGACCCACGCGTCGGAGTTCATCGAGCCGCTGCAGCGCATGGCGCGGACCGATGCCCTGTACGCCACCGCGTACCAGGACGTGCTCGACGGCGTGCTCGGCACGACCGAGACCAACGGTGTCACGGGTCACAAGTACTTCTGGCGCTCGGAGTTCGACTCCCACATCCGCGACGGGTACGGCATCTTCACCCGTCTCAACTCCTCGCGCACCTTCGGCGCCGAGCTCCGCACGAGCTACCGCGACGAGCTCGGCAACCCCGTGTACTGGAACGCGATGGGGTCGACCGCGATCCAGGTGAACAATCGCGAGTACCTCGACCTGGCCGCCGCCTTCGACTGGTGGCACTACCCGGGCGTCACGGCCCCCGACGTCAAGCGCACCGAGCGCGGGTTCGAGAACCGCGGTCGCAACGGCGACGGCGGCGGGTTCACCGGCGGGACGTCGGACGGAGAGTTCGGAGCGAGCGTGCTGACGCTCGACACAGCGGGCACGAACGCACGGAAGAGCTACTTCACCTTCGACGAGGGCATGGTCGCCCTCGGCACCGGCATCGTCTCGACCAGCGACGCACCCGTGCACACCACGGTGAACCAGGCCTCGGCGAAGAGCAACGCCTCCCTCGACGGCGCCGCCGTCGCGCCGGGCACCGATCGTCAGGCCGCCACGGGCGCCCGCTGGGCGTACAACGACGAGGTCGGGTACGTCTTCGCGCCGGGTCAGGCCGTCACCGTCTCGAACCGGACGCAGTCCGGAAGCTGGGAGGGCGGCGAGACGATGAGCCGCGACGCCTTCTCGCTGTGGATCGATCACGGGGTGCGGCCCACGGCCGGCTCCTACGACTACACGGTGCTGCCCGCAGCGACCCCCGCGCAGGTGCAGGCGTACGCGGCGTCGCCGACGATCCGCACGCTCCGCAACGACGCCGAGATCCAGGCCGCTCGTCACGACGGCGCCGGCATCACCATGGCGACCTTCTACGCGGCGGGTGCGCTCGACCTCGGCGAGGGGCGTGAGCTCGCGGTCGACCAGCCCGCGATCGTCATCCTCGACGAGCGCGGGGAGACCCCCGTCGTGAGCGTGTCGAACCCCGACCGCCCCGCGCTGTCGGTCGACGTCGCCCTCCGTGGCGGCGGCCGCGACTGGCACGGCACCTATGCGCTGGGCTCCGGCGAGAACCAGGGCAAGACGGTCACCGCTCCGCTGTCGGCCGGGCAGGCTCCCGCCGTCTCGGCGTTCTCCGCCAGCAGCACGGCCGACGGTGTCCGTGTCGACGCGCTCGGCGACGGCGACCGCGACTCCGTCTGGCGCTCTGCGGGTACGGGCACGCAGTGGGTCGCGCAGAAGCTGCCGCGCGGATCATGGGTGACCAAGGTGGCGATCGACTGGACGGACGAGCCCGCCTCTGACGTGCTCGTGCAGACGAGTGCGGACGGCGTCGACTGGACCGACCACTCCCGGGTCGGGGTGAGCGGCGGGGGAGCCACCGAGATCCCGATCACGCCGACGGCCGCGGTCGCGGTGCGGGTGCTCCTCCTCGACGGTGCCGGCGACGCGTACGGCATCCGGGAACTGACGGTGACGTCGACCCGCAATCTGGCGATCGATGCGCCGACGAGGGCGTCCGGCTACGCCGGCTACAACCTCGTGTTCTCGATGACCGACGGCGACCGCGAGACCCGTTGGCGCGGCAACAACGCCAACAGCGCGTGGTCGCAGGTCGACCTCGGGACGGTGCGACCCGTCTCCACCGTGCGGCTGTGGTGGGAGGCGGCCTACGCGAAGACCTACCGGATCCAGCTGTCCGACGACGGCCGCACCTGGCGCGACGCGTACACGACCCCGACCGGCGGAAGCGACGGCGGGCTCGACGTGATCACCCTCGACGGGCAGAGCGCCCGCTTCGTGCGGATGCAGACCCTCACGAGGGCGCTGGACTACGGCCCCTCGATCTGGGAGTTCGAGGTCTTCGGCGACCGGCTCGTCGTCGACTCCCCGACGATCCCGAGCGGCAAGGGGAACCTCGCCCTCGGTCGGCCGACGACGGCCGACAGCGTGCACAACAACAACGCCACGATCACCGCGCCCAAGGCGACGGACGGCTCCGCCTCGACGAAGTGGTCGTCGGCGCGTGCGGTCGCCGAGCACTGGCTGCAGGTCGACCTCGGCGAGACGCGGTCGGTCTCGCGTGCGGTGGTGGCCTGGGAGTCGGGCACCTCGAACGACTACCGCATCGAGGGGTCCGTCGACGGTCAGACCTGGGTGCCGCTGGCGCGGGTGCAGGCCGCCCAGCCGACGCTCACCCATACGCTGGACTTCGCCCCGACCGAGGCGCGCTACGTGCGCCTCACTGGCGTGCCCGCAACCCAGTACGGCCTCAACATCTGGGAGTTCGAGCTCTACGGCGGCTTCACCTTCGAGTGCACGGCCCCCGTCTCGGCCCCGCGTCAGAGCACGGCCGTGCTGACCGCGTCGGTCTCGCCCTTGAACCCCGGAGACGTGTTCTCCGCCGTCTCGCTCGATGAGACGGTCGCGAGTGTGCGCGGTGAGGTGAGGGTCTCGCCCGCGGGCGTGATCGACGCCGACATCGTGACCCACGAGCCGGGTACCACCCGCGTGATGCTGCGTCACGACGACGGCACCGAGGTCGCGTGGTGCGGCGTCACGGTCTCGGCCGACCTCGCCGGACTGACCGCGCAGATCGACGCCGCGAACGCCCTTGCCAGCGCCGACTTCACCCCGAGCAGCTGGGCGCCCGTGCTGCCCGCGCTCGAGGCGGCGAAGGAGATGCGGTCGACCGCCGCGGCGCCCCAGGCGCAGGTGGATGCCGTCGCGGCGGCGCTCGAGCGCGCGCTCGCCGGTCTGGTGCGCCGCGACGCGGTCTCGTCGCCTCCGCGCGACGTGATGGCGACGGCATCCGGAACTCTCGTGCAGGTGCAGTGGGCGGCCCCGGAGAGCGAGGGCGGTTCGCCCGTCATCGCCTACGAGGTCGCGGTCGGCGATCGGACGGTGCAGAGTGAGGCCTCCCGCCTCACGGTGGCCCTGACCGACGTCGCGCCCGGCACCCACGCCGTCACGGTCCGAGCGCAGAACGCAGGAGGGTGGTCGGCCGCCTCGGCGCCCGTGTCGGTCGTGGTCGACCCCGCGGTCGTCACGCCCGTGCTGCGGGTCGACGGCTCCCCGAAGGTCGGTGGACGGATCGACGTCGCGGGGTCGGGCTTCGCGGCGGGCGAGGAGTACGTGATCCAGCTGCGCTCCACCCCCGTCGACCTCGGCACGGCCACCGCGGCAGCTGACGGCACCCTCGCCTTCCGAGGCAGGGTTCCCGCCGACGTCGCGGTCGGCGCGCACACTCTCGTGGCGATGCGGGCCGGCGTCGACGTCGCGTCCGTCGCGGTGACGGTGGTCGCGGCCGATGGCGCGGGCGATCCCGGCGCACCGGGCGCCCCCGGCGCGGGGACCGGCTCCGACGGCTCGGGCTCACTCCCCGGCACGGGCGGCGACCTCACCTGGCTGCCGTGGACGCTCGGGGCGGCCTTGCTGCTGCTGGCCGCGGGCGCGATCGCCCTGCGGGTGCGCCGCGGACGGATCAACTGATCCGCACCGGCCGGGCTGCCCCGACCAGGCGCCCGGCCGAGTGACGAACGAGAGAGGCCGCCTCCCCGATCAGGGGAGGCGGCCTCTCTCGTTCGAGACGGATCCGGCTCAGGCGCGGGTCAGCTCCGCGACGCCGATCGACGAGTCGGCCATGCCGTAGAACACGAAGGTGCGGCCGCCGATCTCCTCGATCGCTGTGGGGAAGACGACGTTGCCGAGGGTGCCCTGCAGCTCCTCCGCGGTCTCCGGCGCGAGGAGCGGCTCCTCCGTGCGGGCGATCACGCGACGCGGGTCTTCGGCATCCAGCAGGATCGCCCCGGCGGAGTAGCGCGACCCGTACGCGAGCTCGAAGCCCTTGGGCGTCGCACCGGATACGCCGTGGTGCACGAGCAGCCAGCCCTCCGGCACGCGCAGCGGCGAGGGGCCGGCGCCGATCTTCGCGCTCTCGTACGCCATCTCCGGCGCGGCGATCATCGACGACGAGTGCACGCGCGTGAGCGCCGAGATGTCAGCGCGGGCGGCCTCCAGGTCGACGTAGCCGATCCAGACGGACGGACGGTCGTCGTCGACGCCGGCCGGGGGCTGCGTGCCCTCGCCGGGGCGCAGCCAGTCGAGGTCCCACATCGGCCGGTGCAGGAGCGCGATGCTCGGGGCGCCGTCGGGTCCGGGGACGAGCTCGGGGAAGAACACGATGTCCTTGTTCGCGAACAGGTTAAGATCGGTGCCGAGCTCCGGCTGATAGGCGAACTGCAGCGGTCCGAGCCGGTGCCAGGTCACGGTGTCGGTCGAGTACGCGAGCGCGGGCTTCGGGCCGAGCGGGCCGTACGCGATGTAGGTCATCACGTGCACGCCGAGGGGCTCGAGGAAGGTGATGCGCGGGTCCTCGACCCCCGCATTCTGCCTCCCGTGCTCCCACTGCTCGTCCGGCGCGAGCACGACCCCGAGGCGCTCGACGCCGGTGGGGACGCCGTCCTCCAGCACCACGCGGGCGCGCGCGATGCGCGAGACGTTCCCCTCGGCGACGACGCGGGGGAACAGGTACAGCTCTCCGTCCGGTCCCCAGGCGGTGCCCGGGTTGAGGACGCCCTCGGCCTCGAGGGGATCGCCGGGATCCGCCGTCATGATCACGCCGAGGCGTGTGAGGGCGTAGGGGATGGCGGTCGGGAGTGCGGCGACGGGGGATGGGGTCATGGTGATGCCTTCTCGGTGATCGGGGATGAGTCGGGGATGTCGGATGCCGGAGCCTCAGCCCTTGATGGCCGAGCCGAGGTTCGCGGAGGTGAAGTGGCGCTGGAAGAGCAGGAAGAGCACCACGACCGGGACGGCGAGCACGCACGCCCCGGCGAGCACAGCGCCCATCGGGTTCTCGAGGAACGCGCCATTGGTCTGAGAGAAGTTCGCGAGGCTCACGGCGAGGGTCTGCTTCGTGGCATCCTTCGTGACCAGGAACGGCCAGAGGAACTCGTTCCAGGGGCCGATGAAGGTGACGAGCATGGCGGTGAGCACGGCCGGACGCACCAGAGGCACGGCGATCGAGAGCAGGATGCGCACTTCGCTCGCCCCGTCGATGCGGGCCGCGTCGAAGACGTCGCGCGGGATCTGCAGGAAGTACTGACGGAAGATCAGCACGGCGACCGAGTTGATCGCGAACGGCAGGATCATCCCGAGGAAGTTGTCGGCGAGGCCGAAGTAGCGCACGACCATGACGTACAGCGGGATCATCAGCAGCTGGAACGGGATGGCCTGAACGAGGAGCACGAGGGCGAAGACGAGTCCTCGCCCTCGGAACGAGAGCACCGCCAGCGCGTAGCCGACCAGGAGTCCGAATACGAGCGTGCAGGCGACGACACCCGCCGTGAAGATCAGCGAGTTGAGCAGGGAGCCGAGCAGGTTCACCGACTCGTTGATCTCGACGAAGTTGTTCAGCGTGAGGTTCTCCGGCAGCGGCAGCAGGCCGAAGAGGCTCGTGTCGCGGGTGCGCTGCAGGGCCCCCATGATCATGTAGTAGAAGGGCACGAGCGCCGCGACGGCGCCGATGAGGAGCAGGACGAACCGCAGTGCCGCCAGACCGCGGCCGCTCCGTGGGGGTGTCGACGTGGTCATCGGTTCCTGCCTTCCGTGATGCGGCGCGAGACGAGAGAGACGATCATCACCGCGACGACGAGGATCATGCCGATGGCGGCCGCGACATCCGGCTTGCCCTGCTGGATCCCCTGCTGGTACATCAGCAGCGCGGGAGTCATGGAGGCGCCGTTCGGGCCGCCGCCGGTGAGCAGGTACGGCTCGGTGAAGATCTGCCCCGTGGTGATGATCGACAGCAGCACGACGAGCGAGGTGACCGGGCGCACCGCCGGCAGTGTCACCGAGCGGAAGCGCTGCCACCGACCGGCGCCGTCGAGCTGTGCGGCCTCGTGGAGCTCCTTCGGCACGTTCTGGAGTGCCGCGAGGTAGAGCAGGATGTAGAAGCCGAGGTTCTTCCAGGTCACATACACCGCGATGAGCGGCATGATCAGCGCCGGATTCGCCAGCCAGGAGGGATCCGGCTTGAGCGATCCGAGCATCGAGTTCACGACGCCGTTGCCGTTGAAGAGGAAGATCCAGACCGACAGAGTCGCCACGGATGCCGTCACGTACGGCACGTAGTACGAGATGCGGAAGAAGCCCTTCCAGTGCACGACGGCATCGAGCGTGGACGAGAGCAGGAGTCCGAGGACCACGGTCAGCGGGACGTTGATGACGAGGAAGATCAGGAGGTTGCCGAACGCCTGATGAACGACGGGGTCGGCGAGGACGGCGGAGAAATTCGCGAATCCCACGAACGGATGCTCCACCTCGGCGCCGGGTGCCGTGAAGTAGAAGTCGTGGACGGACATCCAGATCCCGAACCCGAAGGGGATCAGGAACACGACGACGACGAACAGGACGTACGGGGTGCTCAGGAGCAGACCGAGGGGGTCGTCTCCGAGCCAGCGCCGGACTCCGTGCGAGGGGCGGGAGTCTCGTCCTGCTGTCGGCCGACGATCTCGCTCTGCCTTGCCCATGGTGCTCTTCCTCACTGCTGCGGCCGCTGCCTTCCTGATCCGCGACCGACGAGGTCGACGTTGACAACACTCTTAGTAAACCGGTTTTGCCGAAACGGGTCAACTGTCGACCGCGGCGCGACCACTCGCCCCTTGTCCGCGGGATCTCGCGTGATCGAGACGCAGCTAAATCTCACTAAACGGTGGGATACACTTCCGCTATGAATCCGAATCCTCCGCCCGGGCGGGACGACGTCGTCCCCGCCACGGTCGCGTCCCCTCACGTCGGGGGCGAGCGCAAAGTCACGATCGGCGACGTCGCGGCTCGCGCCGGCGTCTCCAAGAGCGCTGTCTCCTTCGTGTTCAACGGGCGCTCGGGGGTGGGCGCCGAGGCGCGGGAACGCATCCTCCAGGCCGCGCACGATCTCGAATGGCGTCCGGACGCCCGTGCCCGGGCTCTGTCGCGCAGTCGCGCGCAGGCGCTGGGGTTGGTGATCCGCCGCGATCCGTCGCTGATCGGCACCGATCCGTTCTTCCCCCAGTTCGTCGCCGGTGTCGAGAGCTACATGTCCACCGTGGGATACGCGCTGGTCCTCCAGGTCGTCGACGGCGACGACGCCGAGCAGGAGGCCTATGCGCGCCTGGCCGGTGAGGCACGCGTCGACGGGGTCTTCCTCACCGATCTCCGCGTCGACGACGACCGTCCGGCGCAGCTCGGCGCGCTCGGGCTCCCGTACGTCCTCCTCGGCACCGATCACCGTGACGACAGCGCGGGGATCGGCCTCGACGACGCCGCGGGCATTCGGCGAGCGGTTCGGCATCTGCACGCGCTTGGTCATCAGCGGATCGCCCACGTCTCCGGCGCCGACCGCTACGTGCACTCCCGCGTCCGTCGTGCGGCCTGGGAGGGCGAGATGGCGGCGCTCGGACTCGATCCGGGAGCGCTGGTCGAAGCCGACTTCACCGGGGCAGCCGGCGCGAGGGCCACCCACGAGCTCCTCGACCAGCCCGAGCCGCCGACGGCGATCATCTTCTCCAACGACATCATGGCCATCGCCGGGATGTCGGCGGCGGCCGACCGCGGCGTCCGCGTCCCGCAGGATCTGTCGGTCATCGGGTTCGACGACATCCCGCTCGCGCCCTATGTCTTCCCGGCACTCACCACCGTGCGCCAGGACGTGTTCGAGTGGGCGAAGGCCTGTGCCCACGCCCTCGTCGCCCTCGTGGAGGGCGGCGAGCACCCGCCCGTCACCCTTCCGTCGGTCGACTTCATCGTCCGCGCGAGCACCGCGCCCGCCCGGAATCCTGCGGAACCGCGGCAGGGGGCGTCGGCGTGACGGTCTCGGACATCCGCCTGGTGGCGTTCGACCTGGACGACACCCTCGCGCCATCGAAGAGCGCGATCGATCCCACGATCGGGGAGCTGCTGATCGCGCTCGCCGCACGGGTCGAGGTCGCGATCATCTCGGGTGGCAGGCTGGAGCAGTTCACCGCGCAGGTGATCGACAGGCTGCCCGCCGCCGATCCATCGGTGCTGGCGCGCTTCCACCTCCTCCCCGCGTGCGGCACCCAGTACTACCGACTCCGTGACGGGGCGATCGAGACCGTCTTCGCACGGAGCCTGAGCGCCGACCAGCGGGACAGGACGATCGCGGCGTTCGAGAGCGAAGCGCGCCGGCTCGGCCTGTGGGAGCTCGAGACCTGGGGCGACATCGTGGAGGACCGCGGATCGCAGATCACGTTCTCCGCCCTGGGCCAGGAGGCTCCCATCGAGGCCAAGTCCGCCTGGGATCCGTCCGGGGCCAAGAGGGCGTCCCTGCGCGCCGCCGTCGCGGAGCGTGTGCCCGACCTGGATGTGCGCTCCGGCGGATCCACATCGATCGACGTCACCGAGCAGGACGTCGACAAGGCCTTCGGCATGCGAGAGCTCTCGCGCAGCACCGGCATCCCACTCGACCAGATGCTCTTCATCGGTGACAGGCTCGATCCGGAGGGCAACGACTACCCCGTGCGCGCGCTCGGCGTGCCGTGCCATGCGGTGACCGGCTGGCAGGACACGGCCGCGTACCTCGCCGAGCTCCTCGCGAGCGGGGGCGTTCCCGCCGTTCGCGAGGCCTGAACCCGCACGGCCTCGAACCACCCCCTTCTGCGCGACCCACCCTCCAGCGAACGGTTCGTGGAGGGGTGGCTCGGCGACGAAGGGGTGGCTCGGCGGCACGGTGACGGGATGCCCTCAGACGAACCGGACGGTCTGCTGCAACCGCGTGCGCACGTCGAACAGCTCGTTGCCGCCGATCGCGCGGGCGCCGGGAACGCCCTGCCGCAGCACCATCGCGAGAGCGCTGCGCCGCACGACCACCACCGGCACGCCGCGACTCGTGCCGAGCGGCGTCACCGCCTGAGCGAGATCGTCGTCGGGGAGCACGATGATCGCTCCGCCGAACTTCACCCGCGCGGCCTTGGCGACGGCGCGCATGCGGGCGAGGGCGGCGGTGACCGGCGCCCTCGTGCCGAGGCTCGGTCCGGTGATCTCGCCGCGGCGGAAGCCGACGACGCCGCCGAAGTCCTCCGACATGACTCCGTAGAGCCCGGACGGGCTCAGCACCACGTGGTCGAGCTTGGCGTCGGGGTCGGGGCCCGTCGCGACGTCGTGCCACACGGTGAACCCCATACCGAGCGTGCTCACGGTGCGCGCGGTGGCCTCTTCGGCGAGGGCGTCGGCGAGCAGCCGCCGCAGGTCGCGGGGCGCGGAGCGCACGAGCGCCGGGTCGTACGGGTCAGGCACCTCGACGCCGAATCCCGCCCACTCGCGGATCAGCGTGAGATACCGCTCGCGGCGCCATCCGCCGGGATGCCCATACGATCGCGCCTTCGGGCGGGTGTCGGTGCGCGCTGCGGTGCGCGGACGCCATCCCGACTCCTCCGAATCCGTGGGGATGCCGGGGTGCACCCCGCTGCGGCGGTCGTAGGCCGCGCGCAGCTCGGGTGTGCCGACGAGCTCCCACGCGCGCTGCACCTGGATGAAGACCGCGGCGTCGCCGCCCGTGTCGGGGTGCGTCTGCCGCAGCCGCAGGCGATAGGCCCGGCGCAGCTCGTCGTGCTCGACGTCCGGATCCACACCGAGGATCTCGTAGGCCGAGGCCGAGAGCGGACTGTCGAACATCGCTCTCCTTCCGCGACCGCGGCGTCCAGAATATCCGTCCGGTGCTGTGCGTCGGCCGCGTCCCTACTCCGCGGCGTCGCTCCGCAGGTGCGCGATGTGCGCGGCGTGCCGCTCGAGGTGGTTCTGCGACTTCCGCACGAAGAGCCACGCGACGATCAGCAGCGCGAACCAGATCGGGGTCACGAGCAGCGCGGTCAACGTGTCGGGCTGCGTGGTGAGGGCCCAGAGGATGAACACGAAGAACGCGAGCACCACGAACACCATGAACACACCGCCCGGCATCCGGAAGGTCGACGTCGCCGCCTTCTCCGGACGGGTGCGGCGGTAGGAGAGGTAGCTGAACAGGAAGATCGTCCACACGAACATGAAGCACACGGCCGAGACCGTCGTGACCATGTCGAATGCGGTGCCGATGTCCTTGCCCGCGTACAGCAGCACGACGCCCGACAGCAGCAGGATGCAGGAGAGGAAGAGCGCGTTCTGCGGCACGCGCCGCTTCGACAGGCGGCCGAAAAGGCGAGGGGCGTCGCCGTCCTTGGCGAGGCCGAACACCATGCGCGAGGTCGAGTAGATGCCCGAGTTCGCGCTCGACATCGCCGAGGTGAGCACGACGAGGTTCACCACGGTCGCGGCGATGCCGAGTCCGGCGAGCGCGAACATCGCGATGAACGGGCTCTCTCCGGCGACGTACTCTGTCCAGGGCGTGACGGCCATGAGGATCACGAGCGCGCCCACGTAGAACAGCAGGATGCGTATCGGGATGGCGTTGATCGCCTTCGGCAGGTTGCGCTCCGGGTCCTTCGTCTCGGCCGCAGCCGTGCCGACGAGTTCGACGCCCACGAAGGCGAACACCGCGATCTGGAAGCCGGCGACGAAGCCCATGAAGCCGTGCGGGAACATGCCGCCGTGGTTCCACAGGTTCGCGAAGCTCGCGGTGCCCGCCTCGTGCTGGAACCCGGTGACGATCATCACGAGACCCGTGACGATGAGCGCCACGATCGCGATGATCTTGATCAGCGCGAACCAGAACTCCATCTCGCCGAACGCCGCCACGGTCGGCAGGTTCAGCGCGAGCAGGATGACGACGACGAGCAGTCCCGGGATCCAGAGCGGGATGCCGGGGAACAGCGCGTCCGTGTACCCGGCGATCGCGATGACGTCGGCGACCCCGGTGACCACCCAGCAGAACCAGTAGGTCCATCCGGTGAAGAAGCCGGCCCAGGGTCCGAGCAGGTCGCTCGCGAAGTCGCTGAACGACTTGTACTTGAGGTTCGACAGCAGCAGCTCGCCCATGGCCCGCATGACGAAGAACAGCATGAACCCGATGATCATGTAGACGAAGATCACCGACGGGCCCGCGACCGAGATCGTCTTGCCGCTGCCCATGAAGAGGCCGGTGCCGATGGCTCCGCCGATCGCGAGCAGCTGGATGTGGCGGTTGCTCAGCGCTCGCCGCAGATGCTGCTCGTCGTCGCCGACGCCGGTGTCGGATGCTGTGCGCTTCGTGGTGCTCATCCCATAGACCGTAGTTGCCGATCGGGGATGGTGTTGTCCCGAATCGATTCGATAAAATGGTGGCTCCCCCGATCCGTCCCCACAGTCCTGCGAGCCGCTTCCCCATGGCCACCTCCCTCACCACGGGTCGCCCGTGGCGTGTCATCCTCTCGTTCTCGATCCCGCTGCTCATCGGCAACGTGGTGCAGCAGATGTACCAGTTCGCCGATGCCGTCGTCGTCGGTCGCCACCTCGGCGTGCAGTCGCTCGCCGCCGTCGGCGCGACCGGAAGCCTGCTGTTCCTGCTCATCGGCTTCGCCTGGGGCCTGACCAGCGGGTTCGCGATCCCGATCGCGCAGGCATTCGGCGCCGGCGACGCCCCCGGTGTGCGTCGTTCCGTCGCGACGGGCGTCATCCTCACCGGCGTCACGAGCGTGGTGCTGACGATCGTCGCGCCCCTCATCTCCCGTCCGCTGCTCGAGCTGCTGCAGACGCCGGCCGAACTGCTGCCCGAGGCGACGACCTTCACGCAGATCAGCTTCCTCGGCGCGAGCGCGACGATGTTCTTCAACTACCTCTCGGCGATCATCCGCGCGATCGGCGACTCCCGCACGCCGCTCGTGTTCCTCACGGTGTCGTGCGCGCTGAACGTCGGTCTCGTGGTGCTCATGGTCGGCCCCCTCGACTGGGGTGTGGGCGGTGCGGCGCTCGCGACCGTCATGGCGCAGGCCGTCTCCGTCGCACTGTGCCTGGAGTTCGTGCGCCGCCGCCTGCCGATGCTGCACCTGCGCGCGGCCGACTGGCGGGTCACGCGCGACGACGTCCGCGAGCACCTGCGGCTGGGGCTGCCGATGGGCTTCCAGGCGTCGATCATCGCGATCGGCACCCTGACCGTGCAGGTCGCGCTCAACACGCTCGGCTCCGACGCGGTCGCGGCGTACACGACGGCATCCCGCGTCGACGGTCTCGCGGTCGCGTTCCTCTCGTCGCTGGGTCTCGCCGCCTCGATGTACGCGGCGCAGAACCTCGGCGGACGTCGGCCCGACCGCATCCGCCGTGGTGTGATCGAGGGGACGTGGATGGCGATCGGCGCGGGTCTGCTGCTCGGCGTCGTGATCATCGCCCTCGGCGCCCCGCTCGTGCGCCTGTTCGTCGGGCACGGCGTGGATGCCGACGAGGTGGTCGATCTCGCGCACGTGATGCTCATCATCAACGGATGCGGGTACTGGGCGCTCGGCATCCTGTTCGTGCTCCGCGGGGCGCTGCAAGGTCTCGGCCACACGCTCGTCCCGACGGTGACCGGTGTGATCGAGCTCGTGATGCGCGTGGGAGCCGCCGTGGTGCTGGGCGCGCTGATCGGCTTCGAGGGTGTCGCGCTCAGCAATCCGCTCGCGTGGCTGGGCGCGATCCTGCTGCTCGTGCCCGCCTACGTCCGGGCGCACCGCGAACTCGCTCACCTCGAGGTCGACCCGGTCGAGGCCACCGAGACGTCGACCATGGCGATCGTCGGCCCGACCGATGGATCCATGGTCGTGGATGCCGTCGTCACCCAGCCGATCCGCACCGTGCGGGGGTCGCGCTTCGGGTGGCTGACCCGACGTTGAACGGCTCGTCAAGATTACGCAACATCATCCTGCAGATGGATGCCGGAGCGGCGCCTCCTTCGTACTGTTGATGGTGCGGAGGGTCCGCTGACGGGGGGTCGTCATGACGTCATCGAGGGTTGCGAGCGATCTGGCATCGGTTCTGGTGCCGATCGGTGTAGTGGGGGCCGTGTTGGCCGGGTTGTGCGCGCTGGTCGCGGCGATCGCCATCGTGCGCGGAGCGGCCGGTCTGGCCGGCGGCGCGGTCGGGGTCTGGGTTCCCGCCGCGGTGCTGAGCCTGGCCGCGTCGTTCGCGAATCAGTGGACGCCGGCCGTCGTCTCGGGGGCGCTGCTGGTCGGCCTGCTCGTGATCGGCGCTGTCGTGCGCGGCATCGTCAATGCGGGGGAGCCCGCGCGGTCGACGGCGCGCGCCGCCCGCCTCGCCGCGTCGACAGGACAGGCGCAGGCGGCGCAAGCGGTCACGACGGCGGCGGCAGCCACGTCGTCGCCGCCCGCGACGGGAACCATCCCGGCGCTCGCCCGCTGACCCGCCCGCTCACGCGTCGCCGCGCGGTCCGGGCGTAACGAAGGAGATCACGGGCATCGCAGGCCGGATGCCGCGGCGAGTCCTTCATCACGTGCGATCCCGTGCGATCAGAGCTTCGGCAGCGGAACCGTCCCGGTCACGAGTCGCTCCGTCGGCATCCGGTCCCGGTTGTAGGTGATCTCGCGGTACCCGTGCGGTGTCGGACGCCCGTTCTCGTCGAGGCTCACGAACACGATCTTCTCGATCGTGAGGATGCGCTTCCGGGTGATCATGTTGCGCGCCACCGCACGCATCGTGAGCGAGGTGATGCCGAAGTGCGTCGCCTGCAGTCCGAGTTCGACGAGGTCTCCCTGTACGGCCGAGGCCTCGAACGTGATCTCCGAGATGTGCTTCGTGACCGCGCGGTAGTTGCCGAGCTGCACGATCGCGTAGATCGCCGCCTCCTCGTCGATCCACTTCAACAGGCTGCCGCCGAACAGCGAACCGTTGGCGTTCAGGTCCTCCGGGCGCACCCATTTGCGGGTGCGGAAGTTGATGCCGTCCTCCGACCATTGCCACTCGGGTGTCTGCTGCGTCGTCATGCGGTCGAGGCTACGTCCGTCATGAGTCGGCGATGTTACGCGCGTGCGAAGGATCGCGACGCCGGTACGCCCTACTCGGCCACCTCCTGCTCGAAGGGGAAGAGCGACCAGGGTGCGCAGGAGTCTGCCGACACGTCGATGACGGGGGAGCCGGCGGTGTCCGGCTCGAGCTCGCGACGGAGGCAGTCCAGCAGGTCCGCGCCGGAGAACACCACGTCGGTCTGCCAGACCGAGAAGACGGGAGCGCCGGGGCCGGCCGGGGCGGCGGGCATGTACCGGTGCGCGAACAGGGGAACGAGCGTCGGCCACTGCCCGACCCGCTCCGTCACCAAAGCGCTGCGCGCTTCAGCGTTCGGCGGCCTGACACCCCAGCCGGCGGGCCAGAACGCGTTGTTCTCGACGTCGAAAAGCACCCCCTCGCGGGGCCAGTCGAGGCGGGACCGGATGCTGTCCTCGCTGTCTCTCGTCCAATGCAGCCACCGTTCGCCCGCCGGCTGGACCCGCGCGAGCAGGTGCCGATGGTCGGGGCTGAACACGAATCCGTAGCGGGCTTCGATCTCGGCGAGTTCGGCGGGCTGCAGCCCGGGATCGAGGGGCACTCCGTGAGCCTCGAGCAGGGCGATGCAGGCGTCGATGTCGACGCCCTCGCCGGCGCCGTCGTGAAGGGGCATGGTGTTCTCCGGATTCGTGGTGGACGAGCCCACCGTATTCCAGACACGCTCGGGCAGCGCGCACGGAACGACGGACACGCGTGTCGAAGGAGATCACGCGTTCGTCTGGGGCAGCTGCGAGCGAACCTCCTTCGCAGCGAGAGATCTCCTCCGTCACGAGCGACGCGCGGCACGGCTCGCCGCACGCGAACGCCGACTCTGCTCACGGCGGATCCGCCCCCGGCGGATTCCCGCGCGGACGGAGAGGGGACGACGGATGCTGGGGGCATGAGCGAAGACAACCCCATCCCGCGGTTCGGACCGGAGGCCCGCCGTGCGCTGTTCCACGAGCGGGTGCTCGTGCTCGACGGCGCCCTCGACGACGACAACGGCACGCTGCTCATGACGCAGCTGCTGACCCTGTCGGCCGAGGACCCGACCACCGACATCGCCCTGTGGATCCACTCCCCGGGTGGCTCGGTGCCGTCCATGCTCGCGATCCGCGACCTCATGACGCTGATCCCGAACGACGTGTCTACCCTGGCCCTCGGGCTGGCCTGCAGCGCCGGCCAGTTCCTCCTCTCCGCCGGGGCGAAAGGCAAGCGCCGGGCGCTGCCGCACGCCCGCATCCTCATGCATCAGGGGTCCGCGGGCATCGGCGGATCCGCGGTCGAGATCGAGACCCAGGCCGGCGACCTGCGCCACATGCGCGACACGGTGCTGGGCCTCATCGCCGATGACACGGGGCAGCCGCCCGAGCGCATCTTCGAGGACTCGCTGCACGACCGCTGGTACACCGCACAGCAGGCGCAGGACTACGGCTTCATCGACGGCATCCTCGATTCGGTCGCCGAGATCATGCCGCGCCGGCGTGCGCGGGTCGGACTGGGGGTCGACTCATGAGCAGCTACACGATCCCGAACGTCATCGCGCAGCATCCGCGGGGCGAGCGCGTGATGGACGTGTACTCGCACCTGCTCGCGGAGCGCGTGATCTACCTGGGCACCGGCATCGACGCGGGCGTCGCCAACGCGCTCATCGCGCAGCTGCTGCACCTCGACGCCGACAGCCCGGAGTCGGCCGTGCAGTTCTACGTCAACAGCGAGGGCGGCGATCCGGGGGCGGCTCTGGCGATCTACGACACCATGCGTCACATCCGTCCGGCGATCGCGACGACGTGCGTCGGCCAGGCGATCGGCCCGGCGGCGCTGCTGGTCGCGGCGGGCGCAGCGGGGCAGCGCTCCGCACTGACGCACGCGCGCATCGTGCTGCACCAGCCGGCCGGACAGTCGCGCGGCGCGATCCCCGATCTGATCCTCGCGGCCGACGAGGTGGTGCGGGTGCGCTCCGACATGGAGTCCATCCTCGCCAGGCACTCCGGGCGCACGGTCGACGAGCTCCGTGCCGACACCGACCGCGATCGGGTGTTCACCGCATCCGCAGCGCTCGACTACGGCCTCATCGACACCGTGCTGGGGGAGCGGACGGTGTGAGCAGGCTCAGGCTGCGAGGGAGAACGCGCCCCGGGCGGCGGACACGGCAGCGGATGCCGGAGCCGCCGCCGTCCGCAACTCGTCTGCCACCGCGCTCGTGAGCTCGATGAGCGAGGTGTCGAGTGCGCCGGCGATCGCGGCGATCATCTCGCTCGACGGCTCCTTGAGTCCGCGCTCGACTTCGGAGAGATACTGGGGCGAGACGCCGGCGCGGTCTGCGGTCTCCGTGAGCGTCTCCTCGCGGTCGTGCCGGCGGCGCCGCAGCTGATTGCCGAGCAGGTGGCGCCACAGCGGCTCGGGGTCGGCGGGGCGGGGTGCGTGGGGGAACGGGACGATGTCGGCCATGACTCACGGTACGTCTCGCGCTCGTCGGGCACCGAGCGGGTCTGCTCAGATCAGAACCGGAGCAGAACCGAAGCCGCAGCGATCATCGGAAGGCGATGTTCACGCACCCCTGACTCTGCCGTGAACGGCGGCCTGTTACGTTCCTACCTGCCGGAACGACGGCCCACGAGGCCGGAGCCGGTTGCCACTGATTGGGAAAAAGGGTGGGCGGGGAGCGGGGCGTGGGGTACGTCTCGCTCTCCGCGCCCTCCCGTGGCGGCTCTGACCGCGCACCTCGGGAGGTGTCCACGCACCTCGGGAGGTGTCCACGCGGTCTCACCGAGAGACGTGTGCCGCCCTGGTCTGCGGGGGAGAGGCGAGCGCCTCCGTGACCCCCGGCAGCAGCTTCGCCGCGATCCGACCGAGCTGCTCGCGCTCCTCCTCGGTGAGCGGATCGAGCACGAGCTCCCTGATCTGCGCGACGTGCACGGGGGCCGCTCCGCGCAGCAGTTCGCGCCCCTCGGGGGTGAGGGCTGCGGTGAGCGTCCGCTTGTCCCGGCCGCAGGTCGTTCGGGTGACCCAACCGCGCTCCTCCAGCACGTCGAGGGCGTGACTCAGCCGCGACCTGCTGAGGCCCGCGATGCCGGCGAGGTCCGTCATCGTGATGGCCGCGGCATCCTCCCTCGCGAGCGAGACGAGGATCGCATAGTACGCGTGCTTGAGTCCCGTCTCGGCCTTGAGGGTGCGATCGAGGACCTGGGGAAGCAGCTGCACGAAGCGGATCGTCGGCAGCCACGTCGCCATCTCGGCGTCGTCCAGCTGCCGCTCGCTCATCACGCCGCCGACAGGTCGATGGTGTGCGAGGTGTGGTCGCGCTTGGCCTCGAGGTAGCGGTGATTCGCCGTCGTCTCGTGCACACCCGTGCGCACCTGCTCGACCACCTCGATGCCGAGCCCTGCGAGCTGCGCGGCCTTGTCGGGGTTGTTGCTCAGAAGGCGGATGCGGTCGGCTCCGACCGCCTGCAGCATCTGCGCGGCGACGGTGTAGTCGCGCTCGTCCTCGCCGCGACCGAGCGCGACATTCGCCTCGTAGGTGTCGAGACCGGAGTCCTGCAGCGCATAGGCGTCGAGCTTCGCGTAGAGGCCGATGCCGCGTCCCTCCTGGCGCAGGTAGAGGAGGAAGCCGCCCTCGTCGGCGATCCGCTCCACGGCCTCGCGCAGCTGCGGTCCGCAGTCGCATCGCTCGGAGCCGAACACGTCGCCGGTGAGGCACTCGCTGTGCGGGCGTACCAGCGGCGCATCTCCGCCGTCCGCCGAACGCCCGAGAGCGCCTCGCCAGTCGCCCAGACCGAGCAGCAGGTGCTCGCGGCCATCGGCCAGGCCGTCGAAGGTGACCACGTCCGCCGTCGTGGAGTATCCGTCGCCGAAGCGCATCGGCACACGCACGCGCGTCCGCTCGGTCGCGAGCGGGACGACGGTTGAAGTTTCAATCATGTGGGGTGAAACGCGCGCCCCGCGCTTCTATTCCCGCGACGTGGTCGCGGGTTCGTCCGTCACCGCCGGACGCCGGCGACGCACCGGCTTCAGCTCGCTGGCGAGGATGCCGAGCACGACCAGCGCCCCGCCGAGCAGAGCCGTGACGGGCAGGCGCTCGCCGGCGACGCGTCCGATGACCGCGGCCCAGACAGGCTCGCCCGCGTAGATGATGGTGGCGCGCGTGGGAGAGACCGACTTCTGCGCCCAGTTCATCGTCAGCTGGATGAGGCAGCTCGCTGCGCCCAGTCCGACCGCGCAGCCGACCCAGACCCACGAGAACGCGGGCAGCGACTCCCCGACGATCGGCATCGTGAGGAGTCCGAGGAGGCCGGCCGTGAGGAGCTGGACCACCGTGATCCGCCCGAGGTCGATGCGCCCGGCGAACAGCGAGATGAGGATGATCTCGGCGGCGATCGGCAGGGTGCTGATCATCGTGATGATCTCGCCGGAGCCGAGGCTCAACGCGACGGCGTCGGGTCCCGCGATGAGCACGAGTCCCACGAACGCGAGTCCTGCGCCGACGAAGGCCATGACCGGAGGCCGACGCCGGAACACCGCCCACTGCGCGAGCGGCACCAGCGGCACGTACATCGCCGTGATGAAGGCGGAGGTGCTGGAGTCGATCGTCTGCAGGCCCACGGTCTGCAGGCCGTACCCCAGGTGGATCATCACGCCGATCGCGACTCCGGCGCCGATGTCGCGCCAGCGGATGCCGCGCAGCGCGCTCCGGAAGATGACGACGCTGATGACGCCGGCGACGAGGAAGCGGAGACCGACGAAGAACCACGGCCCGGAGTGCTGCATCGCCCAGTGCACGAGCAGGAAGGTGCTGCCCCACACGGCGGTGATCGCGATGAGGGCGGTCTCCTGCGGGCGGAGCCGCATCCAGCGGAGTCGAGAGGGCATGCTGTCCCTTCCCGACGCGGCCCTCACGAGCCTACCGCCGCGGTGACGCGCCGAACGTGACGGCGTGTGGCGCCCGCGTCCCGACTCTGCCGCGCGCTGGGTAGCCTCGCATCATGAGCAACTTCGTGAGCGTCGCCGAACTGAACGAGCTGCAGGCCTCGGGGGCGCCGGTGCGCGTGATCGACGTGCGCTGGCGGCTCGATCGGCCGGACGGCCGCGCCGACTACCTGTCGGGGCACATCCCCGGAGCCGTGTACGTGCCCCTCGACACCGAGCTCTCGTCGCACGGTGAACCGGCCGACGGACGGCATCCGCTCCCGACGACCGAGCAGCTGCAGGATGCCGCGCGCCGCTGGGGTGTACACGACGGAGACGTCGTGGTCGCGTACGACGACGCGAAGGGCGTCGCCGCCGCGCGCGCCTGGTGGCTGCTGCGTCAGGCGGGTGTCGACGTGCGCGTGCTCGAAGGCGGGATCCGCGGCTGGCGCGACGCCGGGCACGACGTGACCACCGACGATGTGACGCCGGAGGCGGGCGACGTCACGCTCGCGGCGATCGGGGCCTCGGCGATCACGATCGACGAGGCGGCCGCGCTGCCGGCATCCGGGGTCCTGCTCGATGTGCGCGCGGGCGAGCGCTACCGCGGGGAGGTCGAGCCGCTCGACCCGCAGGCCGGCCACATCCCCGGCGCGGTCAACCTGCCGACCGTGCTGCACTTCGACTCCGCCGGACGCATCCTCGACCACGACACCGTGCGGGCGACCTTCGCCGCCGTGGGAGTGACCCCCGGCACGGCCGTCGCCGCCTACTGCGGATCGGGCATCACGGCCGCGCACACCGCGCTCGTGCTCGGCGAGGTCGGCATCGAGGCGAAGGTGTTCCCCGGTTCGTGGAGCCAGTGGTCGAACACACCGGGGCGTCCGGTCGCGGTGGGCGACCAGCCCGGCTGAATCGCGTCGCCTGCGGGCTAGCGTCCGTCGTCGTACGCCCAGCTGAGGCCGAGGGCGCCGGGGCCGAAGCCGCGTCTGATCTGCGCCACCGCGGTGCGCCCGCCGATCTCCGTCGTGGTCGTGGTGGTGCCCTGCGGGTTGTCGACGCGCTCGGTCACGTGGTCGGGGATCGCGTCCGGGTGGAAGCGCGTCCACACCAGCAGCTCGCGGCACTTCATCGCCACGGCGTGGCCGGTCTCGCGCTGCGGAGGGTAGTCGGGCGGGTAGTCGACCGCCCACTCGACGATCGTCGTGTCGGGGGCGGCGAGCGGCGCGTCGAGCTCGAAGAGCACGCCGTGCACCTCGCCGTTCGGGTGCGAGTACCGCGCCGCGATCCGTCCACCCGCGATGGCGGTGATGATCGGCGCCGGCGTCCGCTCTCCCGGGGTGAGCTCGAGGAACGGGATCGACGTGATGGTGCCGACCGTCGACTGCACGATGCTGCGGGTCTCGCAGTGCGCCACGTTGCCCGCCGCGTCGACGTCGGTGACGGAATGGGTGGTGAGCTCTCGCGCGGTGTCGGGGTACGCGGCGCCGAGCGCCGTGAACGCGTCGCGGACCGCGCGCTCGAGCTCCTGCTCGTTCATGGGGAACTGATTGGGACCGATCGGACCGGTGCGGTTGGTCGTTCCGAGCCGTACGGTCAGCTCGCCGGGGGCGAGGTGCAGGAGCCGCTCGATCTCGGCGATCGCGGCGAGAGACTGCACGCCCTCCGGTCGGCGCCGACCGGAACGCCAGTAGCTGAGCGTCGCCATCGACACGCCGTTGCCACGTGCGCGCAGCATCTCGTGGAGACGGGCCAGAGACAGCCCGCGAGCGTTGATGGCATCGCGCAGAGCGCTGGAGAACTCGTCCGACGTACGCCGGATGCTTCTCTCGAAACTCATCACACCACCCCCACCGGTATGTGAACAACCGGCCCCTACAGTGAGCATACGACCACTCAGGCATCCCGACGGGGACGAGGTGCCGTTTCTGGGGTCTACAGGGTTGCATCGAGGCAGGCAGGGTGCCCGACCTTGCACTCGATCGGCTCGACGCGGTGCCGCCCCCGTCACTGCGTATCACGTGGGGCCTGACGATCGATCTGGGGAGATCCGTCAGGCCTCACGGACGCTCCCGGCCGTCCGCACCCCCTGCGCCCCGCGCGTAGACTGGGGGGAACCACCCGGAGGACTCTGGATCGTCATGTCTGCCCCTGCTCGCGCGTTCACCCCGCGCCACGTCCAACTGCTGCGCGCGCTCTTCGCCGCGGCGGCGGCCGTGATGATCACCTTCTCTCCCGACCACTCGGCGGCCGTCGGCCTCTCGGTCTTCAGCGGGTTCGTGCTCACATCCTCGCTCGTCATGCTGCTCGCGGTGTGGCTCGTGTTCCCGGTCGGACAGCGCTGGTCGTGGGTCGTGCTCGCCCTGCTCGGATTCGCCGCCGGAATGACCGCCGGAGTGCCGGCGTGGCGCACCGAGGACCTCTTCTTCGTCGTCGTGATCGCCTGGGCGCTGACGACCGGCGTCGTCGAACTCATCGTCGGCCTTCGCGCACGCCGCGCCGGTGAGACGACCGCGCGCGACTCGATCACGGTCGGCGCCTTCGGCATCCTCCTCGCCGTGCTGCTGCTGACCATCCCCGCCGGCTTCGTGCAGCCGTACGCCATCCAGGGCGCCGGCGAGTTCGAACTGACCGGCATCATCCTCGGCGTGGGCATGTTCGGCGGCTACGCGGCGATCGTGGCCGTGTTCCTCGGCATCGCCGGGCTCACGCCGAAGCGCGTGGAGCCCGCCGCCGCGGCATCCGCCCCCGCCCCGGTCGAGCACGGAGGTGACCGATGAGCGAAGAGAAGCCCACCCGCCGCGACATCCTGCGACCCCTGCACCTGCTGGGCATCGCGCTCGCGTGCGGAGTGTTCGCCGCGATCGTCACGCTCGTGTCGACCGGTGCGTTCACCGCCCGCGTGAACACGGCGATCGCGAACGGCAGCTACGAGGGGCTCACGCCCATCGCGCTCGGCCTCGTCGTCGGCGGCGGCGCGTTCATCGTGACGCTGCTGTTCCTGGCGATGCTGATCCTCGTCGTCGATCCCGCCGACGTGACGAAGACCGTCGACCGCCCGGTGCTCTACGACGCCGAGCCCGACGCCGACTCCGACGGGCCGGCGACGCGCTCCGAGTCCTGACCGCTCGCTCCGCGATTTCGCACGTCTGCGGAATATCGGGGATGCCGGGCGGCTTGTCCTCAGGGTGACAGCATCCATCGACCGCGCCTCGGTCGGACTCCGTTCGGAACGCGGGCCGGTGCTCGGCGCCCTCATGCTGTCGACCGGCCTCATCGCGATCGACGCGACCATCCTCGCCACCGCGGTGCCCAGCATCGTGCGCGACCTGGGCAGCTACGAGCAGTTCCCCTGGCTGTTCTCCGTCTACCTGCTCGCGCAGGCGGTGAGCGTGCCGATCTACTCGCGCTTCGCCGACACCGTCGGACGCAAGCCGATCATCCTGCTCGGGATCGGGCTCTTCCTGCTCGGCTCGCTGCTGTCGGGTTTCGCGGGGAGTATGACCGCGCTCATCGTGTTCCGCATCGTGCAGGGGCTCGGCGCCGGTGCGGTCGCGCCCATGTCGATGACCATCGTCGGTGACATCTACACGGTCGCCGAACGCGCGAAGGTGCAGGGCTACATCGCCTCGGTGTGGGCGATCTCGTCGGTCGTCGGCCCCGCGCTCGGCGGCATCTTCGCGCAGCTCGATGCCTGGCGCTGGATCTTCTGGATCAACATCCCGCTCTGCCTGATCGCGGCCTGGATGCTGCTGAGGCGGTATCACGAGCAGAAGCAGACGCAGCAGCATCGCATCGACTACGCGGGCGCCGCGCTGCTCACGGTCGGTCTCACCGGACTCATCCTCGGGATGCTGGAGGGCGGCAACGCCTGGGACTGGATCTCGTGGCCGAGCGCCGTGTGCTTCGGGCTCGGCGCTGCTGCGCTCGTGGTGTTCGCCTTCGTCGAGCGCCGCGCCGCCGAGCCGATCGTCGACCTGCGGCTGGCCGCCCGACCGCTGATCCTCACCACCACGGTCGTGTCGCTCGGCATCGGCGCCCTCATGACCGGCGTCACGAGCTTCGCCCCCGCCTACCTCGAAGGGTCGATCGGCATCGCGCCGCTGCTGTCGGGTCTCGCGGTGGCGGCCCTCACCCTCGGCTGGCCGCTCGCCGCCGCGAACGCCGGACGCCTGTACCTGCGCATCGGCTTCCGGCGCACCGCCCTCACCGGGCTCGGGATCACCACGGTCGCCGCCGTCGCACTCGCCGTCGTCTCGCCCTGGCCGAACCCGTTCGCCATCGCCGGGGTGGCGTTCGTGCTCGGCTTCGGGCTCGGCTGGAGCGCCGCGCCCACCCTCATCGCCGCGCAGGCCTCGGTCGGGTGGGGCGAGCGCGGGGCGGTCACCGGCATGAACGCGTTCGCGCGATCAGCCGGCAGCGCGCTCGGCGTCGCGGTGTTCGGAGCCATCTCCAACGCGGTGATCGCGCGGGGAGCCGGGCCCGGCGACCCGGCGACGATCGTGAACGCCTCGTTCTGGGTGTTCGTCGCTGCGGCGATCGTGGCGGTGCTGACTCTCGCCGCGGCGTTCTTCATGCCGCGCGACCCGGCCGGAGCGCAGTCGGGCTGATCCGCAGCCGGGGCCTGACGCCGGTGGGTCGCCCCCGCTCAGCCGGCGAGCTCGCGCAGCCGCACCACGATGCGGTCGAGCAGGTCGTCGACCGTGTCCGCGTCGTAGCCGGGCGTGAAGCCGCGCGGAGACCCGAAGGAGGTCGTCACGACGTCGCCCGCACTCAGACCCGTCGCGGTCGCGCGCGCCCGCTCCCACGCCTCCAGCGTCGAGCGGCACTCGTCGAGGAAGCGGTCGACATCGTCGATGTCGTAGCGGGATCCGAGGCGTCGCACCGGAATGCGGGCGCCCGCGACCTCGGCCGCCGTGAGCCCGCCGCTCCCGGTCATCGTGCGAGCTGCTCGGCGATGCCGGTGTACGTCGCGGGCGTCAGCGCGAGGAGGCGCTGCTTCGCGGCATCCCCGATCTCGAGCGTCTCGACGAAAGCGGCGAGGTCCTCTGCCCCGACCCGGTGCCCGCGGGTGAGCTCCTTGAGCAGCGCGTACGGGTCCTGGATGGTGGAGCGGCCGGCGACGACCTCGGCGCGGATCACGGTCTGGATGGCCTCGGCGAGGACCTCCCAGTTGACGTCGAGGTCGGCGAGAAGCACGTCGCGCGACAGCGAGATCGCGTTGAGGCCGCGGCGCAGGTTGTCGAGGGCGAGCAGCGAGTGACCGAACGCGACGCCGATGTTGCGCTGCGTCGTCGAGTCGGTGAGGTCGCGCTGCAGCCGGCTCGTCACCAGCGTCTGGCCGAGCGATGCGAGCAGGGCGCCCGAGATCTCGAGGTTCGCCTCGGCGTTCTCGAAGCGGATCGGGTTGATCTTGTGCGGCATGGTCGACGAGCCGGTCGCACCGGCGACGGGGATCTGCGCGAAGTACCCGAGCGAGATGTACGTCCAGATGTCGGTCGCGAGATTGTGCAGGATGCCGCCGGCGTGCCGCACCCGGTCGTACAGCTCCACCTGCCAGTCGTGCGACTCGATCTGCGTGGTCAGCAGGTTGAACCCGAGACCCAGACCCTCGATGTACTCCCGCGCGATGGTCGGCCAGTCGGCATCCGGATCCGCAGCGAGGTGCGCCGACCAGGTGCCGGTCGCGCCCGAGAACTTGGCGAGGTAGTCGGATGCCGCGATCTGCGCGCGCACGCGCTCCAGCCGCCATGCGAAGACGGCGAGCTCCTTGCCCATGGTCGACGGCGTCGCGGGCTGGCCGTGCGTGCGCGACAGCATGGCGGCGTCGGCGTGCTCGGATGCGAGTTCGCGCAGCTTCGCGATCACGGTGTCGAGCGCGGGCAGCCAGACCTCCTCGACGGCGCGCTTGACGGTGAGCGCGTAGGAGGCGGAGTTGATGTCCTCGCTCGTGCAGGCGAAGTGCGTCAGCTCGGCGATGCGGTCGAGACCCAGCGTGCTCAGGCGATCGCGCACGAGGTACTCGATGGCCTTCACGTCGTGCTGGGTGACGGCCTCCTTCTCGGCGAGCCAGTCGATCTCGGCCTGACCGAAGTCGCGGTAGAGGGCACGGAGGCGCTCCTTGTCGGCATCCGACAGCGGGCTCGTCTCGAACAGCGACCGGTCGGTGAGGGCGATCAGCCACTCGACCTCGACCTCGACCCGCGCGCGGTTGAGTCCGGCCTCGGAGAGGAAGTCGGCGAGCCCGGTGACGGCGCCGCGGTAGCGGCCGTCGAGAGGGCTGAGGGGCTGCGGGGGGAGCGAGGGCGTGAAAGTCAGGGGAGTCCTCCTGATCGGGCCCCGATCCCTCGGGGCGAGCGGGGCTGGCGAAGAGCCGGCTCGAGCTGGCGGAACAGCCCGCGGGTCGCCGTCTCGATCATACCGAGCACCGAATCGAACATCTCGGGGCCGGCGTAGTACGGGTCGGGCACATCGGGTGACGGCGCCGTCGGGTCGAAGGCGAGCAGCAGCGTGACCTTGCCCTCCTCGTCCTCGTCGCGCGCCCATTCGCGCAGCACCCGCTCGTGCGTGCGGTCGAGCGCGACGACGAGGTCGTTCTCGGCGAACGACGCGTACGTGAACTGCTTGGCCCGGTGCTGCGAGCCGTCGTAGTCGCGGCGGGCGAGGGCGTCGATCGTGCGATGGTCGGCGCGTTCGCCCACGTGCCAGTCGCCGGTGCCAGCGCTGCGCGACACGATGCGCGACCCGAGTCCTTGGCGCTCCGCGAGATCGCGGAAGACGATCTCGGCCATCGGGGAGCGGCAGATGTTCCCCGTGCACACGAAGATCACGCGGAAGGGATCTTCAGATGTCACCGGTCCATTCTGCCCGTCGGGAGCTGATCGCGCGACGCCGGGATGCCGCGGCCACCTGTTCTGCACCGTGCAGCTCACCGGGAAGATGCTCACGGACACCGGCCGCGGACGCCTGCGGTCGGCGCGGGCGTCGGCGGAGCGGCGGATGCTCGGTGCATGCTCTCGCTCGCCCCGCCGGCCGACCCCCTGACCTCCGGTCCCTTGACCTCTGACGCGCTGTGGGCGTTGCTGCAGGCGCTCGCCTCTGTTCGCGTCGCGCAGGACGCGCTCGACGCTGCTGCCGGCGACGTGCTCGCACTGTCGCTCGACGCCGGCTGGCGCTCGGACGGAGTGGCGGCGCTCCAGGAGCTGCTGGGCGAGCTCGCTACCAGGACGCGGGTCGCGGCGGCCGACGCAGGACTGCACGAGGCGAGGATCGCGAGCGTGAGCGCATGAGCGGGATCGACGTCGGCCATGGTGGGGCGATCTCGGTCGACCCCGACGAGCTGCGGCAGCTGGCGGGTCGGATGGATGCCGCAGCGCTCCGCCATGACGAGGCGGCTCGGGCGCTGCGCACCGCCTATCAGCGGATCGTCGACACCCCGGGGCTCAGCGCCCTCGTCGACACGGTCGCGCTCTGGGGTCTCTGCCAGCGGTCATCGGTGTTGCACGGGGAGTGCGTCGACGCGGCCGCGAGCACCCGACTCATGGCCGACACCTACGAGTACGTCGAGCTGCTGATCGAGGCTCGGGCACGGTGGTTCGGCGCGGTGGGAGATGAGGCGCGTGCCGGCATGCGGCGACTCGAGGAGTCGGATCCGCGGATCCCGGACCTGGCGCGCGGGCTGATCGAGCGGTGGGAGGACGAGCGCTTCGCGGGGCTGATCACGCAGGTGCCGCTCGGTGGGCTCCTCGGTCCTGTCGGCATCGTTCCGGCACTCGTGGGCGCCGGGTCGAGGCTCGGCGTGATCCCCCGGGGATCCCGGCTGCGCGGCGTGACGGAACCGGTGACGGTGACGCCTGTGAAGACCGCGACGCCGTCCGCCGCGCCCTCCGGGCTCGCGGGCGCGCTGAGCCGGATCCCCGAGAAGCGCGGAGCGCAGGTCGCCGTCGAGAAGTACTCGTTCGCCGGCGGCGCCGCGAAGTACGTGGTCTACGTGAAGGGGACCCAGACATTTGCGCCCGGCGACATGGGCGGACCAGACCCGTGGGACATGAAGTCGAACTCGCAGCTGTACCTCGGTCAGACCTCCGCCTCGTATGAAGCGACGCTCGCCGCCGTCGAAGCGGCCGGTGCCCGGCCCGGCGACGAGGTGCGGATCGTCGCGCATTCGCAGGGAGGCATGGTCGCATCGCACGTCGCGATGCAGAGCGAGTACGACGTGCCCCTCGTCGTGACCGCAGGCAGCCCGGTCGATCCGACCCTCGACGAGGATCAGACCCTCGTCGCGCTCGGCTACACCGACGATCCGGTGCGGGCGCTCGCGGGCGGCGGCTCGCCCGCAGGCACGGGCTCGCGGGACAGCGTCGTGGTCACCGCAGAGCACTCACCGGGTTTCGCGTGGGGCGACTTCGGCGAGCCACACCTGCTCGCCGCGTACGTCGACCTGGCGGAGGATGCCGACGCCGCGGCCGATCCGCGCATCGAGAGCGTCGAACGGCTGTGGGACGACCTCGACGACGCCGCAGTCATCGAGCGCACCGAGTACCGCGCCGAACGGACGGCTCGGTGAGGCAGACGCCGGCGCGGTCAGTCCCGGCGGGACGTGCGGCGCTGCGGGCGCAGGATGAAGTTGAACACGCCGTTGATCACCGAGATGATCAGCGCGGCGAGCACACCCCACCAGAACGAGCCGACCGTGAGGCCCCATCCGAAGCCGCTCGTGATCCAGGCGGTCAGCCACAGCAGGAAGCCGTTGATCACGAAGCCGATCAGCCCGAACGTGATGATGTACAGCGGGAAGGCGACGATCTTGACGACGGTGCCGATGATGGTGTTCACCAGCGCGAAGATCGCAGCGACGGCCAGCAGGGTCAGCACGAGCTGCAGCGTCTCGCCTGGAGGGAACGCCGTGATCGTGACCTGCAGCACGGGGATCAGCGTGACGACCCACAGGGCGAACGCGTTGACGACGACTCGGATGATGAAGCGCATGGTCAGGCCAGTCTCGCACGAGGGTGCGCGGATGTCAGGAGGCGTGGGCCGGGCAAAGCGGTGCTCATTGGGATCGGACGTGCGCGGCAACCATCGTCGCGATCTGCTCCAGGTCGATCCGGCTCTGCGCGACGTCGAGCACGAAGTCGAAGGCTTCGTCGTTCGTGAAGGTCAGCTCGAACCCGTTCATGCGGATGAAGATGAAGGTCAGGACGAGGGAGATTCGCTTGTTTCCGTCGAACAGCGAATGGTTCTGGGCCAGCGAACTGATCAGCGCCGCCGCCTTGCCCTCGAACGTTGGATATGCGTCCGTGCCGAACATCCCGGCTGAGGGCCGCGCCAACGCCGAGAAGAGCAGGCCCTCGTCGCGGACGTGCAGACCGAGCTTCGCAATGACCGCGAGAGCCTGCTCGGGCTCTATGTACTCCGTCACCGTCTATGCGTCTTCGAGTCGTCGGATGGTGTCGGCATACCGATCCGTGATCTCGTCGGTCAGCGACAACACGCGATCCGTCTTCGACTCGCTGTTAACGAAGCGCATCGCGGCCTCGATGAGCAACGCGTGCTTCGAGGTGTGCCGAGCGCGAGCGATCACCTCGAGCTGCGTGTCGAGTTCTTCCGGAAGTCGCACCGTCATAGCCATACCAGAATGGTACTACCGCCTTCTCCTGGCCGCCACGGGCCTGTGGATCCTAGAGTGGTGCTGTGACCGACCCGATCCTCCCGCGCATCCGCCCCGCCATCGCC
Source organism: Microbacterium sp. LS_15 (assembly GCF_041954735.1). Lineage (NCBI taxonomy): Bacteria > Bacillati > Actinomycetota > Actinomycetes > Micrococcales > Microbacteriaceae > Microbacterium > Microbacterium sp. LS_15. Next base: position 264,664 of record NZ_JAVAYD010000002.1, on the reverse strand, counting down.
GCCCTCGCGCCGTACCGGCAGGGCAAGCAGGCCGGGCCCGATGCGTTCAAGCTCTCGAGCAACGAGAACCCCTTCGAGCCGCTCCCGTCGGTCGTCGAGGCTCTGCAGCACACGACGCCGATCAACCGCTACCCCGACGCGACCGCTGGCCGCCTTCGCGAGCGCCTGGGAGCCCGGTACGGAGTTGAGCCCGACCAGGTGCACGTCGCGGCGGGCAGCGTGTCGATCCTGCACCAGCTGATCCTCGCCACGGCCTCCGTCGGCGACGAGGTCGTCTACGCCTGGCGGTCGTTCGAGGCGTACCCGAGTCTGCCGCTCGTCGCGGGCGCGACCGGCGTGCAGGTTCCACTCACGGCCGACTCCCGCCACGATCTCGATGCGATGGCGGATGCCGTCACCGACCGCACCCGCGCGGTGATCCTCTGCACGCCCAACAACCCCACCGGTCCGATCATCACGCGCGCCGAGTTCACCCGCTTCCTCGAGCGAGTGCCGTCCGACGTGCTCGTGATCCTCGATGAGGCGTACGCCGAGTTCGTCACAGACGAGGACGCGATCGACGGTCTCGCCGAGCGCGTGTTCGAGCAGCATCCGAACGTCGTCGTGCTGCGCACGTTCTCCAAGGCCTACGGCCTCGCCGGCCTGCGGGTCGGCTACGCGATCGGCAACGAGAAGGTCCTCGACGCGGCGCGCACCACCGGCATCCCTCTGTCCGTCACCTCCGCCGCGGAGAACGCCGCGATCGCGAGCCTGGGCGCCGAGTCCGAGCTGCGGGAGCGCGTCGCCGTGCTCGTCGAACGCCGCACCCGGCTCATCGACGGTCTGCGGGCGCAGGGGTGGGACGTCCCGACCTCCCAGGCCAACTTCGTCTGGCTCCCGACGGGCGCGGAGACGGATGCCGCGGCTGCCGCGTTCGCCGAGAACGACCTCGTCGTCCGTCCGTTCTCGGGAGACGGCATCCGCATCTCGGTGGGCGAGGAGGCGTCGGTCGACCGCGTGCTCGCCGTCGCCGCCATCCTGCGCTGACCGGCCGTTTCTTCGGATTCCCGGCAGTTACGAGGGCGTCCTAGGTATACGTGACCTGGCATGCGGCCGCGGGTAGCGTGGACCGCGTGAGTACCCCCGAGACCCCCCTCGTGCGTGTCCTTGACGCCGACGGCAGCTTCGCCCCGAGCCCCGCAGCCGAGCAGTATCTGCCTCTGATCGAGGCGATCAGCGACGCCGAGCTCGAGCAGTTCTACCGAGACATGGTCGCCATCAGGGCGATCGACACCCAGGCGACCAACCTGCAGCGGCAGGGGCAGCTCGCCCTGTGGCCGCCGAGCCGCGGGCAGGAGGCGGCGCAGGTCGGCTCCGGTCGGGCGGCCCGCGCGCAGGACACGATCTTCCCCTCGTACCGCGAGCACGTCGTCGCCCGCATCCGGGGTGTCGACCCCGTCGACATCATCAAGCTCATGCGCGGGGTGTCGCACGGCGGATGGGACCCGACCGACCCGAAGAACGGCAACACCCGGCTCTACACGCTGGTGCTCGGCTCGCAGACCCTGCACGCCGCCGGCTTCGCGATGGGCCTCTCGTTCGACGGACGCACCGGCACCGGCGACCCCGAGCGCGATGAGGCGGTGATCGTCTACTACGGCGACGGCGCCTCCAGCCAGGGCGACGTCCACGAGGCCATGGTCTTCGCCGCGAGCTATCAGGCCCCGACGGTGTTCTTCCTGCAGAACAACCACTGGGCGATCTCCGTGCCCGTCACGACCCAGTCGCGGGTGCCGCTCGTCGAGCGGAGCGGCGGCTACGGCATCCCGAGCGTCCGTGTCGACGGCAACGACGTGCTCGCCAGCTACGCCGTCTCGCGCGGCGCGCTCGACGAGGCGCGCGCCGGCGGCGGACCCCGCGCCATCGAGGCCGTCACCTACCGCCTCGGCGCGCACACCACCAGCGACGACCCCACGAAGTACCGCGGGTCCGACGAGGAGGAGTCGTGGGCGCTCCGCGACCCCATCGTGCGCATGCGCGCGTTCCTCGAGAACCGCGGCGCCTCGGCGCAGTTCTTCGCCGACACGGATGCCGAGGCGGCCGACGCCGCGGAGGATCTGCGTGCTCGCACCGTCGAACTCGGTCCGCCCAGCGCCGACAAGATGTTCGACCACGTGTACAGCGACCCGCATCCGCTCATCGCCGAGCAGAAGGCGTGGCGCGCCCGCTACGAGGCGTCGTTCGAGGGAGGCCAGGCATGACTCTCGAGACGATGCCGTTCAGTAAGGCGTTGAACGCCGGTCTGCGCAAGGCGATGGAGGACGACCCGAAGGTCTTGCTCATGGGCGAGGACATCGGCAAGCTCGGCGGAGTCTTCCGCGTGACCGAGCATCTGCAGCGCGACTTCGGCGACCGCCGGGTGCTCGACACCCCGCTCGCCGAGTCGGGGATCGTCGGCACGGCCATCGGTCTGGCCATGACCGGCTTCCGCCCGGTGATCGAGATCCAGTTCGACGGTTTCGTGTTCCCGGCGTTCGACCAGATCACGACGCAGCTCGCCAAGCTCACCAACCGGCACGAGGGCTCGCTGAGCCTGCCGATCGTGATCCGCATCCCGTACGGCGGCCACATCGGCGCGGTCGAGCACCACCAGGAGAGCCCCGAGGCGTACTTCACGCACACGCCCGGTCTGCGGGTGGTGTCGCCGTCGACGCCGAACGACGCGTACTGGATGATCCAGGAGGCCATCGCGTCGAACGACCCGGTGATCTTCATGGAGCCGAAGAGCCGCTACTGGCCCAAGGGCGAGGTCGAACTGGATGCCTCCGCCGCGCCGCTGCACGCCTCGCGCGTGGTGCGCACCGGAACCGACGTCACACTCGTCGGCCACGGCGCGATGGTCACCACGCTGCTGCAGGCGGCCGCGCTCGCCGAGTCCGAGGGCACGAGCTGCGAGGTCGTCGACGTGCGGTCGCTGTCCCCGATCGACTACGAGCCGATCCTCGGTTCGGTGCGCAAGACCGGACGCATGGTCTACGCGCAGGAGGCGCAGGGCTTCACGAGCCTCGGCTCCGAGGTCGCGGCGACCGTCATGGAGCGCGCGTTCTACGCTCTCGAAGCCCCCGTGCTGCGGGTGTCGGGGTATGACACCCCGTTCCCGCCCGCGAAACTCGAGGGCGCGTACCTGCCGGATGCCGACCGCATCCTCGAGGCCGTCGACCGGTCCCTGGCCTACTGATGCGTGCCGCAGTCGCCTTCCCCCGGGTCATTGAGCGAGGAGCGCAGCGACGAGACGAAATGCCTCACCGCGTTTCGTCTCGCTCCGCTCGCTCAACGACCGCGAACGAGTAAGGATCAATCATGAGCACGCAGAACTTCAACCTCCCGGACGTGGGCGAGGGCCTGACCGAGGCCGAGATCGTCGCGTGGAAGGTCGCCCCGGGTGACACCGTCGCGATCAACGACGTGATCTGCGAGATCGAGACGGCCAAGTCGCTCGTCGAGCTGCCGTCGCCGCACGCGGGGGTCGTCGGTGAGCTGCTGGCGGCCGAGGGCACGACGGTCGAGGTCGGATCGCCGATCATCACCTTCGTGACGGATGCTCGCGACGACGCCGGACCCGGTGTGATCGCGACGGCCGAGGCGCCCGCTCCCGAGGAGGGCGGCGGATCCGTGCTCGTCGGATACGGCTCCGGCGGTGGCGCGACCTCGCGGCGCAAGCGCCCCGCGGAGCGCCCCGTGCGCTCGTCGGTGGGTGTGATCGCGAAGCCGCCGATCCGCAAGCTCGCCCGCGATCTCGGTGTCGACCTGACGACCGTCGCCCCGACCGGCGCCGACGGCGAGGTCACCCGCGACGACGTCGTGAAGCACGCCGAGCAGGCGAGCGTCTTCCGCAACATCCAGACCCCGGAGTGGGGCGATGTGCGCGAGGAGACCGTGCCGGCGCCGCCGTCCGCCCCGGCCGGGCTGGCCCGCGGATTAGCTCCGGCTCCGGCATCCTCTCCGGCATCCGACGATCGCACGGAGTCCATCCCGGTGAAGGGCGTGCGCAAGGCGACGTCGTCGGCGATGGTGCAGAGCGCGTACTCGGCGCCGCACGTCACCGTGTGGAAGGAGATCGACGCCTCCCGCACGATGGAGCTCGTCAAGCGTCTGAAGGCGTCGCCGGACTACGCCGACATCCGTGTCTCGCCGCTGCTGATCATGGCTCGCGCGGTCATCTGGGCTGCTCGCCGCACTCCCCTCGTGAACGCCGCGTGGATCGACACCGAAGACGGCGCCGAGATCGCCGTGCGCCACTACGTGAACCTCGGCATCGCCGCGGCCACTCCGCGTGGTCTGCTCGTGCCGAACATCAAGGACGCGCAGGACCTCAGCATGAAGGACCTCGCACGGGCACTGAACCGGCTGACGCTCACGGCGCGCGAGGGCAAGACGCCGGTCGCCGACCAGCAGCACGGCACCATCACCATCACCAACATCGGCGTGTTCGGGATGGATGCCGGGACGCCGATCATCAACCCCGGCGAGTCGGGGATCGTGGCGATGGGCACCATCAGCCAGAAGCCGTGGGTCGTCGACGGCGAGGTGCGTCCGCGCTGGGTCACGACGGTCGCGGGATCCTTCGATCACCGGGTCATCGACGGCGACGGCATGAGCCGCTTCATCGCCGACGTCGCGAGCGTGCTGGAGGAGCCCGCACTGCTCGTCGAGTGAGGCGGAGCGCCGCCGGGACTCGCCCGCACGACGACCATCCGAATCGTCTATATTCAGAGAATGGTGAAAATAGCCGGTACGCTGGACAGGCCGACCGCCCGGCTGGCGTACTCGGACTCCGGCGACGGCTCAGTCGTCGTGGTGCTCACCCACGGTGCGGGCATGGACCGTTCGATGTTCGAAGACCAGGCGGATGCGCTGGAGAGGCGCGGCATCCGCGTGATCTCCTGGGATCTCCGCGGTCACGGCGACTCGACGTTCGACCACGGGGCCCGGTTCACCGCCGACGATGCCCTCGCAGACCTCGATGCCCTTCTGACGCACTGCGGTGCGGACGCCCCGCTCCTCGTCGGACACTCGCTGGGCGGCAACCTCGTCCAGCGCTTCGCGCAACAGCATCCTGATCGGGTCCGAGGGCTCATCATCATGGACTCCACGTGGAATACCGGCCCGCTCACCCTGGCCGAGCGTGTCGGACTTCGCCTCGCGGCGCCGGCCCTGGCGCTGGTCCCCGCGACCTCGCTTCCCGGTCTCATGGCGCGGGCGTCGGCCGTCACCGACGACGCGATCCGGCGGACGACGGAGGTGTTCGCGCGCATGCCGAAGGCGCGCTTCCTGGACGTGTGGCGGGCCACGGTATCGTTCGTGTCTCCCGACCCGACCTCTCGCTCATCCGTCCCGCTCGCGCTCGTGCGCGGCGCACGAGATGAGACAGGGAACATCGCGACAGCGATGCCCCGCTGGGCCGCCCACGAGGGCGTCCACGAGCACGTCGTGGCAGATGCCGGACACATCGTCACCTGGGACGCTCCGGCAGCGAGCACGGACGTGCTTCTGCAGGTGCTGGCGGAGTGGAACCTCATCGCGAAGGAGGAAGACGATGACGCCTGAGGAAGAGTCGTTCGTGAACGACATGGGAGACACGCTCGCCGGATGGCACCTGCGTCGGGCGACGGGCCGGACCTACGGCTACCTTCTCCTTCGCGGCGAGCCGTGCACGAGTGAGGCGCTGCGCGAGGATCTGGCGCTGAGCGCCGGCGCGGTCAGCGAGGCCGTGCGGGAACTCGTGTCGTGGGGCCTCGCACGCACGGTCCCTCAGTCGGGGAGTCGCCGGATCCTCATCGAGGCGGCCGGTGGGTTCGAGCAGCTCCTCGCGGCGAGCCACGAGCGATCGCGCGCCTTCATCAGAACCCTGCAAGGCGCCGAAGGGCTGACCGATGACCGGCGCGCGACGGAGAGGCTCCGCGACGTCACGAACCTGTTCTCGTCCTACATCGAGGCGGGGGAGCAGGTTCTGCGCAGCCGACGGGGCGGCTGAGCGCGCGGCGCGCCTTCTCCTGCTCGCCTCCCGGACCCACCACCATCCTGACGACCCCGGCATCCGCGTCCCAGTGCCGCACGACGCCGGCCCGTCCGTGAATGTCCGCGCCGAGGCGCTCGAGCGCGGCGGGCAGGTCGGCAGCGCGGATGCGACGCGCGAGGGCGACGTGCGGCATCCACTCTCCCGGCGCGGTGTGCGGCGCATCCTCGCCGGGACCGACCGCTGACAGGATCGCCTCCCGCAGCGCCAGCAGCCTGTCCGTCGGCACGACGCTGCGCGCCAGAACCCGTCGCTCCCCGGTCCCGAAGAGCAGCGGAGCCCCGAGCGTGATCGGGAAACCCGTCATCGCGGCGAAGACCTCCGGAGCGACCGGCGCGAGACCCACGCGCGCGACCAGGGTGATGTGCGGACGGTTGCTCGCCGCCGTGTGCGCCGCGAGACTCGACACCCCGAGGTCGGCGAGCGCCTGCCACTCGACGCGCACCGCGGACTCGGTCTCGGGGTCGAGCAGCAGCTCGATCGCTGAGGGGGAGCGCCGCGGCTCGGAATCGTGCACGGTGCGATTATCCCGTGACGGTGACGATGCCTCTAGCCTCGTCGTATGACCGACTCACCGCTGACCGATCCATCGCCGGCCGGACTCATCGACGGACACAACGACCTGCCCTGGGCGGCGCGCACGCTCGCCGGCTACTCCGTCGAGGGGCTCGACGACGCCGCGGCGCCCTCCCCGTTCCAGACCGACCTGCCTCGGATGCAGGAGGGCGGCGTGCGAGGTCAGTTCTGGTCGGTCTACGCGGAGGACGAACCGGGGGTGGATGCCGTCCAGTACACCCTGGAGCAGATCGACTTCGTGCACCGCCTCGTGCGACGCTACCCGGACCGACTCGCCCTCGCGCACACGGCCGCCGACGTCGAACGCGCCGGGCGAGAGGGGCGGATCGCCAGTCTGCTCGGCGCCGAGGGCGGCCACAGCATCGGCGGATCGCTCGCGACGCTGCGGATGTTCGCGCGGCTCGGTGTGCGGTACATGACTCTCACGCACAACAACAACACGCCCTGGGCCGACTCCGCGACCGACGAATCGCAGCACGACGGGCTGAGTGCGTTCGGCGAGTCGGTCGTGCGCGAGATGAACGCCCTCGGCATGCTCGTCGATCTCTCGCACGTGTCGGAGGCGACGATGGACCACGCGCTGCGCGTCACCGACTCGCCCGTCATCTTCAGCCACTCGTCCTGCCGGGCGATCACCGACCATCCGCGGAACGTGCCCGACGGCATCCTGCAGCGGCTGGAAGGCAACGGCGGCGTCATCATGGTCTCGTTCGTCCCCGTCTTCGTGTCGCGCGACTGGGCCGACTGGTTCGCCGCCGGACAGGACGGCGACGCGCCGCCGGTGACCATCGACCACGTCGTGGCGCACCTCGACCACGCCAGAGAGGTCGCCGGCATCGACCACGTGGGGATCGGCAGCGATTTCGACGGGTTCGACCACTTCCCCGAGGGGCTCGCAGACGTCACGGGGTTCGCACGGCTGCGCGAGGCCCTCTCGGTGTCCGGGTGGTCGGATGCCGACATCGACAAGGTCTGGTCGGGCAACATCCTGCGGGTGCTGCGCGCGACGGACGACCGGTTCGCGGCGCAACTGCCCGGGTAGCACCCGCACCGGCCGGCCTGCAGGCGCCCACTGATACGTTGGCATACTGATGTCCCGTCCCTCGCTCGGCCAGATGGAGGCCCTGGTCGCCGTCGCAGACCACGCATCCGTCACCGCCGCGGCCGACGAACTGGGCGTCTCCCAGCCCTCCCTCACCAGACGGCTGCAAGGGCTCGAGCAGGCCCTGGGCGTCGCGCTCCTCCGTCCCTCCGGCCGGGGCGTCGAGCTCACGCACGCAGGAATGGTGGCAGCCGCCGCGGCCCGCCGCGCGCTCACCGAAGTCTCGGTGATCGATGCGCTCGCCGAATCCGTGCGGACCCTCGCCGCCGGATCCCTCCGCCTCACCGGCCTGCCGTCGCTGATCTCGTCGCTGGCCCCCGACCTCGTGGGCCCCTTCCACCTCGCGCACCCCGGCGTGACCCTCAGCATGACGACCGAAGAGGACCCGGCGGCGGTCGTGGCATCGCTCCGCGAGGGACGCGCCGACCTCGCGCTGTGCGCGCTCGACGGCGTGCCGGGCGACCTCGTCGCGGTCGAACTGCCGTCGCAGCGTTTCATCGCGGTCGCTCCGGATGCCGTGGGCGACCGCCCGCTCCGCGAGCTGCTCGCCGATTCGACGCTGGTGACCCTTCCGACGGGCACGTCGATGCGCGCGACGACCGAAGAGGTGTGCCGTCGGCTCGGCGCGCGCCCGGCTCGGGTCGTCACCACGACGCAGCGCGACGGCCTGGTGCGGCTCGCCCTCGCGGTCGGCGGCGTCACGGTCGTCCCCGATGCCTTCGCCGAGCTCGCCGTCGCCCTCGGCGGACGCTGCATCGCCGTCGACGACCAGCCCGCACGGCCCATCGGGCTGCTGCACACCGCCGACGCGCTGCGGAATCCCGCCGTCGCGGGCCTGCTTCAGACGCTGCGGGGCTGAACCGCGCTCACGCCGCGCACAGGTCGGTGTCGGCGCTCCGGCTGACCGCGTCGACGGGACGCGGCGGCACGTGCACCTCGGCGGCCCGATCGGGGAAGTCGGCGCCGAGGACGAGCTGCACGCCGGAGCCGCTGCCGGTGCGCACCTCGATGCCCCCGCCGAGGTCGACGACGAGGCTCGCGGCAGTGGCCTGCGCCTCGGCATCCTCCCCGGCGACGATGACGGTGGTCTCGGTGCGCTCCGCGTTCGACAGCCCCTGCACGGTGTACCCGAGCGCGCGGACGTCGTCGGCGACGCGGCCGGCGAGCCCGCCGACGCCGGCGCCGTTCGAGACCGTGAGCGGTGTGGCCCGCACTGCGGCATCCGGCACCTCTTCCTCAGCCGGAGGGGCGTCGGCAGCCAGCTCGATCGGCACGTCGTCCCGGATGGCCTGGAACACGACGGTGGCGTCTGCGGCCGGCACGACCCTGTTGCGGTCCTGCGGCGCCGGCGTCCACGGCATCGTCAGGAACGTGACGTCGCTCAGCGGCACTCGGGCGAGCCGGGCCGCGAGACCGGCGAGGTCGGTCAGTGCTCCGAGCCCCGGATCGACGGTCATCGACGAGGTCGCGGCGTCGAGGAACGCGTACAGGCGATCGGGCCGAACGAGCACATCGCTCTTGGTGGCCTTCTGCACGATCGCCGACAGCACCATCTGCTGATGGCCGAGTCGGGCGATGTCGCTCTCCTCGGCGAGGGCATGCCTGGTGCGGGCGAGCGCCAAAGCCTGTGCCCCGTCGACGGACTGCGGGCCGGCCGGCAGGTCGAGACGCGCGTGGCCGTCCTGCAGCGGCTCCGGCAGGCAGACGTCGATGCCGCCCAGGGCGTCGACCATCCCGATGAAGCCCTCGAAGTCCATCTGCACGAAGTGGTCGATGCGCACTCCCGTGAGCTTCTCCACCGCGGCGACGGAGCAGGCCGGGCCGAGGTTCAGGGCCGAGTTCAGCATCCCCGATCCTCCCCTCGACGACCCGCGACCGGTGTCGTCGCAGGCGGGCAGGTCCATGAGCGTGTCGCGGGGCAGCTGCACGGCGTCGATGCGGCTGTTGTCGTCGGCGATGTGCGCGAGCACCATCGCGTCGCTGCGCTGGGTGCCGTCGTCGTCGCCGAACTCGTCGGACGCCAGCGCGCGCGCATCCGAGCCGAGGAGCAGGATGTTCACGGCGCCGGTCGCCGGCTCGTCCTCGACCGGATCGTCCTGACCGCCGACCGAGGCGCGGATCGGCGCGGTCGTCACGTTGCCCTGCAGCTGGGCGACCGCCACGAGGCCGGTCGCCACCAGGCCGACGATCAGCACGCCGGCGGCCAGCGCAATCGCCCGGCGTCGGCGCCTCCGACGGGGGAGGGAAGCGGCGGGGGCGGCGGAATCGACGGAATCGGCGGCGGGCGAAGGCGGGGTCTCAGGGCGTCTCACCGATCCACGTCATCACGGCCGCCGGACGACCACAAATAGCGCCCAAGCCTTCACCCATGCATCCGCTGCATGAATGGACGCGAACGGATGCCGTGGCGCGCCGCTGCGCGAGCGCGGCGCGCCGCTACGCGAGCGCGGCGAGTCGTCGCTCGGCGAGCAGCGGCACGGCCCGCTCGCGCGCCGCACGCCGGGCGGTCGTGACCGCGCCGATCGAGACGACCTCGGCGCCGAGCGTGGAAGCGAGGATCTCGGGTGCGGGCAGGTGCAGCTGCGCGGGGAGCACCTCGCGGGCCGCGGCGAGCACGGGTTCGATGCTCTCGGCGACGGCGCCGCACACCACGACCCGCGCCGGGTCGTACATGCTGCCGAGCACGCCGACGACGCGGGCGAGGGTCTCGCCGACCCGGGCTGCGGCGAGGAGCGCGTCGGCATCGCCGGATGCCGCGGCCATCAGCACGACCCGCGGGTCGACCTGCTCGGCATCCGCCAGTCGGCCGATCGCCGTGTCGTGCGCGATCTCGCCGCTCTCGACCGCCGCGCGCACCTGGTCCTGCAGGGCGTAGCGGAGCCCGACGGCCGATCCGACGCCGATGATGTGGTCGAACACGACGCCCTCGCCGACGCCGCCGTGCGCGCCGTGCAGCACGTGGCCGTCGACCACGACGCCGCCGCCGAACCGTTCGCTCGCGAGCAGGGCGACGTAGTCACGGCATCCGACGGCGGCGCCCGACGAGCCCTCTGCGATCGCGGCGAGCTGGGCGTCGTTCTTGATCTCGACCACACGGGCCCAGTCGGACAGGGCGGCGGCGAGACCCGGATTGGTGCGCTCCCAGAAGCCGTCCGGGTGCGGCGGGGACATGCCGTCGCGATCGACGGGCGCGGCGACGCCGACGCAGATCGCGAGGATGTCGTCGCGCACGGCATCCGCCTCCTCCAGCGCCCGCGCCATCTGCCCGAGGATCGTGTCGCGCCTGGCGCGTCCGGACTGGGTGGGGTCGAGAGCGGTGCGGTGATGCACGAGGGTGCGGTCGAGCACGTCGGCGACGGTCACGGTGAGGTGGGTGTCGCCGGCGTCCACGCCGATGACGACGCCGAGGTCGGGCGCGAGCACGAAGCGCCGTGCCGGTCGGCCGGAGCGATAGCTGCCGGCCGCCCTGGCGTTGGGCAGCTCGCGCAGCACCTGCGCGCTCACCAGCGTGTCGATCGCGTCGATTGCGGTCGAGCGGGTCATCGAGGTACCGGCCATGACCTCGGTCGCCGTGAATTCTCCGCCGGTCCAGGCGAAGTCGAGCACGGCGCTCACGCTCGCGCGACCGGTGCCGAGGCCGGCGCTCACTTCTGTCACGGCTCTTGACCTCACTCTCGCTCAGATGAGAGAGTACCGGTCATCGAAGTAAATTCGCTCACTAGATTTAGTCTGCTGATTTACAGGACGAAAGGACGACGGTGTCTGACAGATCCCCACGCCCGGCCCGCATCGCGGCCGGGGTCGCGGCGCTCGCGCTCGTCGGCGCAGCGCTCACCGGATGCTCCTCGGCGGGCGGTGCCGAGACCATCCGCTTCACGTTCAACAAGCGTGAGGCCATCGAGTTCATGACCGAACTCGTCGCCCAGTACAACTCCTCGCAGGACAAGGTGCACGTCGAGGTCGACACGTCCGGAGTCGACGTCATCTCGGCGAGCTTCGTCCGAGGGAACCCGCCCGACATCATGCTCGCCAACTACAACTACGAGGTCGCCCGCTTCGTGCAGCGCTGCGCGCTGACCGACCTCTCCGGCACCGAGGCCGCCGGTCAGATCCGCGACGACCTCGGCCCGCTCATGGATCAGTACGGCTCCTGTGAAGGGCGCACGAGCGCCCTGCCCTACTCCGTGATGGCGGCATCCGTGATCTACAACAAGGAGATCTTCGAGCAGCAGGGTCTCGAGGTCCCGACCACGTGGGACGAGCTGATCGCCGTGTGCGACCAGCTCAAGGCCGCGGGCATCGACCCGTTCTACGCGACGTTCAAGGACGACTGGACGGTCGCGCAGGGCTGGTACGACTACACCGCCGGCGGCTCGGTCGACGTGATCGACTTCTTCGACGCCATGGCCACCGAGGGCACAGAGGTCGGCCCGGACTCGTCTGTCTCGTTCGAGAAGGACTTCGCCGAGCCGATGGACAAGATGCTCCAGCTCGCGAAGGACTACACGAACGCGGATGCTCCCAGTCGCGGCTACGGCGACGGAAACCTCGCCTTCGCGAAGGGCGAGGCCGCCATGTACCTGCAGGGCCCGTGGGCGTTCAGCGAGATCGCGAAGACCTCTCCCGACCTGGCCCTCGGCACGTTCCCGCTGCCGATGACGAACGATCCGTCCGAGCTCGGGGTCCGCGTCAACATGGACCTCGCGGCCATGATCCCCGAGGGCTCCCGACACCAGGAGGCCGCCCGCGACTTCCTCGAATACCTCTTCCTGCCCGAGAACATCCAGGCGTACAACGAGTCGCAGCTCGGCTTCACTCCGACCACCGACGCCCCCGCACCCGACGACCCGCGCATCGAGGGGATGATCGAGTACTACGACAGCGGGCAGATCTACCAGGGCCCGTCGGTGCTCGTGCCGAAGACGCTGCCGCTCAACAACTACGTGCAGGCCATGGTGCTCGGAGCCTCTCCCGCATCGACGCTCCGCACCATGGACGCGGACTGGGCGCGCATCGCGTTCCGCGCGCCCATCCCCAGCACGGAGGACAACGCGTCCGCCGATGCCCCCGCATCCGGCGAGACAGAGGAGTCCACGCCATGACGAACGCCGCCACGACGCGCTCCGCGTCGAACCTCACCAAACCGAATACCCCGACCACCGACACGACCGCGATCGTCACGGGCAGCGCCCGCGGCCTCCGACGCCACCGTAAGCGGGTCGAGCCCATCTACTACCTGTTCCTGCTGCCGACGCTCGTGATCTTCACGCTCGCGATCACGGTGCCGGGCGTCATGGGCATCTTCTTCAGCTTCACCGACTCGATCGGCCTGGGGGAGTGGAGCTTCAACGGCGTCACGAACTACGTCGCGATGTTCAGCGATCCGTCGATCCTGCAGAGCTACCTCTTCACGTTCGGCTTCTCGATCGCGACCGTGATCGTCGTCAACGTGATCGCGTTCCTGCTCGCGGTCGGGCTGACGTCCCGCATCCGCTTCAAGACCGGGCTCCGCACGATCTTCGTGATCCCGATGGTGATCTCGGGCATCATCATCGCCTACGTCTTCAACTTCCTGTTCTCGAACTCGATCCCCGAGGCGGGTGCAGCCACGGGCATCCCGTGGTTGGAGACGAGCCTGCTCGCCAACCCCGACCTCGCCTGGGTCGCGATCGTGATCGTGACGGCCTGGCAGGCCACGCCGGGCACACTGCTCATCTACATCGCCGGACTCCTGTCGGTGCCGGGCGAGGTGTACGAGGCGGCGAGCATCGACGGTGCGAGCAAGACCCAGCAGCTGCTGCGGATCACGGTCCCGCTCGTGGCCGGCTACGTGGTGATCAACGTGATCCTCGGTTTCAAGGGCTTCCTCAACGCCTACGACATCATCGTCGGACTCACCAACGGCGGACCCGGCACTGCGACCCGCAGCGTCGCGATGACGATCATCGCCGGGTTCAACGGCGGCGACTACGCCTACCAGATGGCCAACGCGACGATCTTCTTCATCGTCGCCGTGCTCATCTCGCTGCTGCAGCTCTCGCTGACCCGCGGAAGGAACGCCCTCTGATGTCCACCCAGACACTCACCACCGTCACCGCCGACGGCAAGAAGCCGCGTATCCGCATGGAGCGCGTCAACTGGTCGGGCACCGTCATCCTCATCCTCTGCGCGGTCACCGTGCTGCTGCCGCTGTACGTCACCATCTCGATGGCGTTCAAGACGACAGGACAGGCCGTCGACGGCAACGCGTTCTCGCTGCCGGCGCCGTTCAGCATCGACGGGTTCGTGCAGGCGTGGAACCTCACGAAGTTCCCCGTCGGCGCCGGCATCTCGCTGCTCGTCACCGCAGGCACCGTGGCGGCCACGATCATCCTCGCGGCGTTCGCCTCGTACGCGATCGTGCGCAACTGGGACCGCAAGCTGTTCCGCTGGTCGTTCTTCTACCTGCTCGCGGCGATGTTCATCCCGTTCCCCGTGGTGGCGCTGCCGCAGATCCAACTCACCGGACGCGTCGGCCTCGACAACCCGTTCGGCGTCATCATCCTCGCGACGATGTTCCAGCTGAGCTTCAGCGTGCTGCTGTTCACCGCGTTCCTCCGCTCGATCCCGATCGAGCTCGAGGAGAGCGCCCGCATCGACGGTGCGTCGACGTGGCAGACGTTCTGGCGGCTCATCTTCCCGCTGCTCGCACCGATGAGCGCGACCGTCGGCATCTTCGCCTTCCTCTATGCGTGGAACGACTTCATGATGCCGTCGCTCATCATCTCCGACCCCGCCCTGCAGACCCTGCCGGTGCGGCAGAACCTCTTCCAGAACCAGTTCAGCAACAACTACAACGTCGCCTTCGCGTCGTACCTCATGGCCATGGCCCCGGCGATCCTCGCGTACCTGTTCACGCAGCGCTTCGTGATGGAGGGCGTGACGCAGGGCGCCGTCAAGGGCTGACCATCCGAACCACCGAAAGAATCCGAACCACCGAAAGAAGGAGCACCACCCTCTTATGACCGATGCGACTCTCACCGAGACCCGCAACGACCACTCCGACATCACGGCGGCCTGGTGGCGTCAGGCGATCGTGTACCAGATCTACCCCCGCAGCTTCGCCGACGCGAACGGCGACGGCCTGGGCGACATCCCCGGCATCGTCTCTCGCGCCGACTACCTCGCCGAGCTCGGGATCGACGCCGTCTGGCTCAGCCCGTTCTACCCCTCGGCGCTCGCGGACGGCGGATACGACGTGGCGGACTACCGCGACGTCGACCCGCGGCTGGGCACGCTCGCCGACTTCGACGAGATGGTCGCGGCACTGCACGAGCGCGGCATCCGCGTCGTCGTCGACATCGTGCCGAACCACAGTTCCGACCTGCACGAGTGGTTCCAGGAGGCGCTCGCCGCCGGGCGCGGATCGGCCGCGCGGGAGCGGTACATCTTCCGCGAGGGGTCCGGGCCGGACGGCGACGAGCCGCCGACCGACTGGACCGCCGCGTTCGGCGGGTCGGCGTGGGAGCGCGTCGAGGACGGCCAGTGGTACCTGCACAGCTTCGCACCGGAGCAGCCCGACCTGAACTGGGACCACCCGGAGGTCCGCGAGGACTTCCTCACGACGCTGCGCTTCTGGTCTGACCGAGGGGTGGACGGCTTCCGCATCGACGTGGCGCACATGCTGACCAAGGATCTCAGCGAGCCGCTGCCCAGCACCGCCGAGCTCGACGCACTGCCGCACGACGGCAACCACCCGCTGCACGACCGCGACGACGTGCACGAGATCTACGCCGAGTGGCGGCGGGTCTTCAACGAGTACGACCCGCCCCGCACGGCTGTCGCGGAGGCGTGGGTGAGCACCCCGGAGCGCCGCGCGCGCTACGCCTCGGCCGAGGGGCTGGGTCAGGCGTTCAACTTCGACCTGCTCGTCGCCGACTTCGACGCGGAGCAGTTCCGCACGGTCATCACCGACAACCTCGCGCAGGCGCGCATCACGGGGTCGTCGACGACGTGGGTGCTGTCGAACCACGACGTCACGCGTCACGCCACCCGCTACGGCCTCGCTCCGCTCAACGGGCGCAAGGGCGTAAAGCAGGGTGTGGAGTGGGTGGCCGCGGGCGGACCGGCCGAACAGCTCGACCGCGAGCGCGGGCTGCGTCGGGCGCACGCCGCGACGCTGCTGCTGCTCGGTCTGCCCGGCAGCACGTACCTGTACCAGGGCGAGGAGCTCGGGCTGCAGGAGGTCGCGGAGATCGGACCGGAGCAGCGCCAGGATCCGTCGTTCTTCCGCGGGGCCGAATTCGACGGCCTCGGAAGGGACGGATGCCGCGTGCCGCTGCCGTGGACGGCATCCGGTCCGTCGTTCGGCTTCGGTGCCGGCGACGCGCATCTGCCGCAGCCGGAGTGGTTCGCCGAGTACGCGGTCGACGTGGAGGATGCGGATCCGTCGTCGACCCTCGCGCTGTACCGTGAGGCGCTGCGGCTCCGTCGCCTGCTGCAGACCGACGAGACCCTGGAGTGGGTCGAGACAGGGCGTGCCGACGTCCTGCGCTTCGCGCGGCCGAACGGCTGGCAGATCGTGACGAACTTCGGCTCGGAGCCGTTCGACCTGGGCGCGGAGGCCGACGACCTCGTCCTGGGCACGCTCGTCGAGGGGGCCGTGCCCGCGGACTCGACGGTCTGGCTCGCGCCGCAGGGTCTCATAGCCTGACGCTCGACGGGACGGATTCCGCCGTGGCGGCCCGCCGCCGTGCCGAGGCCACCGCCCCGTGGGACCCACCGCCCCGTGGGCCGCGGGTGGTGGGTCTCGACGTATTCGACGGCTTTCGGCGGCACGGATCGCGGCATCCTCCCGATTTGATAATGGTTCTCATTAGCGCTTAGAGTGAGAGCATGAAGAAGCCCGTCGTCGCCCTCGCCCTCGCATCCGTCGCCGCCCTGTCGCTGGCCGGATGCTCCACCACCCCGGCCGCGGGAGAGGGCGGCGACGACGGCATCACGGTCGTCGCGAGCACCAACGTCTACGGCTCGCTGGCCGCGCAGATCGGCGGCGATCGCGTCGAGGTCGAGTCGATCATCACCTCGGCCACGCAGGACCCGCACTCGTACGAGGCCTCGGCGCGCGACCGCCTCACGGTGCAGAAGGCCGACCTCGTGATCGAGAACGGCGGCGGATACGACTCCTTCATCGACACGCTGCTGCAGGACGCGCAGGATCCGCACGTCGTCACGGCCGTCGAGTACTCGCACGACTACCCGGGCAACGAGGGCCATGACCACGCCGACGACGAGGAGGGCCACGACCACGGCGACGAGGCCGCCACGGAGGAAGAGGGCCACGACCACGAGCACGCCGACGGAGAAGAGGGCCACGAGGGTCACAACCACATCGAGGGCTTCAACGAGCACGTCTGGTTCGACCCGCACACGATGGTGCACGTCGTCGAGGCGATCGCTGACGAGCTGTCGGAGCTCGACCCCGACGGCAAGGACGACTTCACCGCGAACGCCGACAAGATCGTCGCCGACCTCGAGGGGTTCGAGGCCGACCTCGCGACCCTGAAGACGGATGCTGCGGGAGCGAACGTCATCATCACCGAACCGCTGCCCGGCTACATCGCCGCGGCGGCCGGCCTCACCGACGTCACGCCCGAGGGCTTCGCCGAGTCCGTGGAGGAGGGCACCGACGTGGCCCCGGCCACGCTGCTCGCGACCCTCGACGTGATCTCCGCGGGAGACGTGCGCGCGGTGCTGACCAACGCGCAGACGGGTGGCGCCGAGACGCAGCGCGTCGAGGATGCTGCGACGGATGCCGGTATTCCGCTCGTCGCGTTCACGGAGCTGCTGCCCGAGGGATCGTCGTACTCTGAGTGGATGAGTGACGCGATCCAGAGCCTCGCCGACGCGCTCCAGTCGTGAGCGGCGCCGCCGACACGACCGCAGGCCCCGCGCCGCGCACCCCCGTCCTGGAGGTGCGCGGCGCCGCCCTGCAGCGCGGCGACCGCGAATTGTGGTCCGGTCTCGACCTGACCGTCGAGCCGGGGGAGTTCATCGCCGTGCTCGGACCGTCGGGGTCGGGCAAGACCACGCTGCTGCGCAGCATCCTGGGCCTGCAGCCGCTGTCGGCAGGAGAGATCCGCGTCTCGGGCGGGCCCGTGCGCAAGGGCAATCGCCGCATCGGCTACGTGCCCCAGCAGCGCACCCTCGCTCCCGACACCAGCATGCGCGCGCGCGACCTCGTCGCCCTCGGCGTGCAGGGCAGCCGGTTCGGATTCCCCGTGCCCCACCGCGGCGACAAAGCCAAGGTCGACGAGCTGCTGCGCGCGGTCGGCGCCTCGCACTTCGCCGACCGGCGGGTGGGGCTGCTCTCGGGTGGAGAGCAGCAGCGCCTCCGGGTCGGACAGGCGCTCGCCGACGAGCCGTCGCTGCTGCTGTGCGACGAACCGCTGTCGAACCTCGACCTCGCGAACCAGGTCGCCGTGACCGACATCATCGACCGGCAGCGCCGTGAGCGCGACGCCGCCGTGCTGTTCGTCACCCACGACATCAATCCGATCCTCGGCCGCGTCGACCGCATCCTCTACATCGCCGGCGGCCGCTTCGTGCTCGGCACCCCCGAGGAGGTGCTGCAGACCCGCGTGCTCACCGAGCTCTATGGCACACCCGTGTTCGTGCTGCGCGCCGGCGATCGGCTGGTCGTCGTCGGAGTGCCGGATGCCGAGCCCCACCACGACCACGATCACGAGGCCCACGCATGACCGCCGCCACCGGCATCGTCCAGACCGTGGACTGGAGCGACGTGTTCTCGTTCCAGGACTACGGCGACCTCGTCGCGCTGCTCGCCAACTCGATCGTCGCGGGCGCCGTGCTCGGCATCGTCGGCGGACTCATCGGCGTCTTCGTGATGCAGCGCGACCTCGCGTTCGCCGTGCACGGTGTCAGCGAGCTCTCGTTCGCGGGCGCGGCCGCTGCCCTGCTGTTCGGCGGCAGCGTCGTCGCCGGCTCGCTGGGCGGAGCGCTCGTCGCGGCCGTCCTCATCGGCATCCTCGGCGCGAAGGCGAGGGACCGCAACTCGATCGTCGGCGTGCTGATGCCGTTCGGTCTCGGTCTCGGCATCCTGTTCCTGTCTCTCTACGACGGCCGCAGCGCGAACCGCTTCAGCCTGCTGACGGGTCAGATCGTCTCCGTCTCGAGCCCCGACCTGGGCTGGCTGCTCGGCATCAGCATCGTGGTGCTGCTCGGTCTGCTGCTCATGTGGCACCCGCTGCGCTTCGACTCCCTCGATCCCGAATCGGCCGCGGCGCGCGGCGTGCCCACCCGCGCGGTGAGCCTGCTGTTCATGGTGCTGCTCGGCCTCATCGTCGCGGTCAGCGTGCACATCATCGGCGCGCTGCTCGTGATGGCTCTGCTCGTGACGCCGGCCGCCGCCGCGATGCGCGTGACCGCCGGACCCGTCGCGGTGCCGCTGCTCGCGGCGCTGTTCGGATTCGTGTCGGCGGTGGGCGGCATCCTGCTCGCGCTCGCGGGCACCCTGCCGGTGAGCCCGTACATCACGACCCTGTCGTTCACGATCTACGTCGTGTGCTGGATCATCCAGCGGGTGCGCGGAGGCGTGCGGCGCGTCCGCGCCTGACGCCGTCCGGAAGGGCGCCCGTCCCAGCGGCGCCGCTCCCAGCCCCCGACAAGCACGGCGCGCCTAGAATCGTGGGTATGGCTCAGCGGAACACCTGGCAGCGCGAACGCGTGCGCGAAGCGCTCGCCGACGCGCGCGGATTCGTGAGCGCCCAGAGCCTGCACGCGTCGCTGCGCGACGACAACACGGGAATCGGCCTCGCCACCGTGTACCGCGCGCTCGCCGGCCTCGCCGCTTCCGGCGATGCCGATTCGCTGCAGAGCCCCGAGGGCGAGGCGCTGTACCGCGCCTGCACGACGCAGGGTCATCACCACCACTTGATCTGCCGCAACTGCGGTCTCACCGTCGAGATCGAAGCGAAGGACGTCGAGCAGTGGGCGCATCGCACCGCCGCCCTGCACGGGTTCACGGACGCCGCGCACGTGGTCGACATCTTCGGCCTGTGCGCCCCCTGCACCAACAAGCGCGCCGCAGAAGAGGCAGCGATCGCGTGACGGCGCAGGCCCCGACCCGCACGGCGCACTCGCACGGGCCCGTCAGGCCGCCGCGGTCGCCCTGGATCGGCGTCGCCCTCGGCGCCGGCATCGTCGCGGCGCTGTTCCTCGTCGACGCGTTCCTCCCGAACCTCTACGACGCGGCGCTGCCCAGCCGGGCACAGGATGGCCTGACCCTCGCTCTCAGCGTGCTGATCGAGGCACTGCCCTTCGTCATCCTCGGCGTGCTGCTGTCGATCGTGGTGCAGGTGTGGCTGCCGTCCGACGTCATCCACCGCTGGCTTCCGCGACGCGCGTGGGCCCGCCGTGCCGTGCTGTCGCTGCTTGGCATGCTGATCCCGGTCTGCGAGTGCGGCAACGTGCCCTTCGCCCGCGGACTCATGATGCGCGGACTCGCCCCGGCCGAGGCGCTCACGTTCCTCATCGCCGCCCCGATCGTGAACCCGATCGTGATCCTCACGACGCACGCGGCGTTCGGGTTCGACGACGGCATCCTCGTCGCCCGTCTCATCGGCGGCTACGTCATCGCGAACCTCATCGGCTGGATCTACAGCCGACACCCCTCGCCCGACTCGCTGCTGACGCAGCGCTTCGTCGACACGTGCGAGCGGGTCACGCACGAGCCGGGAACCCCGGTGCGCCGCAGCCTCACGCAGTTCCTCGTCGAGCTGCGCGCGGTCATGCCGGCGCTCATCATCGGATCTGCCCTGGCCGGTGCGGTGCAGGTGCTCATCCCGCGGGAGCTGCTGCTCGCGATCGGATCCAACCCCGTGCTGTCGATCGTCGCGATGATGGCGCTCGCCATGACCGTCGCGATCTGCTCGAACGTGGATGCGTTCTTCGCGCTGTCGTTCGCCTCGACGTTCTCCTCGGGCGCGATCGTCGCGTTCCTGCTGGTCGGGCCGCTCGTCGACGTGAAGATGCTCGCGCTCATGCGCACCACCTTCACCACCCGCACGCTCGCGGGAATCGTCGGCGTCGTCGTGCTCGCCGCCTTCGCCATCGGGATCGGGGTGAACGTCTTTGTCTGAGCAGTCCGTCTCGCGCCGCCGAGCCCTCGGCACCCGCTGGCTGGGTGTGGGGCTCGCGACCATCGTCTCCATCGTCACGCTCGGCCTCGGCGTGACCGGACGCCTCACCCTCTACATCAGCCCCGAGTCGGTGTGGTTCGCCTGCGCCGCCGCGGTCGTGACCCTCGCGGCCGCGATCTGGTCGTGCACGCTGCCGCTCGGCGCCGAGACCGACCACGGGCACGATCACGGATCTCACGATCACGGATCGGACCATGCGGATGCCGAGGACGCGCGGCCCTCCGCCCGCCGCGCTTTGGCGACGGCCGGCACGGTCGCCGGTGGCGTGATCGCGTCGGGTGTCGTGGTCGCCGCACTCGTGCTCCCTCCCGCCTCCCTGTCGGTCGAACTCGCGATGTCGCGCGCGGGGGAGCAGACCGCGCTCTTCGTCGGCGCCGATGACGTGACGCTGGGCGTCGCCGACACCTCGACGTTCGGCGTGGGCGACTGGGCGAGCGTGTTCGCCTCCGCCACGAACACCGCCGCCTACGACGGCAAGGCCGTGTCGCTCACGGGGTTCGTCACGCCGTCGGATGCCGACGGCGTGAACCTCACGCGGCTCGTCATCACGCACTGCGTGATCGACGCGCAGACGGCGACGCTGCCCGTCACGATCGACGCGGGGGAGTTCAAGACAGGACAGTGGGTGCAGGTCGAGGGCACCGTGAAGGCGGATGCCGACGGCCGACTGCACGTCGACCCGACCTCGGTGCAGCCCATCGACGAGCCCGGGGACCCGTATGAGTACTGACGAGCCGCCCGTCCCGCGCACACGCGCCGAGATGCGTGCCGCCCGCGAGGCCGCCGCCCGCGAGGCCGCCGCCCGCGAGGCGGAGGCCCGCGAGGCCGACGTCACTTCCCGCGGGTCGTTGAGCGAGGACGGCGCAGCCGACCGAGACGACACGCACGGGGTTCGACCCGACGCCGCCCCGTCGCCGGAACCGGGTGTCTACTCACCTCCGCCGCCCGCGACGACCGAGGGCCCGACCCCCGCCGACGCACCGCCGCGCAATCGCCGCTTCCTCGTCGCGCTCGGGGCCGTGCTCGGCATCCTCGTCCTGGTGGGCGCGGGCCTCGGCGTCGTGAGCCTGACGCAGGGCCCGCGGATCACCGAGGTGCAGGTGAACCCCGAGCAGGCGGTCGAGACGTCGGGCAGTCGGGTGATCCTCACGACGAACCAGGCGCTGTCGGCGATCGACGAGTCGCAGGTGACGGTCGAACCGGCTGTTCCATTCACGCTCGATGCGGCAGGGCGCGGTGTCGGCATCCGCTTCACGGTCCCCCTCGACGACGCCACCGAGTACACGGTGCGCATCGCCGACGCGACCGGAGCCGGCGGGGGTCCGTCGACGACGCTGACGACGAGTTTCACGACGCCGTCGTCGAGCATCTTCCTGCTGCGGCGCGATGCCGACGGCGACGACACGATCTTCCGCACCGATCTGACGGGTGAGAACGCCGTGCCGGTGTACGCCGCCGACAAGATCAACGACTTCCGCGCGACGTCGACGCAGCTGGTCGTCTCGGTCGAAGAGGACGAGGGGTCGAAGCTCCTCGTCATGAAGCGCGACGGTTCCGATCCGCGTGAGCTGAAGCTCCCCGGTGACGGATACGTCGGCGCGATCCAGGTCTCCGACCGCGGCGGGTACGTCGGCTACAGCTACTCCGACCGCGAGCTCAGCGACACCGAGGGGCGAGCGAGCGTCCTCGTCACCCAGTCGCTCAGCGGCGACGACGACCCGGTGGTGACCGAGGTCGGCGGCACGGAGGCGAACATCTTCGTCTGGCAGTTCGTGCCCGACAGTTCGGCGGTGCTGTTCATCGACTTCGACGGGGCGCTGTCGCTCGTCGACCGCTCGACGGATGCCGGTGTTCAGTCCCTGGGGCTGGCGACGACCATCCAGGGCATCAGCCGCGGCACGTACACGGCGATCGTCGAGCGGCTCGACGGCTCGGTCGTCGAGCTCAACCTCACGGACGGATCGGAGCAGCCGCTCGCCGCCTCGAACCCCGACTACGGCACGGCGACGACGATCACGCCCTATCCGGGCGGCACGCTGCGGCACGTCGTGGCGCGTGATGAGAACGGCATCCCGTCCGGCCAGGCGATCATCACGGTCGACGACGAGGGCACCGCGATCCCCCTCGTCGAGGTGGGGTCGACCGATTCGATCCTGCAGGCGTGCGCGTCGCCCAGCGGCCAGTACGCCGCCGTCGTGATCGCCCCCGACCTCACCGACAACCCGTACGACCGCATGCTGCTGCCCCTGCCCGAGAAGATGGAGACGCATCTGCTCGACCTGCGCACGGGCGACGAGATCGTGGCCCTCACCGGGTTCGACGCCTCGTGGTGCCAGACGGCGCCGCAGTTCTGAGCACCATGCCGTTGGATGCCGTGCACCGGGCGACCCGCGCCGAGCTGTCCGGCCTGCCGGTCGACGTCGCCCCGTCGTTGCTGGGCGGAGAGCTGCGCACCCTCGTCGCCGGCTCCGCGGTGCACCTGCGGATCACCGAGGTCGAGGCATATCACGGGCAGGGCACCGGGCCGCATGCCGACCCCGGTTCGCACGCTCGCATGGGCCGCACGGCACGCAACGCCACGATGTGGGGCGAGCCGGGGCACCTGTACGTGTACCTCAGCCACGGCATCCACTCCTGTGTGAACGTCGTCTCGGGCGCCGAGGGTCAGGCGGGCGGGATCCTGCTGCGCGCCGGCGAGGTCGTGCACGGTGTGGATGCCGCCGCCATCCGCCGTCGTGCCGAGCCGCCTCTCACGTCGCGCCTGCTGCGCGACCTCGCCCGCGGGCCAGGGCGTTTCGGGCAGGCGGCCGGGCTGCGGCATCCGCTGCACGACGGCATCGACGCGGTCGCCGGGTCCGAGCTGGAGGGCGCGCGGGCGGAGCTGTGGCTGCGCGACGAGCCGGTGCTCGACGTCGCGACGGGGCCGCGTGTCGGCGTCGCCGGTGTCGCGGGTACCGACGCCTTTCCGTGGCGGTTCTGGATCGCCGGCGACCCGACCGTCTCGCCGTTCCGCTGGGGGAGGGGTGCGCAGGCCGCGTCGATCGGGCGAGCCTGACCGTGCTAGACTGACTCTTTGTCTGCGCACACTCCTGTGCGCAGTTCGCGTGCTACAGGGTTCCCGAGCTTGTCGACGGGCCCGTGGCGTGCAGACAAGGGATCTTGGGTGAGGCCGTCCGGCCTCACGGTAATGAAGGAGTCACCATCATGGCAGCAGTGTGCCAGGTGACCGGTGCTGTTCCCGGCTTCGGTCACAACGTCTCGCACTCGCACCGCCGGACGAAGCGCCGCTTCGACCCGAACGTGCAGAAGAAGACCTATTTCGTCCCGTCGCTCGGTCGTAAGATCACGCTCAACGTGTCCGCCAAGGGCATCAAGGTGATCGACGCCCGTGGCATCGAGAACGTGGTCAAGGACCTCCAGGCGAAGGGTGTGAAGCTCTAATGGCCAAGAAGGCTCAGGACGTCCGTCCGATCATCAAGCTGCGTTCGACGGCAGGTACGGGTTACACGTACGTGACGAAGAAGAACCGCCGCAACACCCCCGACCGTCTCGTGCTCAAGAAGTACGACCCGGTCATCCGTCAGCACGTCGAATTCCGAGAGGAGCGTTGATCCATGGCTAAGAAGAGCAAGATCGCTCGCAACGAGCAGCGCAAGGCAGTCGTGGACCGCTACGCGGAGCGTCGTCTCGAGCTGAAGAAGACCCTCGTCGACCCGAACGCGTCGGACGAGGCCCGCGAGGCCGCTCGCGTCGGCCTGCAGAAGCTGCCGCGCAACGCGTCGCCGGTGCGCCTGCGCTCGCGCGACGTCATCGACGGCCGCCCCCGTGGTGTCCTCACGAAGTTCGGCATCTCGCGTGTCCGCTTCCGTGACATGGCGCACCGCGGCGAGCTGCCCGGCGTGACCAAGTCGAGCTGGTAAGCCACAGCATCCAGTCGGAAGGGGCGAGGATCTTCGGATCCTCGCCCCTTCTGCATCCCCGGGCTCTGCCTCGCCCGCGTCCTGTCCCCCGCCGCGCGTATCCCCCCGGGCGCGCCCGCGTACCGAAGGAGATCGCACGTATCGAAGGATCGGATGCCGCATCCGGTCCTTCGATACGCGTGATCTCCTGCGGTACGCGCCGCGGGATCCCTCCGTGATCCTCGCGGGACAGCGCGACGGATGCCACGATGAGAGGGATCGCCATGGACACCACGACTCCCCGACGGCCGAGCGCCGCGCGCATCCGCCTCATCGACACGGCGACCCGCCTCTTCTACGAGGAGGGGATCCACGCGGTCGGCGTCGACCGCATCATCGAGGAGGCGGGCGTGACGCGCGCCACCCTCTACAAGCAGTTCGGCGGCAAGGAAAACCTCGTTCTCGCCTACCTCCGCAACGAGGACGGAGTGCTCCGGTCGCTGTTCGACGAGGCGGAGTCGGATGCCGCGGGCCCGGCGACCCTCGTCGACGCCGTCATCGACCGGATCGCCGCCGACATCCGCCAGCGGCACACGAGAGGCTGCCCCTTCATCAACGCCGCGGCGGAGTACCCCGACGCGGCTGGTCCGGTGCGCACGGTGATCGACGAGCATCGCGACTGGTTCCGGTCCGCCCTGGAGGGCGTCGCTGCGGCGGCCGGTCTCCGGCATCCCGCGGAGGTCGCGGACTCGCTCGTCATGCTCCGTGATGCCGCACTCGTCGGCGGCTATCTCGACGGCGAGGACCGCGTCGCTCCGGCCTTCGAGCGAACGGCCCGGGCGGTGGTCGACGACCACCGAGGGTCGTGAGCGAGCCCGTCACGGGGCGTCCTCAGGCGTCACATTCGTCACATCTGCACCACGACACGCCAAGGAAAAGCCCAAAACCCGCGAAATGACGCGGAAATGAGGGTCGTCGTTGGTACATTCAAGGCGGTCACACGACCAACGGCAGGCGCCCGTCTGCCGAACCACAAACGATGCGACGGATCCGTCGCTGGAGGATGACATGGCTGACAAGTCCATCACCAAGACCGAGCTCGTCGCGAGCATCGCTTCCGCCACCGGCCAGAGCCAGGCCACCGTCTCGGGCGTTCTCGACGCGCTGTTCTCCTCGGTCTCCGACGCCGTTGCCAAGGGCAGCAAGGTCTCGATCCCGGGCTGGATCTCGTTCGAGCAGGTCGCGACCGCCGCTCGCACGGGCCGCAACCCGCAGACCGGCGCCGAGATCAAGATCCCGGCCGGCAAGCGCGTCAAGGTGACCGCCGGTTCCAAGCTCAAGGCTGCCGTCAAGTAAGACCGCACCTTTCGAAGGCCGCTTCCGATCCGTTCGGGGGCGGCCTTCGGCGCGTCCTCCCCGGCCACGCGGCTTAGGCTGGAGGGGTGAGTTCCCGCGCCGTGTCAGCCCCGACGAGCCCTGCCTATCGTGCAGTCGGCGTCGGCATCCTGCTCGCGGGCGGACTCGTCGCCGTGGTCGTCGCCCTGATCCTCGGCGGAGGCGCGGCCCCGCTCCTGCTCCAGGACCCCGGACCCTTCGTGCGCTGGGCGATCCCCGTCGTCAAGCTCGTCATGAACATCGCCGCCGCAGCCATGCTCGGCTCGCTCGTGCTCGCCCTCTTCGCGCTGAAGTCGGAGCAGAACTCCTTCGAGGTCGCGCTCAACACGGCATCCGTCGGCGCAGCCGTCTTCACGGTCTCGGCCGGCATCAGCGCGTTCCTGACCTTCATGGCCGCGTTCAACCCGCAGCTGAGCGCCGAGCGGGAGTTCGGGTCCCAGCTCGGCCGCTTCCTGCTTGAGACCGCGCTCGGCCAGTCGTGGCTGATCACGACGATCATGGGCTCCGTCATCACGGTGCTCGTGTTCGCCTGGCGCAGCTGGCTGCCCACCCTGCTCACGGCCCTGCTGGCCGCGGCATCCTTCCTCCCCCTCGCGACGCAGGGGCACTCCGGCGAGCTGTCCGGTCACAACGTGGCCGTCAACTCGATCCTCCTGCACACGATCGGCGCGGCAGTCTGGCTCGGCGGCCTGCTGCTCGTGATCGTGCTGCGCGGTCGATCCGACATCGGCACGGCGAAGCTCGTCGCCCGCTACTCGAGCCTCGCGATCGCGGCGTTCGTGGTCGTCGCCGTCTCGGGACTCGCTCGCTCGGTGGTCGCCCTCGGCGACATCACGCAGCTCATGACGCCCTACGGCGGCATCCTCATCGCCAAGGTCGTGCTGCTCGTCGGCATGGGGCTGTTCGGGGCCTGGTACCGCATCCGTCTCATCCCGCGGCTCGACGGCGCGCAGGGGGCGCGCTGGTTCTGGATGCTGGTGCTCGGCGAGATCGCGCTGATGGGCCTCGCGTCCGGTGCCGCCTCGGCGCTCGCGCGCACGCCCCCTCCCACCGGGGAGGAGGCGGCTTTCGTGCAGACGCCGGCGGAGAACCTCACGCGCTCCCCGCTGCCGCCCGAGTTCACGATCGACCGCTGGTTCACGGCCTGGGACATCGACATCCTCTGGCTCGTCGCGGCCGGGTTCGGTCTGTTCTTCTACCTCGCCGGCGTCCGCCGCCTGCAGAAGCGCGGCGACCGCTGGCCGATCCACCGCACGGTGTTCTGGGTGCTCGGCGTGCTCATGCTCGTGTGGGTGACCGGTGGGCCGATCAACGCGTACCAGGAGTACCTCTTCAGCGTGCACATGCTCGGGCACATGATGCTGTCGATGGCGATCCCACTGCTGCTGGTCTCGGGCGCACCGATCACGCTCGCGCTGCGCGCGATCCACAAGCGCGACGACGGCACCCTCGGCGGTCGCGAGTGGATCATGTGGGCCGTGCACTCACCGTTCGCGAAGGTGGTCACGCACCCGTTCGTGGCGGCGGCGATCTTCATCGTGTCGCTCTGGGCGTTCTACTTCACCGACCTCGTGCGCTGGTCGATGTACGAGCACCTCGGCCACGAGTGGATGGTCGCGCACTTCCTCATCTCGGGCTACCTGTTCGTCATGAGCCTCGTCGGGGCCGACCCCGTTCCGTACCGCCTGCCGTACCCGGGCCGTCTCATCACCCTCATCGCCGTCATGGCCATGCACGCGTTCTTCGGCATGGCGATGATGATGCAGGAGGGGCTGTTGGTCGCCGACTGGTTCGGCTCGATGGGCCGCGACTGGGGCCCCTCCCCGATGGAGGATCAGTACATCGGCGGCGGCATCGCGTGGTCGATCGGAGAGATCCCCACGCTCATCCTCGCGATCACCGTGGCGATCCAGTGGAGCCGCAGCGACACCAACCTGCAGAAGCGCCGCGACCGGCATGCCGACCGCACGGGCGATGCCGAGCTCGAGGAGTACAACGCCCGGCTCGCGGAGCTGGCAGACCGCGACCGGCGCGAGGCGGAGCGCGCGGCGCGCTAGTCGCGCGACCCGTCAGCCCTGCGACGCGCTAATCCTGGGGCGCGTCGTCGGGCGACCCCACGCGGATCGACGCCGAGCCGTCGGGCAGGATCGTGATGGTGCCGTTGACCTGGAAGGGCACGTCCTCGGAGATCGCCTGCACCGTGCCGTCGAACAGGGAGCGGATCTCGACCTCGACGTGCGCCACGGCATCCGTCGGGGGGATGCTCCAGTGACCGTTGTCGTCGGGGACGACCGTGACCTGCGGCTGTGCGGCGATCGACCATTCCGGCAGCGAGGCGATGCGGTTCGACACCTCCAGTCCGAACGGGCAGGCCGTCGGCTGCAGCACCTCCTGCGTGGTGCACGCGGTCAGGAACTCCTCGACGCGCTGCTGCACGACCGCCGTGAACTCCTCGGTCGGCTCGGTCTGCACGTCGAGAGGCGTGACGGCGAGCGGGGTGTCGGCGAGCACGCCCACCCCCGTCGACGTCGAGATCGGGGTGTCGACGGTCACGGAGTAGATGCCGGGGGTGAACACGAGCATCGGGAGCGGGTCGAGCGGCGCGGCATCGGCCGAGATCTGCCGACGGTCGACCTCGAAGCCGTTGATCGAGAACCGGTCGGCACCTCGGAGCGTGAGGTTCACGACGGCGAGCGGGCTGGTCGTGAAGCGCCAGTTCGGGGTGACCCCGGCCCAGCCGTCCTGGGCGACCGAGAACGTCGTCGTGCCGTCGTGCTCGCCCGCGCGGTACGAGACGGTGACGGCGATATGGTCGCCCTCGGGCTTCTCCGACACGATCTCGACCTGCGAGAGCGGCGCGAGCGCGGCCTGACGCAGCATGGCTTCGGATGCCGTGGCCATGATGCCCGCCTCCTCCAGCGTCTCGCTGTCGATGGCCACACCGGGCACGCGGAGCGCGTCGGCGGCCTTGCCCTGCGACAGCAGGTCGAGATATCGCTCGACGAACGCGGACGGGCCGTAGAACTGCTGATACAGCGTGGCGCCGCCCGCCGCCAGGGCGGCGACGAGCACGAGTCCGACGACGGCGAGAAGCGCGAGGTCGGCAGCGAGACGGGAGCGCCGGGGCGCCTTCGTCTCGACCTGCTGCATGGCGCAAGTCTAGGAGGGAGCGCTGGGGGGACGCCGAGCGTCGCCGCGTCGTCGCGCCCGTGTCAGACGGATGCCGCGCGGTGCCGCCACGTACCATGGGGGAGCGTGCGCACGGCATCCGTGTGCGCGCCCCCGCGGCCGTGATCGCCGCGCTTCCACCCGTCGCCAGCCCTGTGAGAGAGTCGTGTCCCTTCCCGCCCTGTCAGAAGAGCAGCAGGAGCTGTTCCGCCTGATCGAGGACACGAGCGAGCACGTCTTCATCACGGGCCGCGCCGGCACGGGAAAGTCCACCCTCCTGCAGCATTTCGCCTGGAACACCAAGAAGCAGATCGCGATCTGCGCACCGACCGGCGTCGCCGCCCTCAACGTCGAGGGGCAGACGATCCACTCGCTGTTCCGGTTGCCGATCGGTCTGATCGGCGACTCCGACATCGACCAGAACGACAACACCCGCCGCATCCTCAACGCGATAGAGACGCTCGTGATCGACGAGATCTCCATGGTGAACGCCGACCTCATGGATGCCATCGACCGCTCGCTCCGGCAGGCGCGCGGCAAGCGCGGCATCCCGTTCGGCGGGGTGCAGGTCGTCATGTTCGGCGACCCGTACCAGCTGGCGCCGGTCCCGCCGCGCGGCGACGAGCTGCGCTACGTCAAGGACCACTACCGGTCCTTCTGGTTCTTCGACGCGAAGGTCTGGGCAGGCTTCGACGGCGGCGATGCGGAAGCACCCTCGGGCGATGCCCTGTTCGCGGTCGACACCCGCGCCGAGCTGCACGTGCGCGAGCTCGTGCAGATCCACCGGCAGTCCGACGACGGCTTCAAGGCGATGCTGAACGCCGTGCGCTACGGCCGCGTGACCGCCGAGATCGCCGGGGTGCTCAACGCGCAGGGCGCGCGGACGCCGCCCGAGCCCGAGCCGGGCGAGGTGCCGATGATCACCCTGGCGACGCGCAACGACATCGTGAACGGCATCAACAGCCGTCACCTCGCGGCGCTGCCCGGCAAGGAGCAGACGGCGAAGGCCGAGATCAACGGCGAGTTCGGCCGGGGGGAGGCGTCGCTGCCCGCCGAGACCGAGCTCAAGCTCAAGGTCGGAGCCCAGGTGATGTTCCTGCGCAACGACACGTCGATGTCGGGGGAGCCGCCGCGGTGGGTCAACGGCACGATCGGCACGGTCGTGCGCATCCTCGGCGAGACCGTGCGCGTCGAGATCGACGGCGAGGAGGTCGACGTCGAGCCCGCCGTCTGGGAGCGATTCCGATACTCGTACGAGCCCACCACGAAGAAGCTGACGCGTGACGTGATCGCCGAGTTCACGCAGTTCCCGCTGCGTCTGGCGTGGGCCGTGACGATCCACAAGTCGCAGGGCAAGACGTACGACCGGGCGATCGTGGATCTCGGATCGGGGGCGTTCGCGCCCGGTCAGACGTACGTCGCGCTCTCCCGGCTGACCTCGCTGGATGGGCTGTACCTCTCGCGGCCGCTGCGCCCGAGCGACATCCGCGTCGACGAGGACGTGCGGCGCTTCATGCGCGACGCGTGGATCGCGCGGTCGACCCCGGAGGTCGGGAAGGGCTGAGGTGTCCCGGAGGTCGTCGACCGAGCGGAGCGGGACGAAACGCGGTGGCCTGCGTCAGGCGGCGACGCGCGCCCGGTCGAGGTCCTCGAAGAGCTCGGTGTTGAAGCGGTACGCCAGGAGCACCTCGTCGATGACGCGCTCGCGCTCCGCATCGTCCCAGGGTGCGGCGTCGAGCTGCTCGCGGTAGACGTCCTTGAAGGCGTTCGGGTCGGCGATGTCGTCGAACAGGTAGAAGCCGATGCCGTTGGTCTCGAAGCCGAAGCGGCGCGCCATGACCCGGCCGATGAAGATGCCGCCCGACAGGTCGCCGAGGTAGCGCGTGTAGTGGTGGGCGACGAACCCGCCGACCCAGGTCGCGCCGACGTGGCGGATGCGCGCGACATAGGCACGCGTCGTGGGCAGCGGCGTGATGAGCGAGCGCCACTCGTCGCCGAGCAGGAACGCGAGGTCGGCCTCGAGAGCCGGCAGACGGGTGAGCTTGTCGCTGAGGAAGACCGAGGCGACGGGGTCCTGGCGCATCCGGTCGCCCGCGCCTTCGAGCGCCTCGTAGATGAAGTAGTGCTGCGCGACGAGGGAGATGTAGTCCTCGCGGGAGCCCTCGCCCTTGAGCAGATCGGACATGAACCCGGCCCCCTCGCTGCGCGAATGCGAACCGGAGGAGCGCTCACGGAGGGCGGCGGAGAAGGAGAGGATCTCGGACATGTCCTCAGTGTAAGGGTTACCTAACTTGAAGCGAAACCCTCGATCCCGCTGTGTCGGCGCCCGTCGTCAGTCGTGGGGCCGCGGCTCGATGCCGAGCTTCGCGCAGGCGAGGTCGTAGATGGCGACGACCTCGCGCCGCACCGCCGGACGCTCGGTGATGGGGCCGCCCGGCCACGGGACGCGCAGCTCGGACGCGGTGCCGCCGCGGGTCACGCTCCACGTGCCGCCGTCGCCGTCGAAGCCGGTCATGGTCGATCCCGTGACCTCGCCCTCCTCGCCGGTCGAGAACGCCCTGGCGATCAGCATGTTGTCGTCGGTGTGGTCGCCGTTCATGTGACGGAGGACGGCGGCGATGATGTCGGCATCGAAGGCGTGGGGCATGATCATCACCCTACGGGCACGCCCGATGCGTACTTTCAGCCTCCGCGTTCTAGACTCGGGAGACACGTCTTCCGGGGGTCCCCTTCATGCAGCTTCTCTCGTCGCGCAGGTTCCGCGCAGCAGCGGCCGGCGTCGCCATGCTCGGGATCTTCCTCACCGGGTGCACGTCCGAGCCCTCTTTCAGTTACGAGCCGCCGGCTCAGGTCGACGGCGCTCTGCCCGATGACACGGTCGCGGCGATGCAGGATGCCGTCACGAACGCGCTCACGGCCTCCGGCGCGACCGGTGCGGTCGTCGGCGTCTGGGTGCCGTGGAGCGGCAAGTGGGTGACCGGCGTCGGGACGCAGGATCCGGGTGCCGGAGCCGAGATCAGCACCGACATGGCGTTCCGCATCGGCGACGTGACCCGCCTCATGACCTGCGACGTGCTGTACGCGCTCGCCGACGAGGGGACGGTCGACCTCGACGACCTCGTGCCCGACTATGTCTCGGGTGTGCCCGACATGAAGGATGTCACGCTGGTCGACCTGTGCAACGGCACGAGCGGCATCGGCTCGTCCGAAGCGGTCGCCAAGTCGGCGTGGCTCAACACCCCGGAGCGCGTGTGGTCGCCCCTGGAGCTGGCCTCCTACGGTCTCGGCGCCGGACGTGTCGCCCCGCACACCACGTACCGCGAGTCGGACGCCGGGTACCTGATCCTGGGTCTCGCCCTCGAACGGGCTTCCGGCCTCTCCGCCTCCGAGCTCATCGCGCAGTACGTCACCGAGCCGCTGGGGCTCCCGAACACGTCGCTTCCGCGCGCAACCGCGGCGCCGCCGTCGGCGGGCGCGGTCATGGAGGGCCACTACCTGTCGCCCGTCGAGGGCGGGTACAACTGCGCGGCTCCCGTCGACATCACGACCATGTCGTCGAGCACCGGGTTCACCGACTCGGGCGTCGTGTCGACCATCGAGGACCTCGGTCGCTACGCCCAGGCCGAGGCGGCCCAGGTGCTGCGGACCGAGGAGGAGCCGAACCGCTTCGGCGCCCCGCTGCCCGCCTACGAGGGTGCGCCGTCGTGGCAGCAGGCGACCGGCGGCGCGAGCCTCGTCGGCTCCATGGTCGGTCAGTACGGCTGGACTCCCGGCTACGCCACGGCCGCGTACTCCGACCCGACCACCGGTTTCACGGTCGCCGTGTCGCTCAACGACTCGACGCAGGGCGGCACGGTCGCCGCGTACCTCGCGTGGGAGCTCGCCGCCATCGCATCGAAGGCCCCCGCTGCCTCCGGACAGACGGCGCCCGAGTTCGGTCTTCCCTTCACCGCCGAGCAGTATCACCAGGCGATCGCCGAGACGGCCATCGCCTGCGTCGCCCCCGCCGAGGGCTGAGCGCACCCGGCACGGCCTGAGCAGGAGGAGCGCCATGCCGATCATCGACAACGCCATCTATGTCGACGGTGTCCGCACCGAGAACCCCGCGAGCCTCAGCGAGACCTTCGAGCTCATGCACGCGCGCGGCGGCATGAGCTGGATCGGCCTGTATCGGCCGAGCGCCGATGAGATCCGCGAGGTCGCCGAGGAGTTCGGCATCCATCAGCTCGTGGTGGAGGACGCGCTCTCGGGCCATCAGCGCTCGAAGCTCGAGCGCTACGGCGACGTGCTGTTCATGGTGCTGCGTTCCGCCCGCTACCTCGACGCGACGGAGGAGGTCGAGTTCGGCGAGATCCACGTGCTCGTCGGACCGGAGTTCGTCGTCACGATCCGCCACGCCGAGTCACCCGACCTCGGCAAGGTGCGGCACCGCCTGGAGGGTGACCCCGCGCTGCTCACGCAGGGTCCGGAGGCGGTGCTCTACGCCATCCTCGACGAGGTGGTCGACGAGTACGCCCCGGTGCTCGCCGGTCTCGAGAACGACATCGACGAGATCGAGAGCCAGCTGTTCGAGGAGGGCGTCGACGCGACCCAGCGCATCTACGAGCTCGGTCGCGAGGTCATCGACTTCCAGCGGGCGACGCAGCCGCTGTCCGGCATGCTCGACGCCCTGCTTCGCGGATCCGAGAAGTACCACGTCGACGAGGAGCTGCAGCGGTACCTGCGCGACGTGCTCGACCACACGCTGCGGATCGCCGACCGGGTCACCACGTTCCGCACCGTGCTCGACAACGCGCTCACGGTGGAGTCGACGATCGTCGCCCGCCGCCAGAACGAGGAGATGCGGCGCATGACCGAGCTGAGCATCCGGCAGAACGACGAGGTCAAGCGCATCTCCGGCTGGGCCGCGATCCTCTTCGCCCCGACGCTCGTCGGCACGGTCTACGGCATGAACTTCGACAACATGCCTGAACTGCACTGGGCGTTCGGGTACCCGATGGCGATCGGGCTGATGCTCGCGATGGGCGTGGGCCTCTACGTCGCGTTCAAGCGCAAGGGCTGGCTCTAGCCGAGCGCCGGCCGCGCCGTCGGTCGGAGAGCACGCGGCTCAGCGGTCGACCGGGCGGCCCTCGTCGTCGAGCTCGACGCCCGGGCCGGGGCCGGGGCGCACCGCGGCATCCGGAGCGATGTCGATGCGCGTCACGCCGTCGTGCTCGGTGACCTCGATGCGCGGAGCCGCGTCCTCCTCCGTCGCGTTCGGGGCGGTGGTCAGCTGGTCGTGACGCTTCTCTTCGAAGCTCATGTCGTCGACGCTGCTCGTGTCGTCAGGCGTTGCCATGGGTGTCCTCCTGGGTGTCGTGAGGGGTGGTCGGTGAGGCGGATGCGGTGGCGGCTGCTGTCGCCCGGTCGGAGCGGGCGCGTCCCCAGCGGGCGAGGACGAACAGCACGACGCCGACGGCGAGAAGGATGGCGCCGAAGAGCCAGACGACGGGACGCTGCTGGGTGAGCAGCAGGATGCAGGACGCGACGCCGAGCACCGGCACGAACGTCCAGACGCGGAAGTGGTCGCGCTCGACGCGGTCGCGACGGAGCACCAGCACCGACACGTTGACGCTGAGGAACACGAACAGCAGGAGCAGCACCACGGTCTCGGCGAGTGTCGCGAGGTCGCCGACGAGCGTCAGGCCCATCGCGACGAGGGTCGTGGTGAGGATCGCCACCCACGGCGTCCTGCGGTTCGGGAGCACCCGCCCGAGGATGCCCGGCAGGAGGCGCTGCTCGGCCATGCCGTAGGTGAGACGGCTCACCATGATCATCGTCAGCAGTGCGCCGTTGGCGACGGCGATCAGCGCGATGAGGCTGAACAGCCACGAGGGGATGCTGACGCCGGTGGCCTCGACCACCGCGAGCAGCGGGCCGCTGGACTCCTGCAGCTCGGACGCGGGGAGTGTGAGGGAGCTCGCGACGCCGACGAGCACGTACACCGCGCCGGCGGTGGACAGCGCCCCGAACAGGGCGCGCGGGTAGGTGCGGCGGGGGTTCTTGACCTCTTCGATCATGTTCGCCGAGGTCTCGAACCCGACGAACGAGTAGTACGCGATCACGGCTCCGCCCAGCACTGCGAGCGCGACCGGCGTGCCGTCGGGGGTCGCGGTGAGTCGCGACGCGTCACCGCCACCGCCTGCGACGAAGATGCCGACCACCGCGATCACGATCACGAGGCCGCTGAGCTCGATCGCCGTCATCACGAGGTTCGCGCCCATCGATTCCCGGATGCCGCGGGCGTTGAGGGCGGCGACGACCGCGAGGAAGACGATGGCCACGGGAGTCGCAGGCAGGTCGAAGAACGTGCCGAAGTAGTCACCGGCGAAGGCGATCGCGAGACCCGCCGCACTCGTCACGCCCGCGGCGAGCATGCTGAACCCGACGAGGAACGACACGATCGGACTGCGGAAGGCGCGCTCGGCGAAGACCGACGCCCCGCCGGCACGCGGGTACTTCGTGACCAGCTCGGCGTAGGAGCCTGCGGTGAGCAGCGCGAGCAGGAGTGCGAGCAGCAGGGGTGCCCACAGCATCCCGCCGACCTCTTCGGAGAGCACGCCCATGAGCGCGTAGATGCCGGCGCCCAGCACGTCGCCGAGGATGAAGGCGAACAACAGCGGTCCGGTGATCGCACGCCGCAGCTTCGTGGGCGTCTCGGCGCCGGCGGGCGCGTCTGTGGTGTCGGATGCCATGCGCTGAACCCTAGGAACGCGATCGTCGTCGGGCGACGGGGTTGACACGGCGGGGTCCGGTCGGCCACACCCGGTCGGCCGGGCGGCGGACCCGGCGAATCATTCCTCCGGTGGATGCCGGGCGGCGGCGCTCCTGCGTACCGTGGAGGCATGCTGATCGTCGAAGAGCTCCACATGCTCCTCCTCCGTCCTGACGGCCGGGTCGAATCCTCGGTGAGCGTCAATCGCCTGTACGGCGAGATCGCCGCCGTGCTCACCGACCTCGCGCTGCGTGGTCGCATCACCCTCACCGAGGAGCGTCATCCCGTCGTCGAGATCGCGTCGACCGAGCCGACCGGGCACCCGGTGCTCGACACGACGCTCGAGCGGCTGGTGCCGCTGCGCGGCAAGCGTCTGCAGTCGCTCATCGGCCGTCCCAAGCTCGACCCGCTCGAGGTGGTCGTCGAGTCGCTCGTCGTGCAGGGTGTGCTCGTGCGCGGTGAGCGCGGATTCTTCGGCTGGGGGTCCGTGCGCACGCCCGAGTCCGACCCGGCGCCCGAGCGCGTGCTGCGCGCCCGCCTCGCCGACGTGATCGCAGGCAACCGCGCCGCCACCAGGGCCGATCTCTCGCTGCTGTCGATCCTGCAGAACCTGAACGCGGCGCACGCGATCCTCCGGGAGGAGTGCGCCGGTGCTTCGGCTCGCGACCTCAAGAAGCGGATCGAACAGCTGACGGCGGACGCGCCGCAGGCCGACGGCACCGCGGTCGGCGACGCGGTGGCGAGCGCCCTCGACGCCGCGATGGCTGCGGCGATGATGGCGGCCATGACTCCCGCGATCGTCGGGGCCACGGTCACCTGAGCCCGGTCACCCGAGCCCGGTCACCCGACCTGCCGCCCGTCAGACCGTCGGGAGGCGTCCGATGAGGGGATTGCGGTCGTCGGGGTCGACCACGATCCCGGTCACCGCATCGAGGGCGAGAACGGGGAAGTGCGACGTCGCCCCGATCTTCTCCTCGCTGCCCAGCACGTAGGTGCGTCGGCTCCGGGCGGCGACGGCTCGTTTCGTCGCGGCGTCGTCGAGACGCCCGGTGGTGAGGCCGTTCTCGGGATCGATGCCCGTGACACCGAGGAAGAACGCGTCGGAGGAGAGGTGCTGCAGGGCTTCGATCGCCAGCGGTCCGCCCGACACGAGCGAGTGGCGCGACAGCTCCCCGCCGATCATCACGACCCGGGCGTCGGTGTGCTCGGCGACCGCCAGTGCGACGGCGGGGCTCGGAGTGATCACGGTCAGGTCGGCGCCGGGCGGCAGCATCCTGGCCATCGCGAGCGTGGTGGTCCCCGCGTCGAGCACGACGGTGGATGCCGGGGCGATGAGGTCGACCGCGCGGCGGGCCACGCGCTCCTTGCTCTCCGTCGCGAGGCGGAGTCGCGCGTCCACGGGGCGGTCGGCGGCGGGAATCGGGAGTGCTCCGCCGTAGACGCGGACGAGCTCACCGGCCTCGGCCATCTCGCGGAGGTCGCGACGGATGGAGTCCTCCGACAGCGACAGCTCGCGGGCGACGTCCTTCGCGACGATCCGACCGTCGCGCTGCAGGATCTCGCGGAGGTGGGTCCTGCGCTGCGCGCTCAGCATCCGGATAGCCTCGTTCTTTCATGTAGTTGCACGTTTGTGCACGGTTAACGATACAGTGCTCGGCATGAACACACCACTCCTGATCCTCATCGCCGGCCCCTACCGCTCCGGAACCGGCGGAGACCCCGCGCTCATCGCTCGCAACCTCGAACGGCTCGAGGAGGCGGCTGCGCCGATCCACCGCCTCGGACACGTGCCGATGATCGGCGAATGGGTAGCTCTCCCCGTGCTGCGCGGACTCTCGGACAGCGCCGCGGGAGGCGAGGCAGGAGAAGACGGCGACGTCATGTACGAGACGGCCCACCGCCTGCTGCAGCACTGCGACGCGGTGCTGCGCCTGCCCGGAGCCTCAGCGGGCGCGGACAAGGACGTCGAGATCGCTCTCCAGCGCGGACTCCCCGTCTACCGCTCGCTCGACGAGATCCCCGCCGCGGTCCACGTCGCCTGACGTCCACGGGCGGCGCGACCGATCACGCCGGGAACGTCACTCCGGTGAGCTCCTCGGCGGCCGTCCAGAGGGCGCCGCCGACCTCCCGCGAGCGCACCTCGTCCGACGCGCGGACGCGGCGCGGAGCGCCGCGGAACTCCAGCGGTCCGCCCGGCCCCCAGTAGTCGCCGCCGGTGGCGTCCGGCGAGGCCGCGGCGTGCACGATCGCCGCGGCACCGGCATCCTTCCCCTGCACCACCCCGCGGGTGAGGGAGGCGAGTCGTCTGGTCGACGGCCGGACGGGGGCGAGGCCGTCGCGCTCCGGGGTGAGCGGGTCGACCGCATAGCCGGGGTGCGCGCAGAGCGCCGAGCGCGCCGTGCCGCGCCACCGTCGATCGAGCTCGAACGCGAGGGCCATGAGCGCGGCCTTCGAGCGTCCGTACTGCCGCAGCGAGCTGCCGGTCCACGGGGCGTCGAGCGTGTCGGGGGAGATGCGCGCGAACCGGTGTGCGATCGAGCCGACGGCGACGACCCTGGCATCCGGAGCGAGAGCGGGTGCGAGCTGGGCGAGCAGAGCGAAATGGCCGAGCGCGTTCGTCCCGATCATGAGGTCGTGCCCGTCGGCGGTGCGCTCGCCGCGGTCAGCCGCCTTCACCCCCGCGTTGCAGATCACGCCGTGCAGAGGCTCGTCCACGCTCGCCGCCGCAGCGGCGATGCCGGTCAGCGTACCGAGATCGAGGGAGAGGATGCCGACGTCGGCGCCCTCGACGTGCGTGCGGATCGACCGCTCGGCCACGGTCGCGCGGTCGACCGAGCGGCATCCGAGCACGACCCGCGCGCCGCGGGCGGCGAGCAGCTCGGCGCACCAGTATCCGATGCCGGCGTTCGCCCCGGTGACGAGGAACGTGCGGCCGGCCAGGTCGCGGGTCTGCGGGGTCGGGGTCATCACACCAACCTACGGTGCTCGGCCCCGGGCGGCGCTGCCTCCCGTAGCCTGGGCGCATGACCACGCAGAGTGCACGAACGGCCCTCGAGGTCGCCGACTGGCGGCGCCGCGTCTTCGCGCTGTACGCCGCGATCCGTGAGGCCGATTCGCCCGAGGAGGCCCACGAGCTCTGGCGCATCGAGCGCGACGAGCTGCTGCTGCGGCATCCGGCCACGCCGCTCCTGCCCGACGACCGGGTGCTCTTCGAGGGCGTGCCGATCGCCTCGTACGACCCGGAGTGGCGCTTCGAGCTGCCGATCGAGCCCGCGGAGCCCGGCGGTTTCGAGTTCGCGACGGGCACCGACGGCGTGGTGCCGTTCGAGCGCGTCGGTCTCGTCGAGATCCCCGGCGTGGGCAGCCTCGACGTCTGGCGGCTCACCACCTACGGGGGCGGTCTGTTCGTCCCGGTGCGCGACGCGCTCGCCGGTACGCCGGACGGCACGTACGGCGGCGGACGCTACCTGCTCGACACCATCAAGGGCGCGGACCTCGGGTCGGATGCCGAGCGCGGTACCGTCGTGCTGGACTTCAACTTCGCCTACAACCCGTCGTGCGCCTACGACCCGGCGTGGGCGTGTCCGCTCGCGCAGCCGGGCAATGTGCTGCCGGTGGCTGTGCCGGTCGGCGAGCTCTACGCGGGGACCGCCTGACCGCCGGGCGGGTCAGGACAGCGACTCCGCCACCGCGCGCCAGCGCCCCGAGAACTCCGCGGCTCTGTCGTCCGACCACTGCGGCTCGTACGTCTGCGAGGGCGACCACGGCACGATCGCCTCGTCGAGCGTGAGCGAGGGATCCGCCGCGCAGCGGGCGAGCGCGGCAGCGCCGAGAGGTGTCGCATGCTGCGACGGATACACGTCGACGGGGACGCGCATGAGATCGGCGACCGCCTGCATGAGCACCCGGCTGCGGGTCAGCCCGCCGTCGACCCGCAACCGCTGGAGCGGGGAGCCGAGGTCTGCCGACATCGCGCTGGCCAGCTCGGCCACCTGCGCCGCGATGCCCTCCAGCACCGCGCGCACCAGATGCTCGCTGCCCGTGGACAGGGTCATGCCGGTGAACGTCGCCGTCGCGTCCGGACGCCACCAGGGAGCGGCGAGTCCCGCGAGGGCCGGCACACACAGCACGCCGTCCGCGTCGTCGGCGGCGACCCGGTCGAGATCGGCGGCCGTGTCGATGAACGTGAGCTTCTCGAGCCAGCGCACCGCGGACGCGGCCGTGTACACCTGACCGTCGAGGCAGTAGCTGGTCTGCTCGCCCTGCTGCCACGCCACCGACGACGAGAGCCCGGCGGTGGAGCGCACGGCCTCCGTACCGGTGTTCGCGAGCAGGAACGCGCCGGTGCCGAACGTGCACTTGGCCTCACCGGGTTGCAGGCAGCGTTGCGCGACGAGCGCCGCCTGCTGGTCGACGATCAGCCCGCCGACCGCAGCGGAGCCGCCGAAGGCGGTCGTCGTGCCCGCGACGTCGTCGGACGCGAGGATGCGGGGGAGTCGCTCGTCGGCGAGTCCGAACAGGTCGAGCAGCTCGGGGTCCCAGGCGGCGCTGTCGAGGTCGACCGCCAGGGAGCGGCTGGCGGTCGAGGCGTCGGTGACGAACTCGCCCGTGAGGCGGTGCAGCAGCCAGCTGTCAGAGGTCGTCACGACGCCCTCGCGGGTGAGAGTGCGCCGGATCCACGCCTGCTTGGGTGCCGAGAAGTATGGGTCGAGCACGAGTCCGGTACGGCGGGCGATGTCGTCCGCGTGGTCGCGCAGCTCGGCGCACACCGATTCGGCGCGGCGGTCCTGCCACACGATCATGGGCGACAGCGCGGCGCCGGTGTCGGGATCCCACGCGAGCACGGTCTCGCCCTGGTTCGCGAGGGTGACGATGTCGACCTCGGCGCCCGCCTCGGCGACCGCGGTGCGTCCGGCGCGGAGCACCGAGTCGAGCAGCGCCTCGGGGTCCTGCTCGACTCCGCCGCCCGAGAGGTACGTCGGCCGCACGGCGACTTCGCTCAGGGCGAGGATCTCCCCGGACTCGTCGACGACGACCGCCTTGGTGCCCGACGTGCCCTGGTCGATCGCGAGCACGGTGGTCATGACGGCTGATCCTCGCCCGCAACGGCACCCGGCAGCACGCCGCGGTGCTCGGCCGTGCGACGCCACCACGGCGTGCTCGCGGCCGGAACCGGCGCCGCGGGCGTGGGCGGCTGCAGCGGACCGACCTCGATGCCGACCGCGGGGAGCAGCTCCGCCACGTGATCGGCGATGCCGAGTGACGCGGTGAGGCCCGTCGAGCGGATGGCCGCGACGTTGATCAGGCGGGCATCCTTCTCCGACGACCCGATCACGTAGTTGCTCCCTCGGCCGGCAGGGCGGAGCCCCGCGTAGCTCGCGATCGGCTCGAGGCCGTCCAGCGCGGGGAACTGCGCGACGGCCTTGGCGAGGATCTCCTCCCGTGCCTCCCGGCGCACCGTCCAGTCGTCCTTGTCGTCGAGGTCGACCGCGGTCGGACCAGCGATCACCTTGCCGTCGAGCGTGGGGAAGACGAGCACGCCCTTCGTGCGCTTCGTCGGCACCGGCAGGATGATGCGGTCGAGCGTCGCGCCGCCCGGCAGCTCGAACACGAAGAACTCGCCCTTGCGCGGGTAGATCTCGAACGAGTCGTCGCCGATGAGCCGGGCCACGTCGTCGGCGTGCAGCCCGGCGGCATTGACGACCGCGGCGGCTCGAATGGTCCGGCCGTCGATCGTCTCGACCACGATGGCCTCCTCGCCCGGCGTGAGCGCGGAGACGCGTGCGCCCAGCTCCACCCGTGCCCCGGCGGCGACAGCCGACGCCGCGAGCGCCGACGTGAACGCGACGGGGTCGCTGACGGACTCGCCCGGTACCAGCAGGGCGCCGTCCGACTCGCGGATCTCGACCTCCACGCCGTTCGCGGCGGCGCCGGCCGCGAGCGCCGCGACCGTCTCGGCATCCTCGTCCGTGTGCGGCACGAGCTCGGCGCCGCAGTGGATGACGGGCACTCCGAGCGCGTCGAGGATGGCCGGACGGATGCGGGCGGCGCGCAGGATCAGCTCGGTCTCGAGCTCGCCCGGGGTCGAGTCGAAGCCGGTGTGCAGCACGCCGGAGTTCGTGCCGCTCGCCGCGAGACCGAGCGCGCTCTCGGCTTCGAGGAGCACGGCATCCACTCCGCGGTGCGCGAGCGTGTAGAGCAGGGCCGACCCCACGATTCCTCCGCCGATGACGACGACGGGGAGGGCGGGAGAGGGGGAGTTCATGATGGTTCCACTTTCGCTGGTTTCTCTGGAGGAGGGGCGTCTCACCGGGAGGCGGACGCGGTGTCGTCGTCGAACGTGCGGTCGACGTCGGCCATGTCGGGCATGGTGAGACCGCGGCGTCCGCGTGTCGCGAGCAGGTAGACGAGGTACGCGATGCCGATCACGAGCATGATGCCGACGTACAGTCGCGGCTGCTCGAATGAGACGTCGCGGAAGATGAGCAGCTCGTACACGAGCCAGACGCTCGCGAGGATCAGCACCGGCACCTCCCACCGGCCGAGCGAGAACCCGGCGCTCGCGGGGAGCGAGCGGCGCTTCACGATGTACAGCAGCACGGTGCCCGCGTAGATGATCGCCGGCAGCAGGGTCGCCGCCGAGAACAGGATGAAGAGCGCGTCGCTCGTGCCGCTGAAGATCGCGAGGATCGCCTGCGTGATGACGAGGTAGCCGAGCGTCGCCGCCACCGGGGTGTGCCGGGTGCGGCTGACGCGGCGGAGCAGCTGCCAGGCGGGGAAGCGCTCGTCGCGCGACATCGCCCAGATCAGGCGGGTGCCGCTGAGGGTGATGACGAGGCCGCACGAGAAGATCGAGATGACGACGAGCACGAGCAGGATCTTCCCGACCACGGGGCCCAGCACCGAGGTAATGACGGTGGCCACCGGGGTCGCCGACTCGGCGAGCTTCGCGGTGTCGCCCGCGAGTGCGGTCACGGCGATGAGGAACAGCATCCCCAGCACGCCGAGGGCGACGACGGCCTGCACCATGGCACGGGGGATCACGCGCTCCGGGTTCTTCGTCTCCTCGGCGAGGTTCGCGGCCGACTCGAAGCCGACGATCGTGAACGCGCCGAGCAGGAACGCGAGCGGGAACGGGCCGGCCTCGGTGAGCCCGCCGAAGTCCCAGTACCCCGCTTCGGCGACGGGTGCCGTGGCGAACAGCTGCGAGAAGTCGAGGCGTCCGAGCGCCGCACCGACGGCGAACAGCAGCACGGTGATGCCGATCATCCCGATGATCTGCACGGTCACGGCGACCTCGTTGACGCGGTTGGTGACCTTGGTGCTCAGGGCCACGAGGATCGCCTGCAGCAGCATCACGAGGG
Organism: Microbacterium sp. LS_15; assembly: GCF_041954735.1. Lineage (NCBI taxonomy): Bacteria > Bacillati > Actinomycetota > Actinomycetes > Micrococcales > Microbacteriaceae > Microbacterium > Microbacterium sp. LS_15. The sequence continues at coordinate 221,152 of NZ_JAVAYD010000002.1, read as the reverse complement.
CTGTGATGACCCAGCAGTTGGCGGGGCTCGGGGCGTAGCCGAACAGCTCGGGCAGGATCGTCGCGGCGATCGTGTAGTCGACCGCGACCACCACGACGACGAGGAAAGCGAACGAGATCCACCCGGTGAGCCAGCCGAGGATCGGGTTGGCCAGGCGCGACACCCACTGGTAGGCGTAGCCGCTGATCGGGATGCGGGCGGCGAGCGCGCCGAAGATGAGCGCGACCATGGTCTGACCGACGACGGCGATGGGCCAGGCCCAGATGCCGCGGGGTCCGCTGCTGTTCAGCACGGCCCCGTAGGTCGTGAAGATGCCGGTCGCGATCGAGACGAACCCGAAGGCGACGGCGAAGGATGCGTAGAGCCCGAGCTCCCGCTTCATGCGGGTGCCGGTCGGGGCTGCGGGCGGGGCGATGGGAGCTTCGGGTGTTTCCATGACTCGACCTTCATTCGACGGCGGTGGATACAGCTGGTCTATACCAAGGCACGGTAGAGCGAGCACGAGTAGCGTGTCAATGGTGGGCATGCGCGAGACGGAAGAATTCACACGGACGAAATCTGGCGAGCCCGCCTACGTGCGCATCGCCGGCGAGCTGCGCACCCGCATCGACGAGGGTGAGCTCACCCCCGGCACGCCCCTGCCGGCGGAACGAGACCTGAGCGTCGAGCTCGGCGTGAGCCGCATGACCCTCCGCCGTGCGCTCGGGGTGCTCGAGAACGAGGGGCGAGTGCACCGCGACGCGACCCGCGGCACCTTCGTGTCGGAACCCCGCGTGCGCCTGCGGCTCGGCTCGTTCTCGCAGGAGATCGCCCGTGCGGGCGGCAACCCGGGAGCCGAGCTCCTCTGGGCCGAGGAGCGACCGGCCGACGAGACCGTCGCGGCGGGGCTCGGCATCCCTGCCGGCTCACTCGTCTACGCGCTTCGGCGCCTGCGGCGCTCGAACGACGAGCCCCTCGCCGTGGAGACGACCTACTACCGCGCCGACCTCGTGCCGGGCCTGCTCGACGGCGACCTCGCAGGGTCGCTGTGGGACGAGCTGCGCGCGCGGTTCGGCCTCGCCATCGCCCGCACCTCGGCGGAGCTCGAGGTGGTCGTGCTGGATGCCGACGATGCACGCCGCCTGGGCACTCGCCGCGCCGCGGGCGGACTGCAGCTGACGCGACGGACGTTCCTCGCCGACGGCGACTGCCTGGAGTTCGCGGTCGACGTCTACCGCGCCGACCGGGTCTCGCTCATCATCGACCGGGCGGTCGACGCGGAGTGACCACGGTCTTCGATCTCGACGGGGTGCTCAGCCGCGCCGACACCATGGCCACGCTCGTGTTCGCGCGGCTGCGGTCGCGCCCGTGGCTCGTGCTGCCGGTCGCGGCCCTCGCGGTGACCGCCGCGCTCGCTCCGGCGGCGGGGTCGCTGCGCCCGCGGTGCAACCGCGCCATCGTGCACGTCGTCCTCTCCGGGGTGTCGGAGTCCGCCTACGCGCGGCTCGCTGTCCGCACCGCGCAGGGGCTCGCCGCACGGCCCGACAACGTGCGGCCCGAGGTGCTGACCGCGCTGCGCCGGGCATGGGCCGACGGCTCGGGCGTCGTGACGACCGCGACCGAGCACGCGCTCGCCGCGGCGTACCTCGACGCCCTCGGCGTCGGCGGGATGCCGCTGCTCGCGTCGCGCTTCCGCTTCTCCGCCCGGGGTCCGCGCTTCGCGGACCACAACGTGGGCGAGCGCAAGGTCGAGACCCTGGAGGCGATGCGCCCCGGCGCGATCGCGGATACGCTCTACACGGATTCCGCGAGCGATCTGCCGCTCGCCCGACGCAGCCGTCGGACCGTGCTGGTCGACGCCCGACCCCGCTCGACGCGGGAGTTCTCGCGTCACGGCATCTCGTTCGAGGCGCTCGGCGGGTGACCTCGCCGGTGTCGGGACGGCCGGTGTGGCACGACCGGTGCAGTATACGTATTCCAACTGTCGAGAAAGCCCGAATATAGGCTTCCCTAAGTCGACTGCATACGTATACCATCAGCGACATGGGACACACACAGCACCGAGCACTGCCGGTACTCGCACTCGTCGCCGTGGGCATCGTCGCCCTCGCCGGCTGTGGCGCGGGTTCCCGCACCGACAATGAGAACTCGACGAAGGTGACGTGCGACTACACGGCACCCGAAGGCAAGACGACGGTCAACGTCCTCGCCTACAACTCCTCCGCGATCGACCCGTTCACCGACACGATGGTGTCGAGCTGCTCGACCGACGACGTGACGCTGAAGCACGACCCGATCGACTTCGGCGGCCAGGTGACCAAGACCACCGCGACCCTCGCGGGCGACACGGGCACCTACGACATCATCGAGACATACGGCTTCGTCATCCCCGGATTCGGCGAGGAGGAGAAGCTCGTCCCCCTCAACGATCTGTGGGACAAGTACGCCGACGACTACGGCCTCGGCGACATCAGCCAGTCGATGGTCGAGGGCATGTCGTACGACGGCGACATCTACGCGGTGCCGATGCAGGCGCAGATGTTCGTCATGGCGTACCGCACCGACATCTTCGACGACCTCGGCCTCGAGGTCCCGACCACGTTCGACGAGATGATCGACGCGGCCGAGGCGATCAAGGGCGCCGGGCTCATGGACTATCCGATCGCCCTGCCGTGGCTCGCCACGGCCGACGTCACCACCGGCTTCCAGGGTGCGATGAACTCGCTCGGTGCCGACTTCGTCACCGCAGACGGCGAGGTCACGCTCGACACCCCCGAGGCCAAGCAGGCCGTCGAGGCGATGCTCGCGCTCAAGCCGTACATGGACCCGCAGGTCACCACGTTCGACCAGCCCAAGGTGCAGCAGCAGATGTTCAACGGCACCGCGGCGATGTCGATCATGTTCTCGGGTCGCATGTTCGACCTGACGCTCGACTCCAACTCCAAGTTCGCCGACTCGTTCGGGTTCGCCGGGGCGCCGAAGGTCACCTCCGACGCGGAGTACTCGTACAACCGCCTCTCGATCGACGGCTGGTCGATCCCGTTCAACACCAAGCTGGACCACGACATGCTCTTCCAGATGATGGCCTCCGCCGTCAGCGAAGACGCGTCGAAGGCTTCCGTCCCCGCGGCCTACCCGGCCCGTGAGGGAATGGTGACGGAGAAGAACTCCCCGTACGGTGCGGCGGCCAACGACTCGATCGCCAGCGCCATGCCCCCGATCGTCTCGCCGATCGCGGCCGACATCACCAACGAGATCCGGCCGATCCTGGTCTCGATCCTGAACGGCCAGATCGCGGTCGACGAAGGACTCGCCCAGATGCAGGCCGCCGGCGAGAAGATCGCCGGCTGACCGACGCACCGACGTCATGACTGTGGCCTGAGCGCGAGTTCAGGCCACAGTCCGTCCAAGGGAGGACGCTTATGAAGGCACGCGAGTTCTGGCTGCTCTTCTTCCCGAGTCTGCTGGTGATGGGGGCGCTCCTCGTGCTCCCGCTGGTGCGCACCGTGCAGTGGAGCTTCGAACAGGTCCGCTACGGCTCACCGGGCACCTTCATCGGGCTCGAGAACTTCACCGACGCCCTGACCGATCCGCGCTTCCACAAGGCGGTCGTGTTCACGGTGGTCGTGACGATCATCACCACCGCCATCCTGCTGGTCTTCGGCTACATCATCGCCACCGGCATCAACCGCATCACCACCTCGCGCCCCCTGGTGCTCGGCATCATGCTCGTCTCGTACGTGCTGCCGAATCTCGTGGGCGCCGTCGCGTTCTCGTGGCTCTTCGACGACAACTTCGGCGGAGTCGTCAACCGGCTCATCGGCTTCTTCGGCGGCACCCAGGTGCTGTGGTTCACCGACCAGGTGCCCAACGCGATCCTGGTGATCGCGAACACGGTCTGGCACATGCTGCCGTTCGCGATGCTCATCATCCTCGCCGGGCTGCAGGGCGTGCCGAACGAGCTGAAGGAGGCCGCGAAGATCGACGGGGCCAACGCGTTCCAGACGCACATCAGCGTGATCATCCCGACGATCCGCGGCGTGCTCGGGTTCGTGACCCTGATCACGATCATGGACGTGCTGCGCATGTTCGACAACCTGATCCCGCTGTCGCCGCAGGCGCAGAACATCGGCAACGAGTCGATCATGCTCTACGTCTACTCGGTGGCGTTCGCCGACGGCGCCGAGAACCTCGGCCTCGGCAGCGCGATCAACGTGCTCACCATCCTCCTGATCCTCATCATGCTGATCCCGTTCATCCGGGGCATCTTCAAGGAAGCGAAGGCCGAACGATGAGTCTCACCTCCGCAGAGCTCTCGACGAGAGCCATCGTCACCCGCGGCGCGCCGAAGCGCCGCCGCCGCGGGCCCCACCGCCCGCCCGTCATCACGGGGCTGCTGCTCGGCATCCTCTGCGTGGTCGTGCTGAGCCCGTTCATCTGGATGACGCTGTCGGTGACCAAGCCCACCGACGTCGCGTTCTCGAACCCGCCGGTGCTTTGGGACTACCAGCCCACGCTGCAGGCGTTCGTCGACCTGTGGGAGACGACGTACTTCGCGGACTACCTCGTCAACACGCTCGTCGTCGCGGTGGTCTCGACCGTGATCGCGCTCGTGATCGGCATCCCCGCGGCGTACGCGCTGTCGCGCTTCCCGAGCTACGTGTCGGCGCTGCTGCTCGTTCTCGCGCTGATCTTCCGGGCGCTGCCGCGCTTCTCGGTCGTGCTGCCGATGTACGACATCAGCCGCGCGCTCGGCATCTACGACACGACGTTCGCGCTCGCGATCGCCCTCGTCGCGATCAACCAGCCGTTCACGATCTGGCTGCTGCGCAACTTCTTCGCCGAGATCCCGCGGGAGCTCGACGAGGCGGCGATGATCGACGGCTGCACCCGGATCGGGATGCTGCGGCGCGTCATGATCCCGTTGATGGGGCCGGGCATCCTCACCGCCGGCATCTTCGTGTTCCTGTTCGCGTTCCAGGAGTACCTCACGGCGCTCGTGCTCACCGACACGTCGTCGAAGACGGTTCCGGTGTTCATCGCGACGCAGCTCGGACAGACCCTGCCGATGCTGCAACAGGCGGGAGCCGCATCGATGCTGCTGACCATCCCGGTGTTCGTGATCGCGTTCATCGCGCAGAAGTACCTCGTCGCCGGTCTCAGCGACGGCGCCGTGAAGGGCTGACGTGTCGGCATCCGTCCCGCCGCTGACGCTGCTCGCCGGCATGAACTGCACGGCCGACCTGTGGGCGGACGCCGGCTTCGACACGGAGGGTGGAGGGGTGATCCGGCCGATGCTGGATCGCCCCTCGCTCCGCGCGCAGGTCGACGCGCTGCTGGCGGAGCTGCCCGCGCAGTCGGTGATCGTCGGGCACTCGCTCGGCGGGATCGTAGGCATGGCGCTCGCCCTCGCCGCTCCGCACCGCGTGGCGGGGCTCTGCCTCGTGTCGACGAACGCGAAGGCGCCCACCGGGGCGCAGCGCGCGGGCTGGACGGAGTGGATCCGCCGCCTCGACGACGGCGACGACGCCCGATCGCTGCAGCAGAGCATCCTCGAACCGCTCCTCGGCGAACGCCTGGCCGCCGAGCGCCCCGACCTCGTGGAACGCGCCCTGAGCATGGGCGACGACACGGGCGTCGACCTGCTGCGCACGCAGCTCGAACTGCAGCTGACCCGCGTCGACCTGCTGTCGCGGCTGTCATCGCTGCGGATGCCGACGCTCGTCGTGTCCGGACTCGACGACGTCATCTGCCCGCCTCGGTTCCACACCGAGATCGTGGCGGAGATCGACGGTGCGCGGCTGGTGTCGCTCGACGCCGGTCACCTGCTGCCGCTCGAACGGCCGCGGGAGTTCGGCGATCTCGTGCGCTCCTGGTGCGCGCAGCGGGTTCGGCCGGCAGCCGTGGCGTGAGCGGGCGACGCACGCACTGCAGGAGATCTCACGCAACGAAGGACGGATGCCGCGATCGCGTCCGTCGTCACGCGAGATCTCCTGCGCAAGCTCAGCGCGTCGGAGCGGCCAGATCGCGCAGGTGCGTCATGAGCGACGACGCGAGGTTGTAGACGACGAGGTCGGCGCCGTGCGCGAACGCCGCAGTCGCGGCATCCTTCGTCCCTACGATGTCCATGCGGAGGGCAGCGGAGCGCGCGAGCGCCCCGTTCACGACCGCGACGGCCTCGGACACCGGCAGGTCGTCCGCTCCGGATGCCGCGGCGAGGTCGGCCGGGCCGATCATGATGCCGTCCAGGCGCGGGGTCGACGCGATGGCCTCGACGTTCGCGACGCCGCGCGGCGATTCGATCATGCCGAGCACCAGGGTGTTCTCGAGCCACCAGTCCCGGTGCGCGGCTGCCGCGACCTCGCCGAAGCGCCCGACGCGGCTGTAGGTCGCGAAGCCGCGCGAGCCGACGGGCGGATAGAGGGAGGCGTCGACGAGGTCGGCTGCGTCCTCGGCCGTGTCGAGGTGCGGGGCGAGGATGCCCTGCGCGCCCTGGTCGAGCACCCGCAGCACGAGGCCGCGGTCCTTCTCGCCGACCCGCACGACGACGGGCACGCCGTGCACCGCCGCCAGCGCGATGTGGTGACGCAGCGCGACGATGTCGGCCGGTCCGTGTTCGCAGTCGATCAGCACGAAGTCGAAGCCGGCGACGGCCAGCATCTCGACGGTCTCCTCGGCCGGCATGCGCAGCAGAGCGCCGATGAGCTTCTCACCGGCGCTCGCGCGCTGCCGCAGCGAGGCGGTCACGCGACCATCCCCGCCGAGAGATCGACGTCAGCGCCGCACATGCCGGGCATCGCGAGCATCGCGACGACGGCTGCGCCGACCTCCTCCTCGGTCACCATGCGGCCCAGCGCGGCCCGCGACACGAATGCCTGCTCGGCGTCGTCGACGCTCGTGCCGGACCGCTCGGCCTCGAGGCGGAAGTTGCGCGCCATGCGCGGCCCCTGCACGGGACCAGGCGACAGCGAGTTCACCCGCACACCGGCCGGCCCGACCTCGAACGCGAGGGTCGAGGTGAGCCCGATGACGGCCATCTTCGAGGCGCAGTACGGAGTGCGGTGGGCGAGCGGGCGCTTGCCCGACACGGATGCCACGTTGATGACGTCGCCGTCACCGCGCTCGACCATGCCCGGGAGCATCGCCTTGCACAGCAGGAACGTGCCGCGCACGTTGACCGCGAACACCTCGTCCCAGTCGTCGACCTCGATGTCGGTGAGCGCCGCCACCGGGCCGGGGATGCCGGCGTTGTTGACGAGGATAGACACCTCGGTGCCCTCCAGCGCGCTGCGCAGGGCGTCGACGGATGCCGGGTCCGCGACGTCGCACGCGACAGCGCGGGACCTCGGACCGAGTTCGGCGACCACGGCGTCCAGCTTGGCGGTGTCGCGGCCGACCACGACGACCGAGGCTCCGACGGCGTGCAGGGCGCGGGCGATCGCCGCCCCGAGTCCGCTGCCGCCGCCGGTGACCACGGCCGTGCGGCCGGTGAGATCGGTCATCGGGCGTCCGCGCCGATCGCGGCGTGGCTCTCGTCGATCCAGTCGAACTGCGTGCCCGCGTGACGCCACGCGCGCGCGTCGCCCGAACGGGCGTGACCCTCGAACAGCTCGACGCGGGCAGCGCGTCCGCACACGGCGCCGAGCTCGGCGGACGACTCGGTGTTCTGCACCTCCTGGTACGTGACGGTGCGCAGGTACTTGCCGACCCAGAGACCGCCGGTGTAGCGGGCGGCGCCGAGCGTCGGCAGCACGTGGTTCGTGCCGATCACCTTGTCGCCGTACGACACGCAGGTGTTCTCACCCAGGAACAGGGCGCCGTAGTCGTGCATCCTCGTCAGCGCCTCGCGCGGGTTCTCGGTGAAGATCTGCACGTGCTCGAACGCGAAGTCGTCGGCGATGCGGTACGCCTCGTCGAGGTCGTCGGCGACGATGACCTGGCCCCAGTCGCGCCAGGCGGGCCCGGCGTAGTCGCGCGTCGGCATGCCGGGGAGGATCCGGTCGATCCAGTCGATGACCTCCTCGGCCAGTTGCCGCGAGGTGGTGACCAGCACGGCGGGGGAGTCGGGGCCGTGCTCGGCCTGCGACAGCAGGTCGACCGCGGTGAAGAAGGGGTCGGCGTGCTCGTCGGCGACGATGAGGATCTCGGTGGGGCCGGCGAACAGGTCGATGCCGACCTCGCCGAACAGCTGGCGCTTGGCCTCGGCGACGTAAGCGTTGCCGGGGCCGGCGATCATGTTGACCGGCTCGATCGTGTCGGTGCCGACGGCCATGGCTGCCACGGCCTGCACTCCGCCGAGGATGTAGATCTCGTCGGCGCCGGCGAGCTTCATGGCGGCGACCGTGGCGGCAGGGATCTCGCCGCGGATCGGCGGGGTGCACGCCACGACGCGGGGCACCCCGGCGACCTTGGCCGTGATGATGGTCATGTGCGCGGAGGCCGTGAGGGGGTACTTGCCTCCGGGGATGTACGCGCCGGCCGCCTGCACCGGCACGTGCTTCTGGCCGAGGAAGACCCCGGGCAGCGTCTCGACCTCGATGTCGACGAGGGAGTCGCGCTGAGCCTGGGCGAAGCGACGAACCTGCGCCTGCACGAACTCGATGTCGGCGATGACCTGCTCGTCGAGCGTGCCCATGATCTGCGCGATCTCGTCGTCGGAGAGCCGGTACGACTCCGGGCTCCAGTTGTCGAACTGCTCGGCGTAGCGTCGGACGGCCGCGTCGCCGTTCTCGCGGATGTCGCCGATGATCGCCCTCACCCGCTCCGCGACGTCCTGCTGAGCGGTGTCCGCGAACGTCTTCGTCGGCGCGGTCTTCAGATGCAGGGGCATGGCCCTTCCTTTCATTGCATACGTATGTGCTGATTATGACCGCGTATGCATTCCGGCGTCAAGGGCGGTAGAATCCGGTGACCGAGGGGGAGGCCTGACATGGTCGTCACGAGCCGGGATGTAGCCCGTCTGGCAGGGGTGTCGCAGCCGACGGTGTCGCGCGCGCTCCGTGACGACGCCCGCGTGTCCGAGGCGACCAAGCTCCGTGTGCGTGAGGCGGCCCAGCTGCTCGGCTATGTGCCGAGCGAGGCCGGCCGGGCGCTCTCGTCCGGCCGCACCAGGCGCATCGGCCTGCTGCTCACCGACCTCGACAACCAGTTCTACTCGCACATCATCGCGCCCGTGCATCGCGAGCTCGAGGCCCTCGGCTACCAGCTGATGCTGCACACCGAGTCGGCCGACAACGACACGGTCGTCGAGCGTCTGCTCGCGAACGGCCTCGACGGCGTCATCCTCGCCACCACGACCGTCGACTCCGTGGCTCCGCTGCGCCTGCGTGACCGGGGTCTGCCCTTCGTGTACTTCAACCGCACCGGGTCTTTCGTCGATGCGGACGCGGCGGTCGTGAACTCCGTGCCGGGCTATCGCGAGGCGGTCCGAGCGGCCGTCGCCCTCGGGCACCGGCGCATCGGCGCGGTGCTCGGGCCGAGCAACACCAGCACGGGGCAGGGGCGCGAGGCGTCGCTCCGCGACGCCCTGAGCGCCGAGGGGCTGCAGCTCGACGAGCGCGACGTGCGCCGCACCCGCTACGGTGCGACCGAGGGAGAGGCCGCCGCAGCCGAGCTGCTCGCCGGGTCGGACCGCCCCACGGTGCTCTTCTGCGGCAACGACGTCGTCGCATACGGCGCGCTCAACGCCGCCCACCGCGCCGGCCTGCGCGTGCCGGAGGACCTCTCGGTCATCGGCTTCGACGACCTCCCCGAGGCGGCATGGCCCATCATCGACCTCGCCACGGTCGGCTATGACATCGTCGGCATGGCGCGCGCGGCGGCAGACCTCGTCGTGCGGCGCATCGAGGAGCCGAGCGCCGAGATCCGGACGTCCGGGTTCGCGTCGACCTTCATCGCGCGTCGCACGCTGGCGCCCGCGCCGACGCGCTGACTCCGCGGGTCTCTCCGCTCCTGCGGCAGCTCCTCCCTCGTGCGCTGGAGCGTCGACCGCGGCGTCCGTTCCGGCCTCGATCGACGGCCCCCGGGGAATGACCACGTGTGCGCTGGAACCTCTCTTGCGCTGTCTTGTGCATACGCATACACTGACCACAACGAGGCGTGCGATCACCGATGAACCGCAGCGTCGTATCTCGAAGGAGTGGAAAAGCGTGTCTCTCGACCCGGTCGCCTACCTGCCGTACAAAGACCCCGACGACTTCATCCGCGAGGTCACCGACCTCATCTGGGTCGATCGGTCGATCAGCTACATCCGTGAGAACTACGAGCCCGACTCGATCGTGCACGGCGCCCTCGGCACCTCCACGACCCGTCAGGAGGTCATCGAGGGGTCGCTCATGCGCATCTCGGCGACGCCCGACCGCACAGGTCAGGCCGAAGACGTCATCTGGGAGGCCCGCGGCGACGACGCGTTCCTCAGCTCCCACCTCGTGCTGTCGGGAGACCTGCACTCGCCGTACGTGAGCCGCACGATCGCGAACTGTCTCTACCGCCGCGGCCGCATGGTCGAGGAGTGGGTCGTGCGCGACACGCTCGCCGGGGCGCTGCGCCGCGGCGACGACCTCGACGAGCTGGCGCGGGCGCAGGCGTTCCGCGGCTTCTCCGGCTCCTGGACCGAGCCCGCCCCCGCCGACCCCATCGCGAAGGGCGACTCGGGCGTCCGCCCCGACGAGCACCGCGCCGAGGTCGAGACGGTCATCGACATGATCCAGACCGTGTGGAACGACCGTGACCTGCAGAAGGTGGAGAAGTACTTCGACCGCGACCTCACGCTCAACACGGTCGGCGACCGCACCATCATCCGCCCGGAGGGCTACCGCCGCGCGCTGCTGCGCCTGCTCGAGTCGTTCCCCGGCGGGCAGTTCGAGATCCGCGACATCCAGACCAACTACGACGTGCGCTACGCGGGCCTGCGCGTCGCCGTCGTCTGGAAGTTCGTGGGGGACTACAACGGCGTGCCGAACTACGGTCCGCTCACCGGCACGCCGATCGACCTGATCGGCATCTCACAGTTCACCTTCCACAACGGCGCCATCGTCAAGGAAGTGCGCCTGTGGGACGACATCGCACTCCGTGCGCAGATCGCAGGGTCGCGCGGCGACGAGCCGGTGCCCTTCGCCAACATCTACTGATCATCGACTGATCGACAAGGGAGAAGAAGACATGAGTACCGTCATCGAGGGCACGACGGACGTCGTCGTCGACACCGAGGAGATCCAGCGACGGACCATCCGCCGTTCGGACTGGGTGCCGTGCAACTCGGCGTTCATCGACTGCCGCACCCCGGGGTCCGACCGCAAGGAGAACTACTCCTTCATCGGCGCCGGCGTCTCGCAGAACGCGAGCCAGTACGTGAACCTCGAGGTCAACCACGGGTTCAACACGGGCGCCGCCGGGATGCCGAACGGCATCTCGAACAACCTGCACCTGCACTTCACGGCCGAGGTGTTCATCAACCTCGGCGGAGAGTTCCGGCTGCGGTGGGGCGTCGACGGCAAGCAGGGCGAGTACATCAGCCACGACGGCGACATCGTCACGATCCCCACCTGGATCTTCCGCGGCTTCACCAACGAGGGACCGGACGACGGCATCCTCTACACGGTGCTCGGCCGAGACGACAACGGCGGCATCATCTGGGGGCCGTCGGTGCTCCGTGAGGCGGAGTCGTACGGACTGCACCTCACGGCCGACAACAAGCTGATCGACACCGTCGCGGGTGACGTGCTGCCCGACGACGTGGCGCTCATCAAGCCGATGAAGCAGCACTACATCGACGAGCTCACCGAGTACTCGGTGGAGGACATGCGCTCGCGCGTCATCCAGCCCGGCGACCGGAAGTACTCGGCCGCGGCGCTGCTGTGCGCGGCAGTCGACGGCGGTCGCGTCGAGCTCGCCACCGCGATCGGCTACGGCATGAGCGAGAACCGCCGCCAGGTGCCGAACGTGCACGAGCCCCACTCGTTCAACCTCGCGTGGGTCAAGGCCGAGCCCGGTCAGGGCGTGCTGCGTCACCGTCACGACAAGACGCAGGCGCTGCTGTTCAAGACCGGACGCTGGGAGGTCACCCTCAACGGCGACCCGTCGACGACGGTCACACTCGGGGCGGGTGACACGTTCTCGGTGCCCGAGGGCGCCTGGCGCTCGTACGTCTGCGTCGAGGGCGACGAGACCGGCTCCGGCACGGTGCTCGTCGTCAACGGCGGCGACGACCGCGTCTACCTCGAGTGGGCCCCCGAGGTCGTCGAGGCCGCGGCTGCCGCCGACTGGACGATCGACCCCAACGGCTACCTCGCGCCGCTCGGCGTGATGGTCACGGCCACGGAAGACGACTGAGCCGACGCCGCTCACGACGGGGCGCGGGGAGCGATGGCTCCTCGCGCCCCGTCGCGTCTGCGGTTCACTGCAGCGGCGTGCGCCCCGCGTGCTCGGGGAGGCGTTCGCGCAGCATCCGCTCGGCGAGCTCCGCGAGCTTGCGGGTCGCCGGCGACAGCAGCACCCCTTCGCGCTGCACGAGCGCGATCGTGTCGTGCATGGGGTCCGCGAACGAGAAGGTGCGGATGCCGGGAGGGAAACCGTCGGCCTCGGCGATCGACCGCGACACGATCGTGTCGGCCGTGCCGGCGGCGACGAGGCTCAGGGCGGTCTCGACGTGCTCGACCTCGACCGACGGCTCGATCGTGAGGCCCTGCAGGCGGGCGCGCTCCAGCAGCTGCCTGCGTGTCGGGTCGTCCCATCCGGCGAAGGCGTCGTACAGCACGAGTTTCGCCTCGGCGACCTCGGAGATGGTCACCGGTCCGCTGTCGACAGGCCTGGTCGAGGAGACGTAGAGCACCTCGTCGCGGAAGAGCGGCTTGACCTCGAGGCCGTCCTCGTCGATCGGCAGCACGAGCAGACCGGCCTCGAGCTCCCCGCGCGCGATCGACCGCGCGACGTGCGCGGAGTTGATGCCCACCAGCCGCAGACGCACGTTCGGATGCCGGTGGTGGAACGTCTCGGCGAGATCGGCGAGGGCGTAGTACGCCGCGTTGCGCAGCACGCCGAACGTGCAGATGCCGCGGTCGAGCGAAGCCAGCGAGTGGATCGTGTCGATGCCGTTCTGCACGGCGCTGACGGCCTGCGCGGCGTGCGGGCGCAGCTCCTGTGCGGCGGCCGTCGGCACGAGACGGCGGCTGCCGCGCACGAAGAGCGTCGCGTCGAGCTCGCGCTCGAGGCGGGCGACGAGCTCCGACACGGACGCCTGCGTCATCCCCAGACTCGCCGCCGCTGCGGTGAACGAGCCGTGTTCGAGAGCCGCGAGGAAGGCGGTGAGCTGGGTGATGGTCACGGGCCAATGGTAAACCCGATGCATCCGTTCGGATCATCAGGCTTGTCGGATGGATGCCGCCGATCTAGCCTTCCTGCATGCGTTACTCTCCTGCAGTCCTCGCGCGTCATGATGGCGCCTTCCACCACCTCAAGACCCCGCTGATCGACGCCCCGGCCGCGCAGCGCGACCCCGCCGTAATCGAGACCGTGACGACGATGCTCGCCGACATCCGGGAGCGCGGCATGGACGCCGTGCTCGACTACGCGAGGAAGCTCGACAACTATCAGGGCGCTGTTATCGAGCTCACGCCCGAGCAGATCGCGAGCAGCGGCGAGCGACTCGATCCCGCCCTGCGCGAGGCGATCGAGCTCGGCGCCGCGCGCACCCAGGCCTTCGCCCGCGAGCAGCGCTCGCACCTCGCCGACTTCGAGACCGAGCTGGTGCCCGGCCTCGTGACCGGTGCCAAGTACATCCCCGTCTCCCGCGTCGGCGCCTATCTGCCGGCCGGACGCTTCCCGCTCACGGCGAGCGCGTTCATGACCGTGGGCGTCGCGAAGGCCGCGGGCGTGCCGACCGTGATCGCCTGCACGCCCCCGCAGCCCGACGGCGGAGCCAACGACGCCGTCGTGTACGCCGCGCACCTCTCCGGCGTCGACCGCGTCTTCGTCATCGGCGGAGTCCAGGCGCTCGCCGCCATGGCCTACGGCCTGCTGGGCGAGCTGCCCGTCGACATGCTGGTCGGCGCGGGCAACGCCTTCGTCGCCGAGGCGAAGCGTCAGCTGTTCGGCACCGTCGCGATCGATCTGCTCGCCGGCCCCAGCGAGGTCGCGGTCATCTCCGACGAGACGGCCGATCCCGAGCTCGTGGCCGCCGATCTGCTCGGTCAGGCCGAGCACGGCCCCAATTCCCCGGCTGCGCTCATCACCACGTCGGAGGAGCACGCTCGCGCCGTGATCGCCGAGATCGACCGACAGCTCGAGACCCTCGCGACCGCCGAGATCGCCGGCGCGGCCTGGCGCGACTACGGCGTGGTGACCGTCGCGAAGGACCGCGAGACCGCCGCGGCCCTCATGGACGACCTCGCCCCCGAGCACCTCGAGATCCTCACGGCCGACGACGACTGGTACCACGAGAACCTCCGCAACTACGGGTCGATCTTCCTCGGGCCGTGGAGCACCGTCGCCTACTCCGACAAGGGCATGGCGGGCACGAACCACGTGCTCCCGACGGCCGGCGGCGCCAAGCACAGCGCCGGGCTCTCGGTGTCGCGCTTCCTCAAGCCGCTCACGTACCAGCGCATCAGCCGTGAGGCGACGCCCGCGCTCGCAGACGCCGTGCAGGTGATCTCCGACTCGGAGGGCATGGCCGCGCACAGCGCGACCGCCACGCTGCGCACGGCTCGCCTCGGCTGACGGCATCCGTCTCCGCAGACGGCATCCGTCTCCGCGGACGGCGGGCCGCCAGGACGCCGACGCCCCGGTCCGCGCCGAGGCCCCGGGCTGTGTACGTCACCAGCCCGGGGCCTCGGCAATGCACCGGGGCGTCGGCAATGAACCGGCGCCCGACGGATCAGCCGCCCGACGGGTTCTCGACGGGCTTGCCCTCGTCGTCGGTCGTCTGCTCGTCGAGCGTCTCGCGGACGTCGTCGGAGTCGTCGGAGTCGTCAGGGCCGTCGGTCTCGCCCGTGTACCTCTTGTCGCCGGAGTCGTCGGGCGCGCCGCCCGACGCCGTGTCGGCCTCCTCGCCGGAACCGGGAGTGCCCTGCGTGTTCGACGGGTCGCTCATGTCGTCCTCCTCTGCTCATGTTCGGTCGTGTGCGTCGACCCTAGGTCGGCCCTCTCGCACCGGTCAGGGGGTTGACCGGCGTGGCCATCGGGTTCATGCTCTGCGCCAGCGTTGACTGGATGCTGCAGATGTGCGCCGACGCGGTCTCCTCGGCGGCGCCCGACGCTTCCCCCGAGCCGTGACCGATGAAAGGCACCCTGTGACCGTCACCCGACGACCCCTGCACGACGGATGGACTGCGATCGCCGCGAGGGGGACCGTGCCGCCGGCTGTCGCCGACGCCGGTGCGATCCCGGCGCAGGTGCCGGGCAGCATCCACACCGACCTGCTCGCGGCTGGTCTCATCCCCGACCCGTACCTCGACGAGAACGAGAAGACCCTGTCGTGGATCGGCCTCGTCGACTGGACCTACCGCACCACGATCCCCGGGGTGGACCCGGATGCCGACGAGCGCCACGATCTCGTGTTCGACGGCGTCGACACGGTCGCGTCGATCCGCCTGAACGGCGTCGAGATCGCGAGCGTGCAGAACATGCACCGCTCGCACCGCATCGACGTCACGTCGGCGCTGCGCGCGGGGGAGAATGAGCTGGAGGTGGCGTTCCGGTCGCCGATCCGTGCGGCGGATGCCGCCAGCCTCGCGCTCGGCGCCCGCCCGCACGCCAACCACCACCCGTACAACGCGCTGCGCAAGATGGCGTGCAGTTTCGGCTGGGACTGGGGCATCGACACGACGACCTCGGGCATCTGGCGCCCCGTCGCCATCGAGAGCTGGTCGGATGCGCGGCTCGGGGACGCGCTGATCGCGGGCGACGTGGTCGAGGGCGTGCCGCGGGTGCGGGCCACGGCATCCGTCGACGGAGCCGCCGATGGTCTGCGTGCGCGGCTCGTCGTCGCCGGGGCGGAGTTCGAGGCCGAGGTGCGCGACGGCGCGGTGCTGGTCGAGGGCGACGTGCCGTCGGCCGAGCCGTGGTGGCCGCGGGGCCACGGCGCGCAGCCGCTGTACGACGCGCGGCTCGAGCTGCTGCGCGACGGCGAGGCGATCGACGAGCACGAGCGGCGGGTCGGGTTCCGCTCGGTCGCGGCGCGACTGCAGGAGGACACGGAGGGCATCGGGTTCGCGATCGTCGTGAACGACCGGGCCATCGAGATCCGCGGGGCGAACTGGATCCCCGACGACGCGTTCCCGCACCGCGTCGACCGGGCACGGTACGCCGAGCGACTCGCGCAGGCGGAGTTCGCGGGCCTCAACCTCATCCGCGTGTGGGGTGGCGGCATCTACGAATCCGACGACTTCTACGCCGAGTGCGACGAGCGCGGCCTGCTGACCTGGCAGGACTTCCTGTTCGCGTGCGCGGCGTACTCGGAGGAGGAGCCGCTGTGGACGGAGGTCGAGCTCGAGGCCCGAGCCGCCGTCATCCGCCTCGCCTCGCATCCGTCGCTCGTGATCCTCAACGGCAACAACGAGAACATCTGGGGCCGACAGGAGTGGCGCTGGGAGGGGCGACTCGACGGTCGCACCTGGGGCGCCGGGTACTACTACGAGCTGCTGCCGGCGATCGTCGGCGAGCTCGCCCCGCAGGTGCCCTACACGCCCGGCAGCCCGTTCAGCCCCGACCGCGACGACCGGCAGAACGCCGCGGAGCGCGGCACCATGCACGTGTGGGACACCTGGAACCAGAAGGACTGGACGCACTACCGCGACCACCGTCCGCGATTCGTCGCGGAGTTCGGGTGGCAGGGACCGCCGACGTGGAGCACGCTCACCAGGGCTGTCGGCGACGACCCGCTCACCCCCGAGTCGCCAGGCATGATCGTGCACCAGAAGGCGATCACGGGCAACGACAAGCTCACCGACGGCCTCGTGCCGCACCTGCCGCTGCCCAACGACATGGACGACTGGCACTGGGCGATGTCACTCAACCAGGCGGTGGCCGTGCGCACCGCGATCGAGTGGTGGCGCTCGCTCGCCCCGTACAACACAGGCACCGTCACCTGGCAGCTCAACGACTGCTGGCCGGTGACCTCGTGGGCCGCCGTCGATGGAGACGGGCGCCGCAAGCCGCTGCTCTTCGCCCTGCGGGCGGCGAACGCTCCGCGCCTGGCGACGATCCAGCCCGGCGCCGAGGGGCTGACCCTCGCCGCCACGAACGACACCGACGAGGACTGGCGCGCCGAGTTCGCGATCACCCGCCGGTCGTTCGAGGGTGTGCCGCTCGCCGAGCAGACCTGGTCGGTCGTCGTGCCGGCGCGCGGCATCGAGCGGGTCGCCCTCGCCGCCGACGTCGCTGCCGCGCAGGACGCCGCCGGCGAGATGATCCGCGCGACCGCGGCCCGCGGGAGCGCCGCCGCAGACGCGACCGCCGACTGGTTCTTCGCGGAGCCGCGCGACTCGTCGCTGCCCGCCGCGTCGACCGAGGTCGCAGCGCACCGGACGGATGACGGCTGGGCCGTCGACGTCACGGCGGGGACGCTCGTGCGCGATCTCACGCTGCTCGTCGACCGCATCGATCCTGCGGCCGAGACGGACGAGGCGCTCGTCACGCTGCTGCCGGGCGAGACCGCCCGGTTCACCGTGCGGGGAGCGACGGATGCCGACGCCGCGGCGTTCTCGGACCGGCTGGTGCTGAGGTCGACGAACGACCTGATCCGACGGGATTCCTGACCGTGGGGAGGGTCCGGTCGATGGCGGATGAGCGCTGTCGGCCGGACCCGGCCCGGCGGTAGAATGGGGTCAT
Organism: Microbacterium sp. LS_15; assembly: GCF_041954735.1. Taxonomy (NCBI): domain Bacteria; kingdom Bacillati; phylum Actinomycetota; class Actinomycetes; order Micrococcales; family Microbacteriaceae; genus Microbacterium; species Microbacterium sp. LS_15. The sequence continues at coordinate 203,347 of NZ_JAVAYD010000002.1, read as the reverse complement.
GCCTCCCCGTCCGATGCCCGCTGCGGTGCGCGCTCCGCGCCTGCTGGTATCGGCGACCCCGATGGCCGCCGGCGAGAAGGTCGTCATGCACCCGGGGACCAACGGATGGACCAGCGTCTGGGGCACGCTGTCGCATGGAGAGATCGCGGGCTGCCCGCCGCCACGCAGCTGACGCACCGCCGACCCCGGTGGGTGGTGCGCTCCTGCTCGTGTCGCCCGTTCCCACCGTGAGGTAGGTCATCCATGTCCTCGTCGTCCATCTTCCGCGTCGCGCCCCATGAGCTGTGGCGTGGCGTGCGCTCCACCGTCCGCAGCGACGTCACCGCAGGAGTGCTGCTCCTGGCCGCGACCGTCGCCGCCCTGATCCTCGCCAACAGCCCCGCGTCGGGCTGGTACGCCGCGATCCGCGACGTCACGTTCGGCATCCCCGAGCTGCATCTGGAGCTGTCGGTCGGCGCGTGGGCGGCCGACGGCCTGCTCGCGATCTTCTTCTTCGTCGTCGGACTCGAACTGAAGGAGGAGTTCGTCGCGGGGCGCCTCCGCGATCCGCGGGCTGCCGCGCTCCCCATCGCCGCCGCCGCGGGCGGCGTCGTCGCTCCGGCGCTGATCTTCCTGCTCTTCACCGCCGGAGACGCGGACGCCGCATCCGGCTGGGCGATCCCGACCGCGACCGACATCGCCTTCGCGGTGGCCGTGATCGCAGTGGTCGGGCGCTTCCTTCCGCCCGCGCTCCGGGTGTTCCTGCTCACTCTCGCGATCGTCGACGACCTCATCGCGATCACGATCATCGCCACCGTCTACACCGACACGATCAGCCTGCCGTGGCTCGCACTCGCACTGCTGCCGCTCGCCGGATTCGCCGTCGCCGCGCAGCGGGGCGTGCGCGCGTGGTGGATCCTGCTGCCGCTCGCCCTCGCCACCTGGGCGCTCATCCACGCCTCGGGCGTGCACGCCACCGTGGCCGGTGTGCTGCTCGGGTTCACGGTGCCGGTGCTGCCCACGCCTCGCGCGCGCGTGCGCGTCGACCGCCGGGAGTCCGAGCCGGTGTGGGAGGGGCTGGCCCCGCACTGGGCCGATCGGTGGGGCGTCGTCGCCACGGTGTTCGCGGTCCCGGTCTTCGCGTTCTTCTCCGCCGGTGTCGCGATCGGCGGGGCGGAGGGGCTCCGTTCGGCGTTCAGCGATCCGCTGACACTGGGCATCGTCGTGGGTCTCGTCGCGGGCAAGCCCCTCGGCATCCTCGTGACCACCGTCGTGCTGACCCGCCTTCCCGGGTTGCGGCTCGATCCGTCCCTGCGCTGGTTCGACCTCACCGGCATGTCGTTCGTCGCCGGCATCGGCTTCACGGTGTCGCTGCTCGTGGGCGAGCTGGCCTACGGGAGCGCCTCGGTCGCCGACGAGCACGTGAAGATCGGTGTGCTCACAGGCTCGCTCGTCGCCGCCGTGCTCGGTGGTGCGTTGCTCGCGATCAGCGACCGGCGGGCTCGGCGAGCGTGAGCGCGCCGCTGTCGATCGCGGTGAACGACAGCACCTTGTACCCCTCTGACGCGAAGTACACCGTCGCCCGGTCGGCCTCCACGCCCGTGACCGTGCCCTCGCCCCAGTCGCGGTGCCGAACGCTCTGGTCGATCGAGACGGGGGCATCGGCGATCGCCGCGTCGTCATCGGTCGACCTCGAGGCGTCGCGCTGTTCGCACCGGTCGCAGTTGTCGCACCAGGCGGGGCCGTCGACCCCGAAGTACTCGAGCAGCACCCGGCGACGGCACTGCGTCGTCTCGGCGTACGCGCGCATCATCGCGAGACGGGAGTCGGCGATCCGCTCGCGTGACTCCAGCGTCTCCCGCACGGCCTTCGTCGCCTGCGCCGCTGTGACCGGGCGGACCAGGCGCACCCCGTCGGTGGTGTCGACGAGGCCCGCGTCGACCAGGTCGTTGACGAGACGGGTGACCGTGCGCGTGGGCCTGCCGACGGCATCCGCCAGCGCGCGCAGGTGGGCACCGGGCGTCGCGACGATCGCGGAGCGCACCGCGCGGATGTCGGCGGTGCGCACCGAGCGCCTCGTGAAGAAACGCCGGAGCCCGAGGTCTTCCGGCCGGTAGTGCAGGGCGGTGGTCGCCGGCTCTCCGTCGCGGCCGGCGCGTCCGACCTCCTGGTAGTACGCGTCCAACGATTCCGTGACCGTGGCGTGCAGCACGAAGCGCACGTCTGCCCTGTCGATGCCCATCCCGAACGCGGAGGTCGCGACGACGACGTCGAGGCTGCCGTCGCGCCAGCGGTCCTGCACATCGCGCCGCTCCGCGGCCTGGAGTCCCGCGTGGTAGGCGGCGACGCGGCGGTCGTCCGAGGCGATCTCGTCGGCGTAGCTCTCGGCCTCCTTCCGCGTCGCGACGTACACGATGCCCGGCGCGGTCCACGTGCGAGCCTCCTGCACGACCGCGGCCTTCTTCTCGGCGTCGCTCTCGTGCCGGTGCACGACGAGACGGATCTCCGGACGGTCGACGCCGTGCACCTGCACGTCGACGTCGGTCATCGACAGCTTCTCGATGATCTCGGCGCGGACCGGTTCGGAGGCCGTCGCGGTCATCGCGAGCACGGGCGGGTCGCCGAGTTCGCGGCGCACATCGCCGAGCCGTGCGTAGTCGGGGCGGAAGTCGTGCCCCCACGACGACACGCAGTGCGCCTCGTCGACGACGAACAGCGAGACGCCCGCCGCAGCCAGGCGTGCCACCGTCTCCTCCTTCGCCAGCTGCTCGGGGGCGAGCAGCACGTACACCGGGCCGCCCTGATCGATGAGCTCCCAGGCGTGAGTGGCGTCGGCGGCGGAGGTCGAGCCGTTGAGCGCGACGGCCGGCGGGGCGGCCGGCGCCTCGCGGATCGACGCAAGCTGGTCGGCCTGCAGGGCCACGAGCGGCGAGACGACGAGCACGACGCCGCCGCGCTGCGCGCCGGCGACCTGGTACACCGCCGACTTGCCGCCGCCGGTGGCCAGCACGAGCAGAGTGTCGCGCCCAGCGACCGCCGAGGTGATGGCCTCGCGCTGCCCGGGCAGCAGCTCCTCCCACCCGAATCCGTCGCGGGCGATGTCGTCGACGGAGGCGGGGGACGTGCGAGAAGAGCTCATGTCAGCGACGGTATCCCCGCGATCCGGAACGTGCGCGAGGGTTGACATCTAGAACGCGTACCGGATGCGGCACGAGGGCAGGTGACGGGCGACGAGCCGGGTGAAGGTCTCGACGTGCCCGCGTTTGAGGTCGGCGCGATATCGCACGTTGACCGCGCCGTTCTGCGACACCTTGGTCTCCTGGGTCGCCGGCGTCCACAGCAGGTCCTCGGCCTTCGGATGCCAGCCGAGGTTGACCTCGTGCAGTCGTTCGTTGTGGGTGAGGAAGATGACCTCGGCCGCCAGCTGCCGTTTCGCCGCAGGTGACAGCACGTCGTCGAGGTGCACGAGCAACTCGGTCCACTCCTCGAGCCAGGTGGGCGTGACGATGATCGGCGAGAAGTTGAGGTGCACCTCGTAGCCGGCCTCGACGAAGTCGTCGATCGCGGCGATGCGCTCGGCGATCGGCGAGGTGCGGATGTCGGTGACCTTCGCGACGGATGCCGGCATGAGCGAGAAGCGGATGCGGGTGCGGCCGAGCGGATCCCAGTCGAGCATGTCGCGGTTGACGTACTTCGTCGCGAACGACGCCTTCGCGGTGGGGAGCATGCGGAACAGGTCGCAGACGTCGCGCACGTTCTCGCTGATCATCGCGTCGACCGCGCAGTCGCTGTTCTCGCCGATGTCGTACACCCACGCCTCGGGGTCGCACTGGTTCGGCTCGGTCTTCGGCCCCTGCTTGCTGACGTGCCGGGCGAGGTGCGCCGTGATGCGGTCGATGTTGGTGAACACCGTGACCGGGTTGCTGTAGCCCTTGCGCCGCGGCACGTAGCAGTAGGCGCAGGCCATGGCGCAGCCGTTCGCGAGCGAGGGGGCGATGAAGTCGGCCGAGCGGCCGTTGATCCGTGTCGCGACGCTCTTCTTCTCGCCGAGCACGAGCGCCTCGGTCTTGATGCGCACCCAGCGCGCCACGTTGCGCTCGTCACCGTGCACCTCGGGGATCTGCCAGTGCGACGCGACCGGCACGATCGCCGCGTCGGGCCACCGGGCGATGATCTCCTGCCCGCGGGGCGAGCGCGCGGCATCCGGCTCCGCATAGATCCGCCTGACGTCGAGCAGGGGAGAGGGCGCACGCATGCCTCCTGTCTACTCCCGGGCACCGACATCGCGGGTCCGTCCGCGCCGAATCCGTGCCGCGGACTGGCAGGGTGGAGGGGTGACGAGCGGATCGGACAGGCCAGAGGTGATCGTCGAGCACGTGACCTCGCCGTCGGCGACCACGCGCGTCACCCGGGTGACGACGACAGCGGCGGCGGGTCGGGAGCCCTTCGTACTGGTCGCGGGCATCGGCGTCGCGGCGAGCTACTTCGAGTTCCTCGCACCGACGCTCGCGCAGCGGGGCGACGTGTACGCCCTCGACCTCGCCGGATTCGCCGGCGTCGCGAAACCCCGCGAACGCACGCCGTCGATCTCGTTCTTCGCCGACCAGGTCGAGGCGGTCCTCGACCACTACGGACTGTCGACGCCGGTGCTCATCGGCCACTCGATGGGGTCGCAGATCGTCACCGAGGTGCTGACGCGCAGGCCCGACCTGCGTCACGCCGTGCTCGTGAGCCCCGTCGTCGACGAGCACGAGGCCACCGTCTTCCGCCAGGCGGTGCGATTCCTGCAGTCGTCGCTGCGCGAGTCGCTGCACCTGGCCATGATCGCCGTCTCGGCGTACATCCTCTGCGGCCCCGTGTACTTCCTCCGGGTGCTGCCGCACATGCTCCGCTACCGGATCACGGATGCCGTCGGCGGACTCTCGACGCGGATGCTGTTCATCCGCGGTGAGCACGATGCGACCTCGTCGCGGCGCTTCCACTCGCGACTGATCGCCGCCTGCCCGTCGGCGTCCCGCTGGGAGATCGAGGGAGCGGCGCACTCGATCATCAACGCGCACGCCGTGGGGGTCGCGAAGCTCACGATGCGGCATCTGGACGACGACCTGCCTGCGCGGGGCCGGATGTCGGACGAGGAGGCGCTGACGCCTCCGCCCGTCCGGACCGATCTCGCGATGATCGTCGGCGCCGTCGCGGCTCGGGTGCGCGAGTGGGTGAGCGCACTGCGCGGCGACGAGGCGGGCGTCGCCGATGCCAAGGAGGACCACGCGCGGATCCTCTGGCGCGCGTACCGGTCGGGCGCGCGGCACGCGCGGGACTGACTCAGGCGGGCTCGGGGGTCCCGATGCCGGCGGTCTCGGGCCGGGCCCGCTGGGAGTGGTCGTGGAGTCCGGAGAGCCCGGCGCGGGTGTGCGACCGTACCGCTGCGAGCGTCTGCGCCGTGCGGGCGGCGATCTGGAACTGCGTCAGCCCGGCGTAGTACGCGAGTGCGATGCACTGCGACTGCTCGGGCGGGAGGCTGCGCATCGCCTCGCTGAGCCGGTCGGCGTAGGACTCCTCGTCGGCGGCTCCGCCCTCTGCCTCCGACTCGACCGACCGCAGATGGGCGACGGCGTACCGATGCGCGATGCCGCACAGCCACACCGCGATGGTGTCGCGGGAGGCGTCGAAATCGGCGGCGTGCTGCCAGGCGTGCAGGTAGGTCTCCTGCAGCACCTCCTCGGCCGCGGTCCGGTCGCGGACGACGCCGAGGATCAGGCCGAACACCTGCGCGGAGGTGAGGTCGTACACCTGCGCGAGGGCGGCCTGTCCGCCTGCGGCTGCCTCGGCCATCAGCCGGCGCTCCGCACCCCGCGCAGCATCCTCACCGGAGGAGGAGAGCGGGGTGGGAGCGTCCATGACCTGATCGTCGCACGCGGCAGGAAGTGGCGCGCGTGCTTGAAACGGGCGGGGAAAGGTGGTAGCCGTCGCCCGACGTCACCCCCGCCAGTACCCGTTGGCCGTCGCCACCGTCTGGAAGTTAGTGGCGACGACCTGGGAGATGGCGATGAGCGCTCCGAAGTCCTCCGCGTAGACGGCGCGGACGCGCTCGCGCACCTCGGCCGAGGGCTGGGTGAGCTTCACCGCGGTGCGGGACAGTCTCACCGCGAGGGCGTACCCGTCCTCCGGAGTCGGAGTGAGCAGTGACGGAAGCCAGGAGTCGGTCATGAGAATGCCTTTCGGTGGATGCCGGAGCGATCAGCGCGCGCGGCGGAGCGGGACGGTGGGGAAGTCGATCGGGACATCGAGGGCGATGCTCACGTAGTTCGTGAAGAGGTTGAGCGCGACCTGGCCGATGGTCTCGACGATCTGCTCGTCGGTCCAGCCCTGGTCGCGGACCGCCTGCACGTCGGCCGGAGACAGCTGGCCCCGGTCGTTCACGAGCGCGAGCGCGAACGCGAGGAGCGCAGCGGTCTTCGGATCGTCCGACTCGCCGTGCTGTGCGGCGGCGAGGGCGTCGCGCGTGAGTCCCGCCTTCTTCCCGAGCGCGGTGTGGGCGGCCAGGCAGTACTCGCACGAGTTGCGATCGGCGACCGCGACGGCGATCTGCTCGCCGAGGGCCGCACCGAGGGTCCCGCCGCCGAACGCGCCGAAGGAGCCCCACATGCTCGCGAGTGCGGCGGGCGAGTTGGCCACCGCGCGGAACATCGCCGGCACGGTGCCGAAGGCGCCCGAGATCTCGTCGAGGTGCTCCCTGACGGTGCCGATGGTGTCGTTGCGGTCGATGAGAGGGACGTTGGCCATGGTTCTACTCCTTGATCGGGCCACCCTCACGCGGGTGGCGATGACTCCATCCTTCCGATCGACCGTGGACGATACGCACCATTCCGTCTTGACTAATTGACAGATAGTCCAGATACTGAGCCCATGCCCCCCGTCGATCGCCTCTCGCCCCTGCTCGCGCGATTCCGGGTGCGCACACGCCTCTTCCACAGCGGGCCGTTGTGCGGGGTCACCGCGTTCCCCGCCGAGGCCGGACGCGGGTTCCTTCACGTCCTGCGGGAGGGGGAGATGGAGATGGAGGTCAGGCGACCAGGCGGCTCATCCGACCGGATCGCCGTGACCGAGCCGAGTCTGCTGTTCTTCCCTCGGCCGACCGAGCACGTCTTCGTCGGCGCGCCGACCGAGGAGTCCGACTTCGCGTGCGCGACCGTCGAGCTCGCCGGCGGTGCACAGCATCCGCTCGTGCGGGCGCTGCCGTCGGTCGTCGTTCTGCCCCTCGCCGAGGTCACGACGCTGCGACCGGCGCTCGACCTGCTCTTCGCGGAGGTCGACGATGCGCGCTGCGGGCATCCGATCCTCATCGACCGGCTGTTCGAGGTCGTTCTCATCCAGCTGCTGCGGTGGATGCTCGACAACCCCCAGCGACTCGCGCTGCCGCCCGGACTGCTCTCCGGGCTCTCCGACGAGGGGTTGGCACGCGCGCTGTCGGCCGTGCACGAGGCGCCGGGCGAGCCGTGGACGCTGCTCGCCCTCGCCCGCACCGCTGCCATGTCGCGGAGCGCCTTCGCCGCCCGCTTCAAAGACGTGGTGGGCACCACACCCGCCGACTACCTCACGGAGTGGCGCCTCACGATCGCGCAGGAGCAGCTGCGCGCGGGCACCCCGGTCGGCACGATCGCCGCGGAGCTCGGCTACGCGAGCGCGTCGGCGTTCTCCCGCGCGTTCTCTCAGCGACTCGGATGCAGTCCGAGGGCGTGGCTCGCGCTCGCCGCCTGACGCGCCACGGGCGGGCGCCCCCGGCGTCCGCGCTAATAATGCGTATTATCACGTTGACCATCTCGGTCCTCTGTCGCCAGAGTGAGGGAACACCCCGCAGGCGATCAAGGAGGATCGATGCCGCACCACCGCTCGACGCAGGCCGATGTCGCCGCTCTCGCCGGCGTCAGCCAGGCGACCGTCAGCATCGTGCTGAGCGGGCACACGCCGAAGGGCGTGCGCATCTCGGAGGCCACGCGCAACCGGGTGCTCGAGGCGCTCCGCATCACGGGCTACTCGGCCAACCCGGTCGCGCAGCGCCTCGCCGGCGGCAAGAATCAGCTGCTCGGCGTCTTCACCTACGAGAAGACGTTCCCGCGCGGAGGCCGTGACTTCTACGGCGCCTTCCTGAACGGCATCGAGGAGGCGGCCGAGCAGCTCGGCGTCGACATGCTGCTGTTCACCTCGGCGCGGGTGGTCGACGGACGACGCCGGCTCGCGGGCGACGGGTGGCAGCGGCTGGGCATCGCCGACGGATGCCTGCTGCTCGGGCAGCAGGAGGACCGCGAAGAGCTGCAGCACCTGCTCGACACGAACTATCCGTTCGTCTTCATCGGCAAGCGCGAGACCGACAAGCACCTGCTGCCGTACGTCGGCGCCGACTACGTCACGGCCACCGCGCGCCAGGTCGATCGGCTCGTCGCTCTCGGGCACACCCAGATCGCCTATGCGGGCGCGCGCAGCGACGACCAGTCAACGCGCGATCGCGTCGACGGCTACCGAGACGCGATGAAGGCCAAGGGGCTCGCGCCCCGCTTCCTCGACCTGCGCGACGGCGCCCGCGGCACCGACGAGATCGTCGAGCGCGGCATCACCGCCCTGCTGCTCGCTCCCGAGAACGACCCGGACGAGATCGCCGACGCGCTCGAGGCGAGGGGGCTCGCCGTTCCGCGCGATCTGTCGGTCGTGCTGCTCGGTCAGCCGCACCTGCCGCTCCGCCGCGGGCGCCGGTGGTCGGGTTTCTCCGTCCCTCGCGAGGAGATGGGCGCCCGCGCCCTCGTGCTGCTCTCGCGGATCGTCCATCAGGATGCCGAGCCGACCCGCCGCGCCTCGGTCCGCCCGTCCGCCGCCCTGCGGCTCACGGACGCCGACTACCACCAGATCATCGACTGCCCGGACGTCGAGGGCGACACCGTCGCGCTGGCCCCCTCCCTCACCCGACCCTTCGAAAGGAACCCTTCGTGACAACGCGAGAACTGACCACCGACATCCTCGTCGTGGGCGCCGGACTCGGTGGCGTGGCCGCCGCCCTCGCCGCCGCCGACCGAGGTGCCCACGTGATCCTCACCGAGGAGTACCCGTGGATCGGCGGCCAGCTCACCTCGCAGGCGGTGCCGCCCGACGAGCACCCCTGGGTGGAGGAGTTCGGCATCACCGCCCGCTACCGGCAGCTGCGCGACGGCATCCGCGAGGTCTACCGTCGCCGCTATCCGCTGACGGAGGCCGCGACGGGCCGCGCCGACCTCAACCCCGGTGCGGGCTGGGTGTCGAAGCTGTGCCACGAGCCGCGGATCGCGGTCGGAGTGCTGGAGGAGATGCTCGCCCCGCACCGGTCGACGGGCCGCATCCGTCTGCTGGAGCGCGTGCGTCCCGTCGCGGCCGACGTCGACGGAGACCGCATCACCCGCGTCACGCTGCAGTCCGAGGTCGACGGCGAGACCGTCTCGGTCACCGCGCAGTACGTGCTCGACGCGACCGAGACGGGCGAGCTGCTGCCGCTGTCGGGCACCGAGTACGTGACCGGCTTCGAGTCGCGCGCCGAGACCGGCGAGCCCAGCGCCCCCGACGAGGCCCAGCCCGACAACGTGCAGGCGCTCAGCGTGTGCTTCGCGATCGAGCACGTCGACGGCGACCACACGATCGAGCGCCCGGCCGACTACGACTTCTGGCGCGACTATCTGCCCGAGGCCTGGCAGGGCAGCCGGATGCTGTCGTGGGAGGCCCCGAACCCCCGCACCCTCGAGATGGGCACGCGCGCATTCGACCCCAACCCGGGCGACGACGTCGCCGAGGTCGACGCCGACCAGTCGCGCAACGCGGGTGACGCGAACCTGTGGACGTTCCGCCGCATCGCCGCGCGCGACCAGTTCGCGGCCGGCTTCTACGACAGCGACATCTGCCTCGTGAACTGGCCCAGCATCGACTACTTCCTCGCCCCGGTGCTCGACGTGTCGCGCGACGAGGAGCTCGAGCACTACCGGCGCGCCAGGCAGCTCTCGCTGTCGATGATGTACTGGATGCAGACCGAGGCGCCGCGCGCCGACGGCGGCACCGGATACCCCGGTCTGCGGCTGCGCCCCGACGTGATGGGGTCGGACGACGGGCTCGCACAGGCCCCGTACCACCGCGAGTCGCGGCGCATCAGGGCGCTCACCACGGTCACCGAGAACGACGTCTCGTACGACGTACGCGGAGACGACGGAGCGACCAGGTACGAGGAGTCGGTCGGCGTCGGCATGTACCGCATCGACCTGCACCCCTCCACGGGCGGCGACACCTACATCGACGTGGCCTCCACGCCCTTCGAGATCCCGCTCGGCGCGCTCATCCCGCAGCGCACCGCCAACCTGCTCGCCGCGAACAAGAACATCGGCACGACGCACATCACGAACGGCTGCTACCGGCTGCACCCCGTGGAGTGGAACGTCGGCGAGGCGGCCGGTCACCTCGCCGCCTACTGCGCCGCGACGGACACCACTCCGCACGAGGTGCACGGCGACGTCGGCATCCGCTCCGACTACCAGCGCGAGCTGGAGGCCGCGGGCGTCGAGCTGCACTGGCCGGAGGGCCGCGTCTACGCCTACTGACCACCCCACCTACTACCCACCCGAATCACAGCACAGCAAGGAGAAGACAACCATGAGCACATCCGCATCGCGTCGTCGGCGTCTGCCGATGACGGCCGGGGCCGGCATCGCCGCCGTCGCCCTCGTGCTCGCCGGATGCAGCGGGAGCCCCGAGGGCACCGCCACCCCCGACGAGCCCGTCGAGCTCCGCATGACGGTCTGGACGGCCGACGAGACGCAGCTCGGCCTGTTCCAGGAGATCGCCGACGAGTACGTCGCCGAGAACCCGGAGCTGGTCTCGAAGGTCACCTTCGAGCCGATCCCGTTCGACGACTACACGACGACGCTCACGACCCAGCTCGCGGGAGGCAACGCCCCCGACCTCGGCTGGATCCTCGAGAGCTACGCCCCGGAGTTCGTGTCGTCGGGTGCCCTCTACGACATCACCGGCACGCTGCAGGACCACGAGGGGTACGAGTACGACGACCTGCTCGACTCCTCGCTCGCGCTCTGGCAGCAGGACGACAAGCTCTTCGCGTACCCGTTCTCGAATAGCCCGTTCGCCGTGTTCGTGAACACCGACCAGATCGCCGCGGCCGGTCAGCCGAACCCGGCCGACCTCGTGGCCTCGGGCGACTGGACGTTCGATGCGGCCCGCGACATCTCCGCCGCCTCCGCCGCGACCTCGGGCAAACAGGGTCTCGTCGTGCGCGACTTCGACTATAAGGTGTGGGAGAACCTCGCCACCATCTGGTCGTCGTTCGGCGCCTCGCCGTGGAGCGAGGACGGCGCCAGCTGCACGCTGACCGACCCCGAGATGGTCGACGCGATGACGTGGATCCACGACGCGATCTTCGTCGACGGCGCGATGCCCGAGCCCGGAGTCACCGCCGACTTCTTCGCCGGGGACGCCGCGATGACGATCACGCAGATCAGCCGCGCGTCGGCCCTCGACGACTCGTTCGGCTGGGACGTCGTGCCGCTGCCCGACGGCCCGGAGGGGCGCCAGAACGTGATCGGACAGGCCGGCATCGGCGTGTTCGCGAACGCGGAGAACCCCGGCGTGGCCGCCGATTTCCTCGCCTTCTTCACGGCGCCGGAGAACGCCGAGAAGCTCGCCGCCTACTTCCCGCCGCCCCGTGAGTCGCTGCTGAACGCCGAGACCCTCGCCGCCGGCAACCCGCGCCTCACCGAGGAGCAGCTGCAGGCCGTGGTCGTCGACGGCATCCAGGATGCCGTCACCAAGCCGGCGCACCCGAACTTCGCCAAGATCCAGGACACGGTGCGTGCGCAGCTCGACGCCCTGTGGACCGCGGACGCCGACGTGGAGTCCGTGCTCGGCAGCACCTGCGAGACGATCGCTCCGCTTCTGGAGGGCTGATCGCATGACATCCTCCGCCGTCCTCGCGGCGGCCGACACCGCGGAGCGGAAGGGGCGTCCCGCACGCCCCCGCCGCTCCGCGGCGACGCGGCAGGACTGGATCGTCGGGTACACGATGGTCGCCCCCGTAGTGCTCGGCGCCGTCGCCTTCGTCATCGTCCCGCTCGTCGCCGTGCTCTGGTTCTCGCTGCACGACTGGAACGTGCTCGCCAACACCTTCGTGTTCTCGGGAACCGACAACTACGAGCGGATGCTGGCCGACCCCGGACTCAGGGACTCGCTGCTCGCGAGCCTGTGGTTCTCGATCGGGCTGGTCGTGCTCAACGTCACGCTCGCCCTCTTCCTCGCGGTGCTTCTCAACCAGAAGCTGCCGGGGACGACGACCTTCCGCACGTTCTTCTTCTCGCCGGTCGTCGTCTCGCTCGTCGCGTGGACCATCGTCTGGAGCTTCCTGCTGCAGTCCGACGGCGGCATCAACGGCTTCCTCGCCACCGTGGGAATCGAGGGGCCGAACTGGCTGCGCAACGACGTCACGGCGATGCTCGCCGTGATCGTGGTGCAGGTGTTCAAGAACGTCGGCCTCAACATGATCCTCTTCCTGGCCGCGCTCCAGGGCGTGCCGGAGGAGATCGGGGAGGCCGCACGGATCGACGGGGCTGGCGCCTGGCGTCGCTTCCGCTCGATCACGCTGCCGATGATCAGCCCGACCATCCTGCTCGTGATGATCCTCACCATCGTCGGCTCGCTCGAGGTGTTCGCGCAGATCGCGGTGCTCACCGGAGGCGGGCCGGGCAACTCCACGACCGTGCTCGTCTACTACCTGTACCAGCAGGCGTTCCGCTTCAACGACTTCGGCTACGCGAGCGCCATCGCCGTGCTGATGTTCCTCATCGTGCTCGTGCTGACGCTCGTGCAATGGCAGACCAGGAAGAGGTGGGTCTTCAATGAGAACTGACGTCATCGACCGGCCGGAGTCCCTCAGCACCCGTGCCGTCACGAACGGATCCCCGGAGCGTCGCGAGCGGCCGGGCGCCGCCACCCGCCGCCGGCGCTGGTTCGCGGGAGGCCTCATCGCGCTGATGGCCGTGCTCAGCATCCCCTTCGTCTTCCCGACGCTGTGGATGATCACGAGCAGCTTCAAGCCGATGAGCGAGATCCTCCAGAAGGTCCCGACCCTGTGGCCGGCCAACCCGTCGGCAGACGCGTACGGCGAGGTGTTCCGCCTGCAGCCGTTCGCGCAGCAGTACTGGAACAGCCTCTACATCGCCGCGCTCGTCACGGTGGGCACGATGCTCGTCGCCGCCATGGCCGGGTACGCGTTCGCGCGCATCCGCTTCCCCGGCGCGAACGCGCTCTTCCTCGTGGTGCTCGTGGGGCTGCTGGTGCCCAGTGAGGTGACGATCGTCCCGCTGTTCCGCTTCGTGAACTCCCTGGGGCTGATCAACACGCACTGGCCGCTGATCGTCATCCCCGTGCTCGGGGCGCCGGCGGTGCTCGCGGTGTTCATCATGCGCCAGTTCTTCCTCGGGCTGCCGACGGAGCTGGAGGAGGCTGGGCGCATGGACGGCCTCGGGCGCTGGGGCATCTTCTGGCGCATCGCCTTCCCGCTGGCCCGGCCCGCGCTCGCCGCGGTCGCGATCTTCACGTTCCTGAAGTCCTGGAACCTGTACCTCGAACCGATCGTGTACCTGTCGAGCAAGGACATGTTCACGCTGCCGCAGGCGCTGACGCAGTACGTCGACGCCTACGGCGGGCCGATGTGGAACGTGCAGCTCGCCGCCACGACGCTCACGGTCGTGCCCGTGCTGGTCGTCTTCCTGTTCGCGCAGAAGCAGTTCGTGCAGGGACTCGCCCACACCGGTCTGAAGGGCTGACCCGGAGCGCCCTCACTCGCGTCACGCCCGGTTCCGACCGGGCACTGTTCGTCGCGCCCTCGCCAGGGCATCCATCGCAGGATCCACCGAAGGAGAAGCAATGAGAACGACAGCCAGACGTGCGCAGCGACGCGCACTGTCGCTCGCCGCCGTCGCCGTCGCCGCGGTCATGGCGGCGGGAGGCGCCCTGCCCGCGCAGGCGGCACCCGTCGGATCGGGAGGCGGAGTCGCCGCTGAGGTGGCACCCCCGCCCGCCGATTGGCCGGTCTTCGGCTACCAGGGGATCATCACCGACAAGTTCGACATGGTCTACAACCCGACCGACGAGTACATCTTCCCCAGCGTCTTCCACGCCGGGGAGCACTTCGCGGACCCGCTCGGCGAGTGGTACCTCTACCTCGCGCCGCACGACGACCCCGGCGGGATCGTGCTGATGTACGCCGACAGCCTCGAGGGTCCGTGGACCGAGTACGCCGCGGGGCCCGTCATCACGAACGACTGGCCGCCGCACTACGGACCGGTGCCGCACGTGTCCAGCCCCGACGCGTTCTGGAACGCCGACGAGGGCAAGATGTTCCTCTACTTCCACGGCAACAACTCGGTGACGCGCTTCGCGACGAGCGCCGACGGGGTGACGTTCGAGTACGGCGACATCGCCGTCACGAACGCGATGGGCGACGTGCCGGGCACGCGCAGGATCACCGAGAGCTCGTACGCGCGGGTCTTCGACCACCCCGATCCCGACTCGCCGTACAACTACGCGATGTTCTACATGGCCAACGACGACACCCCGATCGCGGGCGGTCTCACCGGCATCCGTCGCATCCGGCTCGCGGAGTCCGTCGACGGGCGCACCTGGGTCGTCGACCCCGTGCCGGTCGTCGAGCCGGGCGAGGAGGAGGGGGCGAACGTCTCCGGACCCAACCTCTGGGAGCACGACGGCCAGCTCTACGTGCTGTACCACGCGTCGAGCGGCAAGTCCTATGCGCGCACGATCGACCCGACGCTGCGCGACGTGGGGGAGACGCCGATCCTGCTGCACGAGTCCAGCGGACTCGGCACCGACACCGGCCGGGTGGCATCGCCGGAGGTCGTGACCGACGGCGGCGAGACGTATCTGTTCTATGAATCCGGAGACCGCCTCGGCGGCACGATCGCCTGGGCGAAGGCCGGGGCGGAGACGGTCATCGAACCCCCGTTCGGTGGGTTCGCCGAGGATGCCGCGAACCCGCTGTTCGCCACCTGTGCCGCCCCGGGGTCCGACGAGTTCGACGGCGCGCTGGGCGACCAGTGGGATCGCACGGTGCGGGCGGATGCTGCGCGGCACACCGTCTCCGACGGCGCGCTGATCGTGCCGACCTACACGGGAGGGGTGTCGGCGGCACCGCTGCTGCAGCAGGAGCTGCCCGCCGGGGCGTGGCAGGTGACCACCAAGGTCGGTCTCACGCCCACCCAGAACTTCCAGCAGGCCGGTCTGCTGCTCTACGCCAGCGACACGAACTATCTGAAGTTCGACCTGGGCAAGGCCACGCCTGGTCGGGTCGTCGAACTGGTGGGGGCGGGCTCCCCGGCCTTCACCAGTCAGCAGCGCACCGACGTCGGCGAGGTCTGGCTGCGGCTGACCAGCGACGGCCGCGAGATCGAGGCGTCGGTGTCGTACGACGGCTCGACGTTCGAGGCGTTCGGGAACCGGGTGCGACTGGAGACGTCTCCCGGCGTCCCGCGGTACACCCACGTCGGGCCGTTCGCCTTCCGCGGCGCCACGGCGGCGGCGGAGCTCCCCGCGACGTTCGACTGGTTCCGCTTCTCGCCCACGCCCGAGGCGTACGCGGCATGCATCGACGCCGGCACGGACCCCGGCACGGACCCGGGCCCCGGCACGGATCCCGGGGCCGGATCGGGCGGCGGCGCCGACCCGTCCACGGGAACGGATGCCGCGGGTGCGGCAGGATCCGGATCGGTCGCCGCCGCTCCCCGCCCGCGGGCGGGAGCGCTCGCCGCCACCGGAGCCGACCCCGTGCCGTTCGTACTCGCCGGAGCGCTGCTGCTCGTCGTCGGGGGCGCGCTCGTGCTGCGACGGAGGAAACGGCTCGGCTGATCTCCGTCGGCTGATGTCCGTCGGCTGATCTCCGACGACGCGCCGGGAGGCGTCCGCTACGCCTCCCGGCGCTGTTCCCCGTCGCGCACCCGGAACCACATGGTGAGTTCCATGAGCGCCCGACCGATCATGTCGTGGTCGCCCATCCTCAGGTCGTCGAACGAGTCGCGGTATCCCTCCGCCGGAGTCGCGTCGAGGGCGGAGAGCGACTCGTAGCCCATGGTCCAGTGCGCGAAGCGGCGCTCGTGCAGCGGCTCCTTGAGGAGGATGCGCACGTCGCGGTGCCGGCGATCCTGCACGATGCGCCCCATCAGGTGCTCGACCTCGTCACGGTCGCCCTCGAGGATCTGCACGAACTCGCCATCGCGGTGCAGGAGCAGTCCCGTGATGCCGCGCGACCGGTTGCCCGCCCTGCTGCTTTCCAGCAGCTCGCTGAGCTCTTCCTCGGTGAGGCGCTGTGCTGCGGAGCTGGTGTAGACGAGCGAGAGCATCGGGTGGTCCTGGTCCATGTGGTCAGGCTAGCGAAAACACTTCCGTTCGAGAGGCACGCCGGGACGTCCTCGTCGCGATCCGTCGGGTCACTCGTCGATCCACTGTCGCAGGTCGTTCCACACCGACGACAGCGCATCCTCCAGCGGGGTGTCGGCGGGCCCGTCCAGCCACCTGTCGATCGCGAGGTCGAAGCAGGTCACGGCGAGGGCCGCCAACGTCTTCGCCTGCGCGGACCCGATGCCGCGCTGCGTCAGGGACTCGTCGATCGCGCGCGCGAGATGATGGCCCCGCAGCAGGTCACGCTCGTGGAGCGCAGGCTCGCCCTGGATGATGCTCCGCCGACGAGCGATCTGCTCTCGCCAGTCCTGCAGGCCCCGTCCCGCGGCGGCGAGACCTGCGCGCACCGTGGCTGCCCCGCCGCTCTCGGGAGGAACCGACTCCATGAAGTCGCTCACGGCTCGGGGGAGCTCGCGATCTCGGAGGAACAGCACGTCGCGCTTGTCGGCGAAGTGTCGGAAGAACGTCCGCGTGGTGAGTCCCGCCGCCTGGGCGATCTGCGGAACCGTGGTGCCGCCGTAGCCCTGGGCGGAAAACAGGGTCATCGCGGCGGCTTCCAGTCGGAGCGCGGCGTCCGGTGACCATCGAGGCATGCGCCCATGATGGCACGAACTGTCATCACGTGTACAGTGATGACACGACATGTCATCAGCGGAAAAGGATGCAGAACGATGAACTCGAACTCGGCGGCGTGGATCGACTCTCCCTATGCGGATCTGACCGTCCGACAGGCCCCGGTGCCGACGCCGGGTCCCGGACAGCTGCTGATCGCCGTCCGCGCGGTGGCGGTGAACCCGCTCGATGCGATCATCCAGTCCAACGGCGCCGTGATGTACGGCTGGCTGCGGTACGCGGTGATCCTCGGGGAGGACGTCGCGGGAGTCGTCATCGGCACCGGGACCGGCGTGGACGACTTCGCCGTCGGCGATCGGGTCGTCGCCTACGCGATGGGCCTCGAGAAGGGGCGGGATGCTGTCTCCGAGAGCGGCTTCCAGGAGATCGTGGTCGTCGAGGCGGGCCTCACTGCCGCCTTGCCGACCGCCGTGTCGTTCGAGGACGGCGTCGTGCTGCCCCTCGCGCTGTCGACGGCCGCAGCCGGCCTGTTCGAGGAGGGACAGCTGGCGCTGGACTTCTCTCGGCTCGGAGGCGCGCCGCCGCGCGACGAGGTCGTCGTGATCTGGGGTGGAGCGACGTCGGTCGGCGGCAACGCGATCCAACTCGCCCGCGCGGCAGGCTATCGGGTCATCACGACGGCCTCCGCCAGGAATCACGACCTGATGACGCGCCTCGGGGCGGAGGCCGTGTTCGACTACCGCGACCCGCGAGCGGTCGATCGGATCGTCGCCGAGGTCGGCGGCTCCCGAGTGGCGGGCATCCTCGCCGTCGCCGTCGGGTCCGCCGAGCCCTCGCTGCGGATCGCGCGCGCGACGGGGGCCACGAAGATCGCGATGGCGAGCCCGCCTGTCTCGTTCTACGACCAGCCACGCCGGCGCGGCTTCTCCCTCGCCCGCATCCGCCTCTTCCTGACGCTCGGAACCCGCACTGCGCTGCTGCAGGTGCGGAGTCGCTCCCGTGGAATCACGCCGTCGTTCATCTGGGGGAGCGCCATCGCCGCCTCGCCGGTCGGCCCCGCCATCTGGGGCCGCTACCTTCCCGCCGCGCTCGCCTCCGGGGAGCACCGCCCCTATCCGCAAGCCCGTGTCGCCGGACGCGGCCTTGCGGCGGTCCAGCACGCGATCGACACTCTCCGCGACGGAGTCTCGGCGCAGAAGCTCGTCATCTCGCTGGATGAGGCGCAGCGGGGATCCTGATCGATCACCGGGGAGGAGCCGACCCGCGTCGGACTCATGTGGTGTCACTTCCAAAGCTATCCCGGACTATGACCAGCAATTGCCCCATTGTTCGGACTGAGTCTTCCGCTGATTTCCGTGAATCGGACAGGACGGCGTTCCATGGTCACTTCGGACAAACTGAAACTGTAAAGGCCAGATCCGGCCGCTATTCGCCTCACAGTGCGATCCCTTGCTTGCCGCTATTTCAGAGGGGTCAGAGAAGCGCCATCCAATCGACGGTGGACGTATGAGAACAGGGCGAATGCATCGAAGAAGTCCGGCATTGCTTCGGCGGCGTTGATGCGATTGGAGTGAGCACGAGGGTTTCTGAAATGCCCGTGGATGCCCAGCAAGAGGTTGTTGAAGCCACGATGCTCGCTGATGTCGGAGTCTGACTCATACGCATTGATGAAAAGAACGGGCTTCTCGCGCCCCGTGGCGAAAACTCCGTTATACAGAGCGACGCCGTCGCCCGCCAGACCCGTGATTCCCCGCACCCGAGCGGGGATGCTCTTCGCTGCCTTGGAGAGCGCATGGAACAGGGAACGATTGACGAACTCTTCGGCGTGTCGCCAATTATCGGTGCAACGGCGTTGACGCGGATGCCGGCACCGCCGAACTCGAGAGCGGCGATCTTTGTCGCTGCGATCACGGCATGCTTGGAAGTGCTGTACGAGGCGTAGCCGGGCGTCCCGATGACCCCGAGTATCGACGAGGTGTTGACGATGGCGCCGCCGCGGCCCATGAACTCCCGGGCAGCCTTCATTCCGTTGATGACTCCCCAGGCATTCACCCGCTGATGCGTCTCGAAATGGGAGGCAGTGGTGTCGACGATGTCGGTGAGCGGCAAAGCGATGCCGGCGTTGTTGATGAGGACGTCGATGCGTCGAGCGGCGCCGGCGGCATCGCGGACGGCATCCTTCATCTCCGCCTCATCAGACACATCGGCGACGGCGAATCGTCAGCCGATATCGCGTGCCGCAGCCTCCGCCGCCGCCGGATCTCGGTCGATCACTGTCACCGAGGAACCCGCCTGTGCGAGCCTCCGCGCGGTCGCTAGCCCGATCCCGGAGCCTCCTCCGGTGACCATGGCGATCTTTGGTCCAGCCTGAACTTCCTTCACCCCTGACTTCGTCGTTGCTAACGTTCGTTAGTAACGACGAACGCTATCAGGAGATGGCCAGGAGGGCCCGGGTCAGATTCCACACCGTGACCATGACCGCATCGCGTTGCGCGCTGGGGACCTGGGTCGACGAGCGAAGCTCTCCGGGCAGGAAACGATGCGCACTGTTGCACAGCAGCATCACGGCAGACGATACGTCCTCTGACGAGGATTGCCCTGCGTTGACCTCGATGACGAGTGCGCGGATGAAGTTCAGGTAGAGGGCCTGCTCGTCGCGGATGTGCTCGAGCACGCCGTCCGGCAGCGCGCCGGCGACGCCGAACTGATTTATGGCCGCGTCCCACGCGACCGCGGTCTCACCGAAGTCGATCTGCCATCGGACATGCCTGGCGAGAACGGCGTGAAGTTGATCCACGGCCGACAGGTCGTAACGGATGTCCTCGATGACGAAGGCGTGGAACTGGTCGAGGATGCTGCGGAGTCCTACGGCCAGGATCTGCGTCTTACCGTCCGGGAAGTGTGAGTACAGGCTGGCAGCCTTGATGCCGACATCCGAGGCGATATCTCTCATCGAGGTGCCCGCGAATCCGGTCTTTGTGAACAGGGACATCGCCGTGGCCAGGATCTTCGCTTTGGCGGGGGACGGGGCATCTGCCGCGTTCTGTCGTTCTTGGACCCGTAGCACGAGTCGCAGAAGCGACTCGCGGGAACTCGGACTTGCCTCGGCCATCGAACTCTCCTCGCGCGCAAAGGTGGGCTGCGCCTCATCAGTGTACGGGTCGCTTGTCGAAGGCAGAGGTGATTGACGTATGAGGCTAACAGACGTTAGCCTCATAGAAACCGCGTCAGTAAGGACAACAATGTCAACGCCCGTAGCGCATCCGGTGTCTAACACAGCCCCGGCACGATCTCGCTTCCTCGCCAGAGGGGTCTCGTCAGCCGCTCGGCTCAGGGCGCGCCCGCTCGTGCTCCGTTCCGCCCATGATGCGCGCGTTGTCGACGTCGATGGCCGCGAGTACGCCGACTTCGTCCTCGGCATGGGGCCGATCCTCCTCGGCCACAGCCGACCAGAGATCCTCGACCGCGTGCAGACGCGGATGCGGCAGGGTGCGCTGTACGGCACGACCGAGCAGGAGTTCGAGCTCGCCGAGACTCTCTGCCGTGTCCTTCCCCACGCAGAGACGGTCGCTTTCTCCAACACCGGGAGCGAAGCGACACACCTCGCTCTCCGACTGGCGAGGGCAGGGACCGGCCGCCGCCTCATCGTCAAGTTCGAAGGTCATTACCACGGGTGGATCGACCCCCTGTTCGCGAACACCCAGATGAACGACGCGACGCGAACCGCCGACTTCCCGGTACCCGGCCAGCACAGTGTGCGCGGACAGGCGAGTTCCGCCGATGTCATCGTGATCCGCTGGAACGACGTCGACGAACTCCGGCAGGTCTTCTCCGACCACCGCGGCGAGATCGCGGGCGTCATCGTCGAGCCGATCCCCATGAACTTCGGCACGCTCATGCCGGACGCAGAGTTCGCTGCCGAACTTCGCAGCATCACGGCGCGAGACGGGGCGCGGCTGATCTTCGACGAGGTGCTGTCAGGATTCCGGCTCGCACTCGGCGGTGCGGCCGAGATCCTCGGCGTCAGCCCGGATCTCGCCGTCTACGCCAAGGCCATCGCGAACGGCTTCCCACTCGCCGCGGTCGCGGGCACACTCGAGGCGATGGATCCGATCATCAATGGGCCGATGCTGCCCGCCGGCACCTACAGTGGCAACCCGATCTCGGTCGAAGCCAGCCTCGCTGCGCTGGACATCCTGCAGAACGACCGCACGGAGATGTACCCACGGCTCGACCACCTCGGCTCTCGCCTCGCACAGCAGATCCGTGCCATCGCCGATGAGACCGGCGCCCCCCTCAGCGTGAACCAGATCGGCTCTGTCCTGCAGATGTTCTGGGGCGTGGACAAGACCATCCGGGCATACGCCGACGCGGACACGAGCGACCGGGCGACGATGAGCCGCCTCAGCGAGGGGCTGCTCGACAAGGGCTCACTCGTCTCCGGACGTGGTCTCATTCTCTTGAGCGCCATGCACACCGAGGCAGACATAGACGCACTGGCCGCCGCACTGCGCGACGGCGTCGACGAGATCACCAAGGAGAACTAATGAGCGACACCACCCCACAGCTTCGCGTCGTGGTCATCGGTGGCGGAGTGGCCGGTCTCAGCACCGCGTACTACGCCGCTCGCGGCGGAGCATCCGTGCACGTCATCGAGAAGGACTCCATCGCGGCGGCCTCATCCGGCCTCTCCGCCGGCATCTTCAACCGTCAGACCTTCAACCCGGTCGACCTCGCGCTTCGCGTGGAGAGCGGCCGCGAGTTCGCCGAGTTCGAGCGGGAGACGAGCTTCGCCGTCACGCGCACCGGATACATGCGTCTTGCTCGGACAGCCGCCCAATGGGAGCGCGCCGTGTCCACGATCCAGAGCGGTGATTATCCCGACACCACTCTCATCGACGCGGCGCAGGTTGCGGAGCTCGTGCCAGGGATGCGGATCGACGACGTGTTCGGGGCGATGTACGGCCCCGAGGACGGTTTCATCGACGGGCCGGAACTGTGCGCGGCGTTCCTCGAGCTGGGTAAGCGCCACGGTGTGACCTTCGCCGGCAACACCGCGGTCCTCGGGGCCGATACGAGCGGTGCCCGCATCACACTCAAGACGTCCTCCGGGTCGGTGGACGCTGACGTCGTGGTGAACGCGGCCGGTGCGTGGCTCTCGAAGGTGGGAGACCTGCTCGGCGCCCCCGTCGGCATCAACAACCAGCGGCACGAGGTCGCCGTCGTGCACGTGCCGGAGCTGGCCGACGTGAAGGTTCCCGCCGTCCAGACGTACTTCCCCGGTTCTGGTGAAGACGCCGTGTACATCCGACCGGAAGGTCCGGGTCGGTTCCTCACCGGTTTGCACTCGTACGAGTCCTCGGGAGAGCAGGCTGACCCGGAGGCGTACGCGCGGAAGGTGTCCGAGCAGTACATCGAAGAGGTCGCCGAGGCGCTCATCGACCGCTTCCCCGAGTGGGAAGATGCGAGCATGGAGGCCGGCTGGGCGGGAATCTACCCGCACAGCCTCGACGGCGCCTTCATCGTCGGTCCACACGAGCAGGACAGGCGCATCGTCACGGTCGGCGGTCTCGGAGGCGTCGGCCTCACCGTGTCGCCGGCCATCGGACAGATCGCCGCTGACTGGGTCCTGCATGGCGAGTCCACACGATTCGACTTCGTCGACGACCTGCTGCCCGACGCTCCCTCGCGCAAGGTCAACGCCTGATGGCGCGGGTGCTCCTCACCAACGACGACGGCATCTCATCGCCGGGACTTCTTGCGACCAGACAAGCGCTGGCCGACGCAGGACTGCAGGTGCTCGTCGTCGCTCCTGACGGCAACCGCAGCGCCATGGGCCATCGGATCAACATCCGCTCCGAGCTCACCCTCCGACTCGAGCGCTCCGACGAGGTCGGGGAGATGTGGTCGTGCTCGGGAACGCCGGCGGACTGTGTGCGCATGGCCTACTTCACCGCCGATCTGCCGGAGTTCGACGCGGTGGTGTCGGGAATGAACCTCGGGCCGAACCTCGGCGAGGACGTCTTCTACTCCGGCACGGTTGCCGCCGCCATCGAGGGAGCCTTGCTGGGCAAGCCCGCGATTGCGGCTTCGCAGGCCAGTGGTCATCTGCCGGAGTCGTTTCTCGCGCAGGCGCCCACGGAGTTCCCCCACGCGCGCTTCGTTGCGGACCTCGCAAAGCGGGTTCTCGCCGCTTCAGCAAGCCTCGACGGCGTCATCCTGAACGTGAACCTGCCGTCCACGCTCGAACGTGGTGTCGATGCGGCGTACGCGCGCCTGGGGCGGCGCGACTGGACGACCACCGGAAACACCACATCCCGTGACGGCGACACCATCACCGTCTCGAGGCCGTGGATCGCCGAGCCGACCGCTCTCGTCGAAGAGGGGACCGACTTCCACGTCGTGCTATCAGATCGGATCAGCGTCACGCCGCTCCGGGTGCGCAGTGGCCTAGAAGATCTCTCTGCCTCGTGGCGTGAGCACGCGCCGCTGTCCATCACACTTGAGAGCGTCGACCTCGTGTAACCCCCGCCGCACATGAGAGAAGAGCCGGAGTCCCGATGTGACTCCGGCTCTTCTCTTATGCGACCCGAGCGGCTGACCGTGCGAATTGCGAGCCGGCGCGGCCCCAGGAGGTCGCGCCGACTCGCAGGGCTCAGTTCTCGCGTACCTGCTCCAGCGAGGACTGCGCGTCCGCGCCCAGCGGCGCATCACTATCGGTACGGGCCTCCATCTCATCAGCGAGAATCTCCGGGTCGACGGGGTCACCTTCGACCCGGCGGCGACGCAGCCACCAGACGAAGGGAACGAGGCCGACGACAACGGGGATGATGAACAGCCAGTACGAGACGCGCAGCCCGGCGAAGACGGGGTTGGTGAGGTCGGATGGCCATTGCAGCGCGATGAGAGCACCCGCGGCGGAGATCAGAGCGACGATGTTGACGGGCATGCCCCAGCGCCCCAGGTTGAAGCCGCCCGTGATCCGTCGACGCGGCCACCCTTTTAGGCGAGCGACGAACAGGGCAGCGATGAGAAGGAAGTACGCGACGTAGATCGCTGACGTCGCCCCCGCCGCCAACGCCGAGATCGTCTGCGCGATGAGCAGCGGGATGGCGGTGAGGATGCCGACCGTGATGATCGACACGGTGGGAGTGCCGCGGAAGGTGCGAGCGAGCACGGAGCCGCCGGGCAGCTGATTCGCGCGGGCCATTCCGAACAGCTGGCGGGAGACAGCCGTGAAGAAGGCATTGCAGCCGAGGATCTCGATCACGAGGAGGAGAACGAGGTACACCTTCGCGGCCCAGGAAGGCAGCCATGCGTCCATGATGTCCGTGAGGGCTGTCGGGCTGTCGATGATCGTGTCGACATCAGGGATGGCGAGGATTACGACGACGAGGAAGAAGACCCCGATGAGGACGGTCATGCCGAAGGCGATGAGCACGGCCTTCGGGGCGACCCGACGCGCGTCCTTCGTCTCCTCGCCGACGGCGCCTGCCGATTCGAAGGTGAACATCACCCAGAGGGGCATGAAGATACCGCCGAGGAGAAGCATGGGTATCCAGTCGGTGAAGGACTCCGCGTGGCCCAAGTCGAAGAAGATCGTGAGGGGCTGGTGCTCGCTCGCGATGAAGAGCCATGCCGTCAGGCCCACCGCGATGATGAGCTCGAACACGACACCGATGAAGATGATCTTCCCGAGCAGTTCGATCCCGAACGCGTTGACCACGGTGGCGAGAACGATCATGCCCAGTGTGATCAGAGCCGCTTCCAGAGGCGAGAACTCGATCCCGAGGAGGGGGCCGACGGTGAGGGGCACGAGGAAGTACCACCCGGTGAGCGCCCAGCACTGCGCGAACAGGTACAGCCACCCGATCCACCACCCGAGCCGGGTGCCGGCGACGCTGGCGCCCCAGTGATAGAAGGCACCGGCGAGAGGCATTCTCGAGGCGAGTTCCGCCCAGAGAAGACACATCGCGAGCACGCCGATGGCGACGAGCAGCCAGCCCCAGAACATCGCGGGACCGGAAGTGGAGATGGCGAAGTTGAACAGGCTGTAGATGCCCGCAGTCGCGCCGACCGTGGAGAACGCGAGAGATGCGGTCTCACGGAGATTGAGTTTTCGAGCAAGCTGCCCGGATCGGGTTGTATGGGGCATGGTACCTTCCTTGGTATCGCCAAGCTAACAATCGTTAGGTATAGTGAGTATGGGCCAGTGATCAGCGATGATCAAGGGTTTGAGCGGCAATTTACACATCCGACACAAAGCACGTGCAAGATAGAGACGAGATCGCCGAAGATCCGTGAGCGGCTCAACCTAACGAAAGTTAGGAACTGGCATGAGGCAAGCGAGGAACCAATGACGTACACACTCAGCTTCGAAGATGGCATCGGCGACGCCCTGCGGCAGCGCGTGCACGAGACGCTGGACGCTCTCGATGTCCCCGAGGTCCGAGGCCCCGTAGACGTGCGGGTGCTTGACGGGGGGGCGATGAACCAGAACTTCGTCCTGCGGACGCTTTCGACCGATCTCGTCCTGCGGATCGCCGGTGTCGAGGTCGACCGTTTTGGCGTCGACCGAGCACAGGGTCTCGCCGCGCACCGAGAGTGGCAGACAGCGGGGATCTCTCCTCGGCTGTATGCCGCGACGCTCCCGAGCGGCGACTGCGTCTCGCAGTTCCTCAACGCTCGCACGCTCGACCGCGCCATCCTGCAGCAGCTGGGCACCCTCGAGGCGTGCGTTCGTGCATTGAACGTCGCTCACCACACCTCGACGGTGGGCGGAGCGTGGTCGATCTTCGATGACATCGACCGTTACCGCACCCTTGCAGAAGAAGAGCGGCTCGCGCTTCCGGAGGACTTCT
This sequence comes from Microbacterium sp. LS_15, assembly GCF_041954735.1. Classification (NCBI taxonomy): domain Bacteria; kingdom Bacillati; phylum Actinomycetota; class Actinomycetes; order Micrococcales; family Microbacteriaceae; genus Microbacterium; species Microbacterium sp. LS_15. Next base: position 177,449 of record NZ_JAVAYD010000002.1, on the reverse strand, counting down.
CCCGCTTCGTCGTCGCATGTGACGCCATCGAGCTGTCGCTGTCGACAGCAGAGATCCCGGATGTCATGGCACACAACGACCTGCAGCTGCAGAACTACCTGCTGGCAGAGGACGGCGCCTGGATCATCGACCTCGAATACGCCGCGCCCGCCAGCCCCTACCTCGACCTCGGCATGCTGTACGGCTACGGCGAGTTGAACCCCGCGCAGCGGGACTCGCTGCTCGAGACGTACTTCGGGTTCGTACGCGAAACCGACCAGCACCGTCTGGAGCTGATGCACTTCGCCGCCGCCCTGCGCGAGGCGATCTGGTCGGTCTGCGCGCAGCCCACGCTCGGTGAAGCGACGGGGTGGAGCTACGCGGACTGGGCGCTGCGGTTCTTCGAGAAGGCGCGGGCGGTCATGTCAGATCCCGGATTCGACGACCGGGTCGCGCGTGCAGGTCGCGCCCAGGATGACGACCGCGCGTTCGAGAACGCCGCACGGCTCGCCGAAGCGAACGCCGGAATCTTCCGCGCTCGCGCGCTGGGTGGCGAACTCAGCGCCGCCATCTCGACGGGCGCGATCCGATGACCGCGACACGGGTCGCGCTCGTCACCGGCGGCGGCAGCGGCGTCGGACGGGCGACGGCAGTCAAGCTCTCCCGTGAGGGATACCAGGTGGTCATCGTCGGTCGCGACGGTGCAAAGCTCGACGAGACCGCGACGCTCGCCGAAGGAATCGTGGCGATCCCGGCGGACATGGGCTCCGAGACAGAGGCCTCGAGAGTCGTTCAGGAGGTCGAGGACCGCTTCGGTCGACTCGACGCCCTCGTCAACGCGCACGGAGTCATCGGACCGGTGAAGCCGCTCGAAGAGCTCGACGAGAACGACTGGCTGAGCACCATCCAGATCAATCTCATGGGTCCCATCCGAGCCCTCTCGGCCGCGATCCCCGCCCTGGAGCGCGCCGGTGGCGCTGTCGTCAACGTCGTCTCGATCAACGCCCTTCAAGCTGAACCCTGGGTCGCGCCGTACGGCGTCACCAAATCGGGACTCCTCGGATTCACACAGTACGCAGCCATGGAGCTCGCCGGCCGAGGTGTCCGTGTCAACGCGGTCCTTCCCGGGTGGGTCCGAAGCCCGATGTCGGATCCGTTCTTCGACGAACTCGGCCTGGCCGGGAAGAAGATTTCCACCAACCTTCTCGGCCGACCGGCCGAGCCAGAGGAGATCGCCGAGGTCATCTCGTTCCTGGTCGGTCCCGGTGCCAGCTTCATCAGCGGCGAAGGAATCGTCGCGGACGGCGGCCAGAGGATCGCCCTCGCCCCGCTCCGCGCGGCCGACGACTGACCCCACTCCCATATCCCCTCACCATCTCGAACTAGGAGACACCTCGATGTCGACCATCACCGTCATCAACCCCGCAACCGGACAGGCAGACGCGCACTGGGACTACAGCACCGACGCGCACATCACCGACGCACTCGACCGGGCAGACTCCGCGTACCGCGAATGGCGCACCTGGAGCCTGGCCGAGCGCACGCAGGTCCTTCGCAACTTCGCCGCACTCGTCGAAGAACGACGCGAGGAGATCGCCGAGGTGATCTCTCGCGAGATGGGAAAGCGATTCGCGGACGCGAAGGGCGAACTGCAGTACGCCATCGACATCCCGCGATACTACGCCGACAACGCGGAGGAGTTCCTCGCCGACGAGGCTCGCGAGAGCAACACCGGTGGACGCGCAGTCGTCCGGAAGTTCTCGACCGGCGTCATCCTCGGAGTCATGCCCTGGAACTACCCCTACTACCAGGTCGTCCGCTTCGCGATCCCGAACCTCGCCGCGGGTAACACCGTGATCGTCAAGCACGCGTCTCAGAACCCAGAGTCCGCCGAACTCATTGAAAAGCTCTTCCTCGAGGCCGGCCTCCCGGACGGCGCATACATCAACCTTCGTCCGTCTCATGCCCAGGTGGAGACGATCATCGCCGACCCGCGCGTGCAGGGCGTGTCCGTCACTGGTTCCGAGGCCGCCGGATCTGCCATCGCGGCGACCGCAGGTAAGCACCTCAAGAAGGTGCTGCTCGAGCTGGGAGGCTCCGACCCGTACCTCGTCCTCGACACCGACGACATGGCCTCTGTCGCCTTCCACTGCGCGAAGGCGCGGATCAGCAACAGCGGCCAGTCCTGCAACGGCGGCAAGCGATTCATCGTCCTGGACGCCCTCTACGACGACTTCGTGGAGCAGTTCACCGAACAGCTGACGGCTTTCACGCCGGGTGACCCGTTCGCCGAGGATGCAGGCTTCGGGCCGCTCAGTTCCGCAGCCGCCGCGCAGGAACTCGCCGAGCAGGTCGAAGACGCGACCAGCAAGGGTGCCACGCTCCGTCAGGGCGAGACCGGCGACGGTCAGGGGGCCTTCTTCCCCGCATCCGTCCTGACGGACGTCACCCCTGAAATGCGGGCGTACTCCGAAGAGCTCTTCGGCCCCGTCGCGGTCGTCCACCGTGCACGCGACATCGCGCACGCGGTCGACCTCGCGAACGAGTCGCGCTTCGGCCTCGGTGCCGCCGTCTTCCACCGCGACCTCGCCGTCGCGGAAGAGGTGGCCAACCGTCTCGAAGTGGGGATGGTCTGGGTGAACGAGCGCGAGGGCGGCGGTCCCATGCTGCCCTTCGGTGGCGTCAAGGCATCCGGCTTCGGCCGCGAGCTCGGCCCGGACGGCATCGGCGAGTTCATCAACCGCAAGCTCATCCACCTTCCCGCCTGACTCGGCGGACGAACGAGTCGGAGGTTCATCTCTCATGTCCATCTACCCGGGTGCGGTGCGCCTCACGGTTCGGCACGACGGCGTGGACGCCGTCGTGCACGACGGCGGTGTCGAGAACGGGCCTCCCATCGTCCTGCTACACGGCACAGGAGGACGGGTCGAGACACACTTCTTCACCGTCTATCCGATGTTGGCGTCCCGCCATCGTGTCATCGGCATCGACCTGCCGGCTGCCTCCTCGACGGGGGAAGCACTCTCCGTCGAGGAGCTGGCGGCTCACGTCTGGGCCGTGATCGAGGAGCGTGCGCGCGGACAGCGCGTGGCGCTCGTCGGGTACTCCCTCGGGTCATCGGTGGCGGCTGTCGCGGCCGCCACCCGACCGGCCGATGTCGACAGCCTCGTGCTGCTCAACGGATGGGTTCAGACCGACAACGCCCTGCGGTTGAGATTCGAGCTGTGGCAGCAGCTGTACTCACGTGGGCTTCGTGACGAGCTCGCACGTTTCATGCTCATGAGCGTCTACAGCCGCTCCTACCTCGACTCGATCCCCTACGTCGGTCCACGCCCGTGGGCTCAGGTCGAGCAGATGCTCGACGACTACTCGGTCGGACCGGGAAGCGAGCAGCAGGTGCGTGTCAACGCGGCTATGGACCTCACACGTGTCCTTCCGCGCATCACCGCCCGCACCCTCGTCATCGGAAGCATCGACGACCAGTACATCCCTTTCGTGCACAGCAAGGAACTGTTCGGCGCCATCAGCGCGGCGTCCCTCGCCGCCATCGGCGGTGGCCACGGATCGGTCACGGAGCGTCCTGCGGAGGTCTTCCACCTCGTTGACCGTTTCGTCCGCGATCCCGCGGCATACCCCGCGGGGAGCATCGTCGGGGACGATTCGGTTCTTCAACTCGCGGCACTCAGACAGGAGCAGAGCGCATGACCGAGAACGACACCCAGTTCGCAGGCGCCACCGAGGACGACGTCGATGTCATCATCATCGGCACCGGCTTCTCAGGGCTGGGGCTTGCCGCGCAGCTGAAGAGGCGGGGGAAGGACTCCTTCGTCGTGCTTGAGCGAGCGAGCGACGTGGGGGGCACGTGGCGGGACAACACGTACCCCGGAGCCGCGTGCGACCAGCCGTCTCACATGTACTCGTTCTCCTTCCGTCTCAATCCGGAATGGAGCAGCATCTTCTCGGCGCAGCCCGAGATCTGGGAGTACCTGCGCGAGACCGCGAGGCATGAAGGCATTCTTCCGCACGTCCGCTTCGACACGGAGGTGATCGAAGCCGAATGGGTGACCGACGAGAACATCTGGGTCGTGCACACCAGTCGGGGCGATTTCCGTGGACGTTTCCTCGTGAGTGCGGCGGGGCTGCTCTCGGAACCGAAGCTGCCCGACATCGCCGGGCTCGCTGACTTCCGGGGAGACCTCTTCCACTCCGCGCGGTGGGATCACGACACCTCTCTCGAAGGCACACGCGTGGGCATCATCGGCACCGGAGCATCCGGTGTGCAGATCATCCCGGAGCTCGCGAAGATCGCCGATCACGTCGACGTCTTCCAGCGAAGCGCTCACTGGGTCACCCCGCGCGGTGTCCACGAGTACACCGCCGTGGAAAAGGGGATGTTCCGCAAAGACCCCGAAGCGCTGCAGCGTCTGCGGACGCAGATGTTCTGGGAGAACGAAGAGCGCTTCGCGGCCAGAGCAGCAGTACCAGCCCTGCTCGACAAGCTGCGCGGCGTCGCGCTGGCTCTGTTGGAAGAGCAGGTCCCCGACCCTAAGCTGCGACGCAAGCTCACCCCGACCTTCGAGATCGGGTGCAAGCGCATTCTCAAGTCGAGCAACTACTACCCCGCTCTGATGCAGGAGCACGTGGACCTGGTCACCGAAGGCATCGACCACATCGACGCCACCGGCATCGTGACGAAGGACGGCGTCCACCACGACCTCGATGCGCTCGTGCTGGCGACGGGGTTCGAGGCGACGGACCTCCCCATTGCGCGGAGGATTCGCGGCGAAGGTGGCAGGTTGCTGTCGGAACGATGGGCGAACGGCGCGGAGGCGTACAACACGACCTCCGTGAGCGGCTTCCCCAACTTCTTCGTCATCGGGGGGCCCAACACCGGCATCGGCCACAACTCCCAGGTCTACATGTTCGAGTCGCAGATCGAGCACATCCTCGGATGCTGGGATTACATGACCGTGCATGGAATGACGCATATCGAAGTACGCACCGACGCAGAGGATCGCTTCCGCGATGGGCTCGACAGGCGTTCGGCGTCGACGGTGTGGTTCACCGGTGGATGCGACAGCTGGTACATCGACCCCCGCAACGGACGGTTGACCACCCTCTGGCCGGACTACTCGCACATGTTCCAGGAGGAGATCGCTCCCTTCGACCCCGACGCGTACGTCATGTCCACGCATGCCGTCGAGCAGGATGCGTGAGCACGCCATGAAAATCACCGGTGCCGTCCTGGCCGACGCAGGCGTCGAGCGTCCCTACGCGCGATCCCGTCCTCTCCACGTCGAGGAGATCGAGCTGGATCCGCCGCGCGCCGGCGAGATCCTGGTCCGCATCGAGGCCGCAGGGCTCTGCCACTCCGACCTCTCCGTCATCAATGGCTCGCGCCCTCGTCCCCTGCCGATGCTGCTGGGCCACGAGGCTGCCGGCATCGTCGTGGGTCTCGGTCCCGATGTGGACGACATCACGGTCGGTGAGCGGGTCGTCATGACCTTCCTCCCGCGGTGCGGTGAATGTGAGGCATGCGCGACAGACGGCCGCGTCGCCTGCAGCGTCGGCAGCGCGGCGAACAACGAGGGCGTACTCCTCGGCGGAGGCCGTCGACTCCATCGAGACGGCGAGCAGGTCAACCATCACCTCGGCGTCTCGGGTTTCGCCGATCACGCCGTCGTGAGCCGCAGGTCCGTGGTGGCCGTGCCGGACGACCTGCCCGCAGACCTCGCCGCCGTGCTCGGTTGCGCCGTCCTCACGGGAGGCGGCGCCGTGCTCAACGCGGCTGAACCGGAACCGGGGGAATCCCTCGCCGTGATCGGGCTGGGAGGTGTCGGTATGGCAGCTCTCGCCGTCGCCGCGGGTATCGAAGGTGTCCGCACCGTCGGCATCGACATGTCGCGCGAGAAACTCGACACCGCACGCGCGCTCGGCGCGGACGAGGTGTACACGCCGGACGAGGCTCTCGACGCGGGCATTCGGGTGTCCCATGCCGTGGAGGCCGCGGGTCACCCCGCCGCATTCGAGACCGCGCTCGCGCTGACGAAGGCGGGCGGGCGGACGGTGACCGTCGGGCTTCCAGCGCCGGATGCGCGGGCCTCGATCTCCCCGCTGCTCCTGACAGCTGAGGCTCGCACCATCATCGGCAGCTACCTGGGTTCCGCCGTCGCGGAACGCGACATCCCGATCTACGTGGAGATGTGGCGACAGGGGCGTCTGCCGTTGGAGCGGCTGGTTTCCGGGCACATCACGCTCGACCAGATCAACCAGGGCATGGACGATCTCGCAGATGCGAAGGTCCTGCGTCAGATCGTGACGTTCGTGTAGAGGCTGAGGTCTCACCGGCCCTGCACACTCATGGAGGCCCCGACCGAGTCGGGGCCTCCATGAGTGTCAGCGAGCCGCGATGAGCCCGCCATCGACGACGATCTCGGCGCCGGAGACGAACGAGCTATCGTCCGAGACCAGGAACAGCACAGCTCCCGACACCTCATCGGGTGCAGCTCCTCGACGAAGCGGTGTCGCAGCGAGGAAGTCCTCGAGAGCGGATGCGGGCAGACCGCTCAGCTCCGTTTCGAGCATGGGGGTGTAGACCACACCCGGGTGGACGCTGTTGACGCGGATGCCGGCCGGGCCGTGCGTGGCTGCCGCGGCTTTGGTCATCACGGTGACCGCACCTTTTGATGCGGTGTAAGCGACGTACCCCGATGTTCCCACAAGCCCGTACACGGATGAGATGTTGACGATGGAGCCTGCTCCCTGACGCTGCATCACGGGTACGACGTGCTTCATGCCCAGGAACACTCCCTTGGCGTTGATCGCCATCGTCCGGTCCCACTCCGCCTCCGAGGTCTCGACAGCATCAGCGAGCTGGACGACCCCTGCGTTGTTCACAAGGAAGTCGATGCGCCCATGATCGGTCATCACATCCGTGACGAGTGCCGACCAGGCATCCGCGGATGTGACATCGAGAAGTCGACCGAGCGTGCGGTCAGGCGTTGCTGCCGTCGTGCGCTCGAGACCCTCTTGGTCGATGTCTGCGGCGTACACGGCCGCTCCCTCGCCCGCCAGACGTGTCACGTGAGCGGCGCCCATGCCGCCTGCTGCACCGGTGACGATTCCCACACGCCCTTCGAGGCGTCCGTGCGCACTCATCGCAGCTGCGATTCGATCCACCCGGTGTCGTAGGCGAGCGTCTCGTGGCGCACCTTGGTGTTGTCCTCGTTGCAGCGGTAGATCGCCACCGCCGTGTACGAGATCCGGCGGCCGGTGGGCGCGTGGCCCATCAGCTCACCGGTGTGATCTCCGCTGATGTCGAGGACCATGGTCGAGACGTGATCAGTGTTGATGATCTCGTTCGGCACGATCCGGATGTTGGAAAGACCTCCGAAGAACCCGTGGCAGAAATCCCAGAGCTCGCTCAGGCCATGAACGACGTCCGACGTCGAGGTGTCCTCCAGGATGCAGTCGTCTGTGAACAGCTCGCAGATCGCGTCGGACATCCGGTCGAGCCACCCCTCCTGGGACGGATCGGCCGAGGCGATCAGTTCGAACTCGCGGAGCATCGGAGCGCTGGGTGCGGGGATGGACATGAACTCTCCTCAGGTTGGCTAACAACTGTTAGTGGCTTACAGTAGTCATCAACGGTCCAACTCGCTAGAGCGGTTCATAATGAGCTAACGCTCGTAAGTCAGGCGCCGGACTATCCGCCAAACGCAGCGCTCGTCATCGGGAGGAAGAGCGACATGAAGATCGTGGTCCTGGTCAAAGAGGTTCCGGACACATACGGAGATCGTCGTCTGTCTCTCGAGACAGGCTTGACCGACCGAGCTGAGGGTTCGGTGCTCGACGAGATCTGCGAGCGCGCAGTGGAGGTGGCGGTGTCGTACGCGGGGACCGCTGCTGACGTCGAGGTGGTCCTCCTGTCGATGTCCGCCGAAGGCGCGTCGTCGTCCGTTCGAAGAGGCCTGGCGATGGGCGCCACGTCAGCAGTCCAGGTGCGTGATGACGAGCTCCTGGGCGCCGACCTCAGTTTGACCGCCGAGGTGCTGGCCGCTGCGCTGCGGCGAATCGGATTCGATCTCGTCATCGCCGGGAACCAGTCCACTGACGGCGCGGGGGGAGTGATCCCTGCGATGGTCGCCGAACTGCTCGACGTGCCGGCCGCTACCTACCTGTCATCCGTGCGCATCGAGGACGGGGCGGTCTCCGGCATCCGCGCATCGGATGCCGCCGACGTCTCCCTCCGCGCTGAGTTCCCGGCCGTGATCTCCATCACGGAGAGTCTGCCCGACCCGCGTCTGCCGAACTTCAAAGGCATCATGGCCGCGAAGAAGAAGCCGTTCGAGACGCTGACTCTCAACGATCTCGACGTCGCCCCGCTCGCCCCGGACGCCTCCCGCTCGATTGTCATCGATGTGAGCGAGCGTCCTGCCCGCGCAGCCGGACGCAAGATCGTCGATGAGGGGCAGGCGGGCACCGAGCTCGCGACCTTCCTGCGCGAGAACCGACTGGTGTGAGGTGGACTGTGAACTTTCCCTCTGATTCGATCCTGGTCGCCCTGGAGGCCTCACCGGCGGGCACCCTTCTGAATTCGGCGGCTGAGCTCTTGGGCGCGGCCGCGTCCATCGGCACGCCCGTCGCACTCGTGCGTGGTGACGAGAGCCTCGCCGCTGCGGCGGCGGAACGAGGAGCGGCCATCGTGCTCGTCGTCGAGCACGCCGGCGACCCCGTCGACTGCTTGGTCTCTGCTGCGGAGGCTGTGAGCCCCGACGCCGTCTTGATCTCCAACAGTGTCGAGGGCCGTGAGGTGGCAGGGCGCTTCGCGGCGCGACGTCGTGCCGCCATCGCCGTGGATGCGGTCGGCGTGGAAACGGACGCGGAAGGGATCGTCGCCCACCACTCCGTGTACGGCGGCGCGTACGAGGTGCGTTCGGCACCGACATGGGGCGCTCCCGTCATCACGCTTCGCGAGGGCGCCGTGGAGGCGCGTGCGGGGGCGGTCGCTCAGCCGCGTACCGAGACGCTCTCCGTCACCGCAACGGCCAGACGCACGGCGGTGGTCGAATCTGTGGAGCCGCGGATTCTGCAGACATCCAGGCCCGAGTTGCGCGGAGCGACGAAGGTCGTTTCGGGCGGACGGGGGTTGGGCTCGACTGAACAGTTCGCTCTCGTCGAGCAGCTGGCGGATGTTCTGGGGGCGGCAGTCGGTGCCTCCCGAGCCGCCGTCGATGCCGGGTACGTGCCCCATTCCTTCCAGGTTGGCCAGACAGGTGTGGCCGTATCGCCGCAGCTCTACGTGGCGCTGGGAATCTCGGGTGCCATTCAGCACAAGGCGGGCATGCAGACAGCGAAGACCATCGTGGCGGTCAACAGCGACCCGGATGCACCGATCTTCGACATCGCAGACTTCGGCATCGTGGGCGATCTCTTCCAAGTGGTCCCCCAGCTGATCGCAGCACTCGAGACGCAGAAAGTATGACGAACACAGGCATCGTGCTCAGGCGCGGTCTGCCTCGACGGGAAGGTGGCGCCCCGTGGCCGCCTGAGACGGCGGCGCCAGCAGGATCTCATACGCACCCACGGCGAGAGCCTGGGCGGCCTGACAACTCGGCTACCTCATTCGAGGCCCACGACGCCCGAGTCAGGTGGCGCCGTGGGCTGCCCCGAGTCGCTGGAGGTGAGGGCTGGCCCCCTGTCTCAGCTGAACTGTCCGGGGCCGTAGCTCAGGCGACTGCGGCAGTGCAGCCGCGCTCGCGTCGCGGACTCCCTCGAGTGGCTGGCGGAGAACCCTGGCCGCCCGAGGTCTCGATACGAAGGGCAGAAGGTGACGGGTCTCGTCACCCGCTCGCCGCCGTCGGGCCTGTGCCGAGCATGTCTGATACGCGTGGTCCGACGGGGGAGCTCCTCTCGGAGCCCATCCGTCACACGCGGACCGCCTGGGCAGGGACGCGGGACCGCAGCGGGGCACTCCCCAACGAGGACTCCGTGATGCGGAGATCGTCGGCGCGACTGGTGCTGGCGAAAAGGGCCGTCCTCGGAGCTGCCGCGTTGACGTTCCTCGCGGGCATGGCTGTCCTGGCATCCCGGATCGTGCTGTCGACGTCTTGGGGGGCGGACTTCCTCGCTCAGTACCCGGGCGAGTACCACCTGCCAGAAGCCGCCCCTGTCGGCGTGCCAGGGTGGATGGCCTGGCAGCACTTCTTCAACGCGTTCCTCATGGTGCTGATCATCCGCTCAGGTCTCCAGGTGCGAACGGAAAAGCGTCCGAGCGTCTCGTGGTCCCCGAGGTGGAACCCGCAACGAAAGATCAGCCTCACTATCTGGTTCCACCAGGCGTTGGATGTCCTGTGGCTCACGAACGGGTTCGTGTTCGTGATCCTCCTGTTCGCGACAGGTCAATGGATGCGCATCGTCCCGACCAGTATCGACGCGATCCCCAACGCCATATCGGCTGCTTTGCAGTATGCCTCGCTGGATTGGCCTACGGAGAACGGCTGGGTGAACTACAACGCTCTACAGCAGATCGCCTACGGGCTCACCGTGTTCGTGGCTGCGCCTCTCGCCGCGATCTCTGGCGTTCGCATGTCCGGCATCTGGCCGGTAAAGGCTCGGCGTCTTTCGCGGCTCTACCCGGTCGAGTGGGCACGGGCCATCCACTTCCCCGTGATGCTCTACTTCGTCGTCTTCATCGTGATCCACGTCATCCTGGTCTTGGCGACAGGCGCATTGCGGAACCTCAACCACATGTACGCCGCACAGGGGTCCCCAGATCCGACCGCCTATGCGGACAACTGGCTCGGATTCTGGCTCTTCGTGTGTTCGCTCGCCGTCATCGCCGCTGCGTGGGCAGCCGCGCGACCACTCGTTCTCGCCCCCATCGCGCGACTCTTCGGAAGCGTGAGGCGAGGGTGAGGGGTGATCTACGGGCAGGAGTGCATCACGGCCGACGTGGAGATCGTCCCCGCCACCGACGTGAACGGCGCCATTCAGCGCCTCGAAGAGGGTGACATCCGCTACCGCTTCGTGCTGGATTTGCAGGGCGGGCTCGGATGACTAATCTTGCGGCTGCTCGTCGAGGCCCCTCGGCGATGGCCTTCCAGTTGAACCGTAGCTTCGACAACGCGGCGCTCGAGTATCTCTCGAGCGCCGCCTTGCCACACAAAATGGAGTGATAGCGCGCGTTCGTTCTACGCCGCTGAGCGCGCCCCCAGGCGTCGGCGCCGGAGGGCCGGATCAAGGAGTGAGGCGGGCACGTAGCCCACGTCACTGACCCCGACATCCGTGCCAGGGGGCACCACCTTGTCGATCTGATCGAGAACGTCGTCGTCGAGTTCGACGACGGCACCCGCCAGGAGGTCATCGAGCTGCTCTGCAGTGCGTGGGCCGATGATCGCGGACGTCACCGAGGGGTTTGCACTGATGAATGCGAGGGCCATGTGGGTCATCGAGATTCCTGCGCGTTGGGCCACGGGTGCCAGGCGTTCGACAGCATCGAACTTCTGGGGGTCGGTCATGTGGCGGGGGCCCCATTTCGCACGGCTCGAAGACACGGACGCGCCAGTCTCCCCGAGATACTTACCCGTGAGCAGGCCCCACGCCAGCGGACTCCACGTGAGCACACCAAGGCCGTGCCGGTCGCATACCGGGAGCACCTCGCGCTCGATTCCCCGAGCGAGGATCGAGTAGCTCGGTTGCTCGGTATGCAGTTTCACCCTGTTGCCGCGCTCGGCGATCCACATCGCCTCGACGATGTCGGACGCGACGAAGCTCGAGGACCCCACAGCGCGAATCTTGCCGCTTGTAACGAGGTCGGTCAGCGCGGACAAGGTTTCATCGAGGTCGGTCAAGGGATCGAAGTGATGGATCTGATAGAGGTCGATGTGATCGACACGGAGTCGTCGCAGCGAGTTCTCCACCGCCGAGACAATCCACCGACGCGACGCCCCGCGGTGATTGAGGTTCTCGCTCATCGGTCCACCGAACTTGGTCGCGAGAATGACGTCGTCTCGACGACCTCGAAGAGCGGAGCCGAGGATCTCTTCGGTGGCGCCGCCGCCGTAGACGTCCGCGGTATCGACGAAGTTGATCCCCGCATCGAGAGCGCGGTGCACGATGCGACGACAGTCGTCAGGGTCGGGTGTTCCGACAGGTCCGAACATCATGGTTCCCAGGCAGTAGGGGCTGACCTGCATGCCGGTGCGGCCGAGTGGTCGCAGGTGCATTGGAGTGGTCCTTTCTCGAGACGGTCACTGCCAGGCGGTGAGGATGACGCACGCGATTACCGTGCACACGATGAAGTACGGCGCGTTGATGAGCGTGTAGAGCAGTGGACGCGGGAAGTTCGGGTTGATGGCGATGGTCAGAGTCTGCGCGACCAGGTATCCGATGGCGATCACCAGCGCGAACACCACGCCGTCTCCGACGGAGTCGATGTCGAGCGCGCGCAGCAGGACGGCGCTCGTCGTTACGACCAGAAGGCTCGAGACGAGGGGACCGACGATGAAGAGGGCGCCCGGTCGGGGCAGTTCGCGATCCTCGTTGCCGAGGGCGACGCGGTACGGGGTGCCGACGACGGCGGTGAAGTAGACACCGCCGAGGACTGCGAAGACGAGAGTGGAGGCGATGACGGCGAGCCAGTTGATCTCGGGGATGACAGAGAGCACAGAAGGATCTTTCGTTAGGAGGGAGATGGGGAGCATCGGCCGCGGCGACGGCTTACGGTCGCCGCGGCCCTTGAGGATTTAGGACGCGGTGACGCTCGCGCTCCACGTGACGCCGAACCTGTCGGTCAGCATCCCGAAGCCGGCGCTCCATGCGGAGGCTGCCAGCGGCTCGATGACTTCTGCGTCCTCGGCGAGGCGGTCCCAGTAGGTCTGCAGCTCGTCGAGGGTCGCTGCGCTGATCGAGACGAAGACGGCCTGGTCGGTGATCGTCGTGTTGTTCTCACGGCGAGTCGATCCGCCGCCGGCGAGGCCGGAGGCCGCGTTTCCGGGGATGTCGTACGCCATGACGCGGAAGCCGTTCTCCGCGGCGACGAGACCGAAGACGACGTTGTCCGCTCCGGGGAGTTCGGCGGGCATCCCGAAGTCCGCGTAGGTGTTGACGACGACGTGGCCTCCGAAGACGGAACCGTAGAAGTCGAGTGCCGCGCGGGCATCGCCGCGGAAGTTCAGGTGAGTGGTGGTCTGGACGGTCATGACGCTCCTTGGTGATGAGAGGGCGGGTTGCCCTGTACCAAGAGAGTGACAGTCCATTAGGTCAGTTTCTGTCCGGTTGCGCGATTATCCTCGACATATGTCGTCAACCACCACACGGCTCCTCGAATTGCTCTCGCTGTTGCAGACGACGCGCGAGTGGCCAGGGCCGGAGCTGGCATCGCGTCTGGGTATCAGCGACCGCACCGTACGGCGCGACATCGACCGGCTTCGCGACATGGGATACAACATCCGCGCCACGCACGGGTCCGATGGCGGGTATCGTCTGCAAGCCGGAAGTGAGCTGCCGCCGTTGCTCTTCGACGAGGATCAGGCGCTCGCTGTCGGAATCGCACTCCAGACGGTCGTCGGAGTGGGGGTGAGGGATGCGGCGGAGCGGGCCCTGCTGACCATTCGCCAGGTGATGCCGTCACGCCTGCGGCATCGTCTCGACGCCGTCGATGTCGTCTCCATCGCCTCGCGACCCGGTGCGGCGTCCCCGCACACCGTGTCACCCGACGTGCTGGTCGCGCTGTCCACAGCCATCTCCTTCTCTGAGGTCCTCAGGTTTGACTACGCGAGCCGAGAAGGATCCGAGCGAGACGACCCCACTCGCCCCGCCCGGCGGGTGGAGCCGCATCGGATCGTCACATCACACGGGAACTGGTACCTCCTTGCGTGGGACCTCGACCGTGACGACTGGCGCCTCTTCAGTGCCGACCGCATCACTCCCCGCGTTCCGACGGGACCCCGCTTCACGCCCCGCACGGTCCCCGGAGGCGACGTCGAAGAATTCGTGGCCGCTCGGTTCAAAGGCTCCGACACGAATAAATGGCCATGCCGCGGATCCGTCATCCTCGACCTCCCTCTGCGCGAAGTGCTCCCCTTCGTCGGCGACGGTCGAGCCGAGGCCCTCGACGACGACCGATGCATCCTCACCGCAGGATCCTGGTCGTGGGGTTCGCTCGCCGCCGCCCTCGGTCGATTCGAGGTGCAGATCGAGGTCATCGAACCCACCGAGCTCCGCGACGCGTTCGCCACTCTCGCGCAGCGGTATGCCCTGACGGCGACGGGAGGCGGAGAGGTTACGGCTACTCCGTGAAGACTGAGTCGCTCCGATGACCCTTGAAAACTTCAGTCTGAAGAGGGTCCGGAATGTCCGGGATAGCTTTGGAAATTACATGGAGGGGCTGACGGGAATCGAACCCGCGCTGTCTGCTTGGGAAGCAGAAGTTCTGCCATTGAACTACAGCCCCGTACCCGTTCCGAAGACCGGGTGATCGCAAGCCTACCCGCCAGGCACGTCACGACCAAAGCGTCGCGCCGACGCGGCAACTAGGCTGGTGCCGTGCTTCTCAGCGATCGCGACATCAGGGCAGAACTCGCATCAGGCCGGATCGGCCTGCAGCCGCACGAGCCGGAGATGATCCAGCCGTCGAGCGTCGATGTGCGCCTGGACCGCTATTTCCGCCTGTTCGACAACCACAAGTACCCGTTCATCGATCCGTCGGTCGATCAGCCGGAGCTGACGCGGCTGATCGAGGTCGACCCCGACGAGCCGTTCATCCTGCACCCGGGGGAGTTCGCGCTGGGGGCGACGTTCGAGCAGGTCACGCTCGCAGACGATGTGGCCGCGCGTCTGGAGGGCAAGTCGTCGCTGGGGCGCCTCGGGCTCATCACGCACTCGACCGCCGGCTTCATCGACCCCGGCTTCACGGGGCACGTGACGCTCGAGCTCGCGAACGTCGCGACGCTGCCGATCAAGCTGTGGCCGGGCATGAAGATCGGGCAGCTGTGCTTCTTCCGCCTGACCTCCCCGGCCGAGAACCCGTACGGGTCGGGTCCCTACGGCAACCGTTACCAGGGGCAGCGGGGGCCGACGGCATCCCGGTCGTTCCAGAATTTCCACCGCACGGACGTCGGGGTCACGGATGTCGGAGCCCTCGGAGGCTGACATGAGCGACGACAGCACACGCCCGCAGGACGACTCGGCGGATGCTGTCGCGCCACCGCCCGCGACGCCGGTTCCCGACGAGCTGCTCGCCGCGCCTCCGGCATCCGACACTCCTGTCCCGGAGGGGCTGCTGACGCCGCCCCCGGCATCCGACACCCCCGTGCCCGCGGCGCTGCTGACGCCTCCGCCCGCCGACATCGCACCCGCGGACGCTGTGATCCCCCCTCCGCCGGCGGATGCCGAGCTGCCGGCGACCCGCAGCGCTCGCCGCCGTCCAGCCGTGCTCGCGGACGATGCTCCGTCGGCGGTCGCCGACGACTGGGCCCGTCCGTCGGTGGCGCCGCAGGATCCGGACCGCGGGTCGTATCGCGGCCTCGCGGTGGCGGTGTTCGCGGTGCTCGTCCTGCTGCTGGCCGGCGCGATCGCGGGCGCGGCCTACCTCGCGACGTCGGTCGGGCTGCCGTTCGCGGCGGATGCCGTCGCCGCGCCGATCTCGACGGCATCCGCTCTCCTGGGCTGACGGGGTCGCGCCGCCGCTCTCCCTCTGTCAGCGCCTGCGCGCGGCGAGCGCGTACGCGGGGACGGCGACGGCCACGACGACGACGTGCATCACCATGAGCGCGATCACGGCGCCGGTGGTCGTGCCGGGGATGAAACCCAGCGCGAGCAGCAGCACGTCGGGGATGAACGAGGCGACCGTCACCAGCGGGACGAGGATCGACAGCGTCCGGCGCGGATCCTTCGCGCGCCGGGTCGCGAGTGACCAGCCGACCCACCCGGCGGCGACTCCGAGCGCGGTGAAGAGCCCGAACGCGGGCGGGGTGAGGGGTCCGTAGGCGGCGGGTGCGCCGGTCGCGATCGCGACGGCGGCGACGACGGCATTGAGTGCGATGGCGACGGCGACGGCGGCGGTGAGGATCAGCGCCGCGCGGGCGCGTGGCCGGGTCGCGGCGGGCTGTGCGGATGCGGTGGTGACCATGACGACTCCTTGCTCGAGGAATACGGTACTGATCAGTACCGCTATATACGGTACTGCTCGATCCCGGAATGTACAATGGGCACGTGGGAGCGGACGAGGCGAGCAGGGCGGCTGGTCGCCCGCGCGACCCCGGAGTCGAGGTGGCGATCCTCTCGGCGGTGCAGGACCTCCTCGTCGAGGCCGGGTACGACGGCACGACCATCGCGGCGGTGGCGGAGCGGGCGCGGTGCGGCCGGTCGGCGATCTACCGCCGCTGGGAGACCAAGGCCGAGCTCGTCGTCGCCGCGGTCCGCGCTCTGCAGGTCGCGACGGAAGCACCGGACACGGGCACCCTGCGCGGCGACCTGCTCGCCGCCGCAGGGCACTTCGCCGACGCCGACGAGCGGACAGCCACGGTACTCGCCGGCATCCTCAGCGAGATCGGCCGCGATGAGGAGCTGCGCACCGTCGCCTATCGGGTGATCGGCGGACCGCCTGTCGCCGTGCTGACCACCGTGATCGAGCGGTGGAAGGAGCGCGGCGAGGTGCGCCAGGATGCGCCCGTCGCGCTCATCGCCGGGATCGTGCCGACCGCGGCGTTCGGCAGCGTGAGTCTGCGCCGCCGCGCTCTCGATCCGGAGACGGTCGCGGACCTCATCGACCAGGTGGTGCTGCCGGCCCTGCGGTAGTCGCCGGAGTCGGTCGCCGTGCGGCGACGCAGGCGCGGGAAAGGTCGGCGGAGACGCAGAGAGCCCGACCCTGCGTGAGGATCGGGCTCTGCGAGGATGCCGTGGTCAGGCGTCGTGACCGCGACGGAAGCCGGCGTCGAAACCACGCTCGAACGCGTGGGCGGGGTGGCCGCGGTGGCCGCAGTCGTGGCCGTGCTCGCGCTCGAAGCCGTGACGCGGGTCGAAGCCGTGACGGTGCCCGAAGCCGCGGACGTGACCGAAGCCGCGAGGGCCGCCGAAGCGGTGACCGCGTCCGTGGCGGTGGTGCCGTCCGCGTCCGCGCGGGAGCGGCGATTCCTCGTCCCAGCCGAGTGCGCGTGCGATGCTCTCGAGGGAGGACATCGTCGTGGCGAGGTCGTCGGGGGAGACGGCGTCGGTGACCGTCGCGCGGATGCCGTCGACGAGGGCGCCGAGTCGGTCCTTGGCGGCGCGTCCCTCATCGGTGAGCGCCCAGCCGTCGCCGTCGGCGACCACCCAGCCGCGGTCGACGAGATCGTGCAGCTTGTGCGCCGTGAGCGGGCGGCGGGCGGGAGCCGTTCCGTCGACGACGTTCAGCAGCCGCCAGTCGCGTCGAGTCGCGTGCTCGCCGGCGAAGGCGGTCTCGAACTGCGCGGCCATCAGGCGGTCGACAGCCTTCAGCCAGTAGCCGAAGGGGCGGTCAGGGGTCTGCTCGGTGTTCTGTGTATCGGTGGTGTTCATGGGAAGTCCTTAGATGTCAGTGTGCATGTGCTTGTCACAGTGCATGTGTATGTAGTGTGACATGGACATGGATTACATGTCAAGTCGCATGTAAAATCGAGCTGTGACGACTTCAGACGAAGACCCCA
Organism: Microbacterium sp. LS_15; assembly: GCF_041954735.1. NCBI lineage: Bacteria > Bacillati > Actinomycetota > Actinomycetes > Micrococcales > Microbacteriaceae > Microbacterium > Microbacterium sp. LS_15. The sequence continues at coordinate 159,804 of NZ_JAVAYD010000002.1, read as the reverse complement.
CCGAGGCGATCGCCCGCGCACTCTCGCGGCTGCGTGGAAGGCGTCCGGGAGAGTGGGGGCGGGGTCCGGGCGGGCATGGTCCGCACGGGTGGCACGGCGGGCCGCACCCCGACCACTTCGAGCACGGTCACCCGGGCCACTCGGTTCACTCGGGCCACACGGGTCGCGCGGGGATGCCGCCCTGGATGACCGACCCGTCGGGGCGCTTCGGCGGACCGGCGCGGATGCGGATGCTCGAGGCGCTCGCCGCGGCATCCTCTCCCTTGAGCGTGAGTGATCTCGGAGCCGCGATCGGCGTCGATCAACCCCGCGCGTCCCGCCTGGTCCAGCAGGGTGTCGCGCACGGGTGGGTGCGCCGCGAGGCCGACCCCGACGATGCGCGTCGGACGCGCATCGCGCTGACCGACGAGGGGCGCACCCTCGCGAATGGGATGCGCGGCGAACGACGAGAGATGCTGGGGAGCGCGCTGGCCGCGTTCACCGACGAGGAGCGGACCGAGTTGGCGCGGTTGCTCGGGAAGCTGGCCGACAACTGGGGTGCGTAGGCGCTTCTCTCCCATGGCTCTTCGGATGTGCCGGAACGGCGGACGCGAGTTTCGGAATACTGCTCTGAGCTGGGATAAATCATCCCGTTATCGGGTCCGAATGTCGGAGGCGACGGGTTGTATGGGGGTATGACATCCCGCACCCGCGAGCTCCTCGATCAGGTCGTCTCCGACCTGGATCGCGCGCTCGGCGACGACGCGCTCGCCGGAATGACCGACGATGAGCGCATCGCGGTCATCGCGTCCGCGGGCGCAGTCCTGCGTCGCGCGGAAGCCGTCGTCGTCGAGGCGCTCGCCACCGCAGACGCGGCCGATCTCCCGCACGCCGCCGGGTGTCGCTCGCAGAATGAACTGCTGCAGCGTGCTCTCGCGGTCGACGTACCGCCGCGACGCGCATCGGTCGGGTGGTCGGCCTCGTGCGGCGCGACGTCAACCTGCTGTCGGGCGAGCGGATGCCGGCGCGATGGCCCGCACTGCGCGATGCGTTCATCGACGGCAGGGCGGGAATCGCCGGGATGCTGGCGGCGACCGCACCGGTGGAGAAGGCGTGGGAGCGGCTCTCTGCCGACGAGCGAGCGGGTGCAGACGAGTGCCTCGCCCAGGCGGCGCGTGGGCGAGGCGGCAGGGATGCAGACGGTCCGGGTTCAGAGACTGGCGAGCGCGGTGATGCAGGCGGCGAGGGCGATGACGCTGCGTCGAGTGCCGATGACGGACCGGTGCCGACACCCGACGATCTCGCGTACCTCGCGCATGCTCTCGTCGCCGTGCTCGACCCCGACGGAGCCGAACCCGATGACCGCAACGCCCAGCATCGACGCGGGATCACGCTGGGTCGACTTCGCGACGGTGTGCGACCCATCCGCGGGTGGCTGTCGCCCGAGGTCGCCGCGCAGCTCGAAACCGGCATCGACGCGATCACCAACCCCACCGGAGCGGGGTCGGCGTCGCGCGTCGCGTTCCTGCCCCGCGACCCCGACCCGTTCGACTCGGATCCGTTCAACTCGGACCCTCGCGCGGTGATCGACGCGCGCACAGCGGTGCAGAAGCGTCACGACGCGTTCGCTGCCGTGCTCGCGATCGCCGCCCGGCACAAAGACATGCCGACTCTCGGCGGAGCAGCGCCGACGCTCGTCGTCACCGTCGACGCACGTGACCTGGAGGAAGGCGCGGGGTGGGCCACGCTGCCCGGCGCTCACGGTGACTCGCACGGCCAGATCCCGGTCGGGGTCGCGGCCCAGGTGGGCTGCTCAGGCACGATTCAGCGCGTCACCATGGACGCGGGCCGGATCGTCGGGATCGACAGCACGGACCGCGTGTTCACCGTGCACCAACGACGAGCGATCGTCGCACGCGACAAGGAATGTCTGATCCCCGGATGCCATGTCCCGGCGTCCTGGTGCGAGATCCACCACGTCACCGAACATGCCAGAGGCGGACCCACCCACACCGACAACGGTGTCCCCCTCTGCTGGTGGCACCACCGGTCACTCGACCACTCCGGGTGGGAGATCCGCATGAACGAGGGCATACCGGAAGTGCGCGGGCCTGCCTGGTGGGACCCGGAACAGCGATGGCGCGCGCCCCGGCTCAGCGTGCCGTCGCGACTCAGCGCGCCGCGCCCGTTCGCCCGAGCGTGTTAGACCGTGGCGACGCCCGCTGGCGCCCCGAAGTCGAGAGACGTCTCGTCGTCGACCGACAGCGACAGCACGACCGTCTCGACCACCGGGTGCGACTCGATCTGCCGTTCGACCTCGCGCAGGCGGCGGGCCACGTCGTGCTCCCGCGCGTCGCCCGCGAGGTCGACCTCCGCGACGATGAACAGTCGGTTCGGACCCACGTACTCGATATGCAGATACGTGAGTCGTTGGATCTGCGGCGATGTCAGCAGCGCGCGCCCCACCCGCTCCCGCAGTGCCGGCGACGCGTTCGACCCGATGAGGAACGCGATGTTCCGCCGGATGAGGATCAACGCCACGACACCCAGTAGCACGCCGACGAGGATCGACCCGACCGCATCCCACGCCGCGACGCCCGTGATCTGATGCATCGCGATCGCGCCGCCGGCGATGACGAGCCCGATCAGCGCCGCCGCATCCTCGAAGAACACCGCCCGAAGGGTCGTGTCGCTCGTCTCGAGCACGTAGTCCCACGTCGACGACCCCCGCTCTCGGGCGAGCTTCCGCGACCGCACGAGCGCCTGTGTGAACGACGCCCCCTCGAGCACGAACGCGATGCCGAGGATCGCGTACGCGATGCCGGGGCTCTCCACCGGGCCGGTGTCCGACAGCTCCTGCACGCCGTGCATGATGGACACGATCGATCCGGCGGTGAAGATCCCGAACGCCGCGACCAGCGACCACACGAACGCCGCGCGACCGTACCCGAGCGGATGCCGCTCGTCCTTCGCCTTCGCACCGTGCCGGTCGGCGATGAGCAGGAAGATCTCATTCCCGGCATCCGCCCACGAGTGCGCGGCCTCGGCGACCATCGACGCCGACGACGTGATCACGGCCGCCACCGTCTTGGCGATCGCCACGAGGACATTGGCGAGGAACGCGATGATGACCGTCACGCGGTCAGGCTACTCCCGTCCACGCCGGGGTGGGCGCGGGTCAGCGCGTCGTGGCCCCGACCGGCAGCAGCAGGAGGAACCCGGCGATGAGCACGATCACGATCCCGACGATGCCGAAGGCGGTCGCACCCGTGAGCACGATCAGCAGCGTCCACGCGCCTGACGACATCCAGCTCGCCGCGCGACCCGTCGTGGCGTACAGGCCGAAGATCTCACCCTCGCGTCCGGCCGGAGTGACGCGGGCGAGGAACGAGCGCGCTGCCGCCTGCGCGGGCCCCACGAACGCGCAGAGGAGCAGACCGCCGATCCAGAAGACGATCGTGCCGGCATCCACGAGGACGAACACGGCGAGACCGGCGAGGATCATCGAGGCGAGAGACACGAGGATGATGCGCTTCGGGCCGTAGGTGTCGTCGAAACGTCCCGCGATGATCGTCGAGACGCCCGCGATGAGGTTCGCCGCGATGCCGAAGATCACGAGCTCCAGGAACTCGAATCCGAACACCTGCCCCGCGATGATCGCACCGAATGCGAAGACGCCGCCCAGCCCGTCGCGGAACACCGCGCTCGACAGCAGGAACCAGAACGTGTTGCGCGTCTCGGGGTTGCGGTACAGGCCGACGACGTCCTTCACCAGCAGTCCGTACGATGCGAAGAAACCCACTCTCCGCTCCGGGCGGCCGAGCGACGGCTCGGGCACGTTGAGGAAGATCGGGATCGAGAACACGATCGCCCAGATCGCACAGCCCACCGCGATGATCCGGAACGGCAGCCCTCCGTCCTCCGGCAGACCGAACCAGTCGAGCATGTAGAACACGACGACCAGCACGAGCGCGAGGATGCCGCCGATGTAGCCGAATCCCCAGCCGAGACCCGAGATGCGGCCCACGGTCTTCGGGTTCGCGATGCCGATGAGCATGGCGTTCGAGTTCACGGCGGCGATCTCGCCGAACACCGACCCCGCCGAGATCAGCGCCACGCCGAGCCAGAACAGCGCAGGCGTCGGCTCGACGAACCACAGGCCGAACATGCACGCGATGAGCGCACCCGTGCCGATGCCGAGCCACAGCTTCTGCCTGCCGGCCGCGTCCGCACGCTGACCCAGGACGGGGGCGATGAGCAGGATCGCGATGCCCGCGATCGTCGACCCCAGCCCGAGACCCGACGCGAGGTCGGCCTCGGCCGCCAGCCGCACCGGGTCCTTCGCGTCGAGCGCCGCGATGTCCGCGGGCAGGAAAGCCTCGGTCGTCAGGTACAGCGCCGTGAAGATGAACGTGAGGATGACCGTGTTGAAAGGCTGTGTCGCCCAGTCCCACAGCGCCCACGAGAACACCTGCTTCCTCGGTGCGGGGGTGTCGCCGCGCAGGTCGAGGCCGATGACGCCGACCGCGCCGCTGTTCGCCGTCGCAGCGGGGTCGGGGACCGCGCTGCTCTGCGGGGATTCGCTCATCCTCGCAGTCTGGCGGCGCGCGGTGAACGGACGGTGACGGCGCGCCGTTCAGCCCTGCCCGACCAGCCGGGTCAGAGCGGGCGCATGCAGGGTGCGCGCGTAGTCCTCCTTGAGCACCGCCAGATGCAGCCACGCCTCGATCCGCGTGACGCCGGGAAGCGACCGCAGGCGCTCCAGGCTCGCATACAGCGCCCCCGCCGACGGCTCGACCAGGGTCGCGACCGCGTCGAAGCGGCCCAGAGTGCGTGCAGCGAAGTCGATGCCCCGCCCGGTGCGCAGCTCCTCGATCACCGCATCGTCGTCGTGGTTGAGGTTCAGCCCCACCCCCATCGACAGCTGCCGGTGCGCGAGGCCGCGCGCCTCGACCGCGCTGATCTTGATCACACCGCCGTCGATGAGCCGCTGCACCCGGGTCGCCACCGCCGACGGCGACAGCCGCACCGCCTCGCCGAGTGCACGGAAGCTCATCCGCCCGTCCGACTGCAGGTGCTCGATGAGGTCCTCGTCGATCGTGTCGAGCGTCACGTCTCCGTGGTACTCCGACACGAAGAACCCCTTCACCACCGTCGAGTAGATGATCGTGTTGATGTCGAGCACGCCCCCGATCGCGCGGATCTGCGCGAGCAGATCGTGCAGCTCCGCCATCGACCCGAGACGCACCTCCGTCACCAGGTCGTGCGCGCCGCCGACCGCCGACACGAGCACCGTCTCGCTCATGTCCCGGAGGTGCTCGGCGACCACCTCCACCGATCCGTCGGTGCGGATCGACACGTGCGCGAGCACGTGCTGCCCCAGGAACACCGGATCGACCGCGGCGACCACGCGCACGGTGCGATCGTCGAGCATCGCCCGCAGCCGCGCCGCCACGGCCGCGCGCGACTGTCCGAGCCGCACCGACAGCGAACGGATGCTGGAACGACCGTCCTCCTGCAGGGCACGGATCAGTTCGGCGTCGAAATCCATGGGTCCGCCCACATTCGTCAGTTTCCCGCGATCGCGCGACTGCGCGTGCACATCTGCAGTGTAAGCGCACTCGTGGCGGGCGGGAAGGCGAGAGATGCGTCAGTGTGCGATCAGAAGTCCAGTGAATCGTCTGTCACGCTGGAGTTCTGGTCTTGTCGCAGACCCGGTCCCGTCCGTAGCATCCTTCGCTATCCGAACATCTTCCGCAAAGGAGCGGGCCTCATGGCTTCCATCCACAGCAAGGCGCGACGCGCGGGCATCGCCGCCTTCGTCGGCACCACCATCGAGTGGTACGACTTCTACGTCTACGCGACCGCCGCGGCGCTCGTCTTCGGTCCGCTGTTCTTCCCGAGCGGCGACCGTCTCGCCGAGACCGCCGCCGCGTTCGCGACCTTCGCCGTCGCCTTCCTCGTGCGTCCCCTCGGCGGCATCGTCTTCGGTCACATCGGCGACAAGCTCGGCCGTCGCGTCTCGCTCGTCATCACGCTGCTGCTCATGGGCGTCGCGACGGTGCTGGTCGGTTGCCTGCCCACCTACGAGAACATCGGCATCCTCGCACCGATCCTCCTCATCCTGCTCCGTGCGATCCAGGGTCTCGCGGTGGGCGGCGAGTGGGGCGGTGCCGTGCTCATGAGCGTCGAGCACGCGCCCGAGAAGTCGAAGACGTTCTACGGCGGATTCACCCAGCTCGGCAACCCGGCCGGTGCGCTGCTCGCCTCGGGCATCTTCGCGATCATGTCGCGCGGCGGCGAGGACTTCATCATCGACGGCGGCTGGCGCATCCCGTTCCTCCTCTCGATCGTGCTCGTGGGCGTCGGCCTCTGGGTGCGCTACCGCGTCGAGGAGTCGCCGGTCTTCGAGAAGAAGATCGAGGGCCGCAAGCAGTCCATGCCCCTCGCCTTCGCGTTGCGCGCCAACTGGAAGCCGATCCTGCTCGGCATCGGCATCTTGCCGATCTCCACCGGCGGCTACTACCTGGCCACGACGTTCGCGACCGCGTACGCCACCGGCGAGCCCATCGCGATCAGCGAGCAGGTCATCCTCGACGCCATGACGATCGCCTCGTTCGTCGAGTTCCTCGTCACCCTCCCGGTCGCCTGGCTGGGCGACAAGTGGGGTCGCAAGAACGTCATGTACATCGGTCTCGTCACCTCGGTGCTCACGTTCGTGCCGTTCCTGCTGATCATGCCGGGCCGCGTCGAACCGCTCATCTTCCTGTTCGCCTCGCTCGTGCGCATCGCGATGAGCGCGACCTACGCGCCGATCGCCGCGATCCTCGCGCAGATGTTCCGTCCGCAGGCCCGCTACACGTCGATCGCCCTGTCGTACGGCGTGGGCGCCGCGGTCTGGGCCGGCTTCTCGCCCTGGTTCGCGACGCAGCTCATCGCCTGGACCAGCAGCGTCTGGGCGGTCATCGCGATGTTCATCGGCATGGCGATCATCGCCGGCATCTGCACGCGTCTCGCGCCCCAGCACTCCGACGAGGCGCCGGTCACGGCATCCTTCACCGCCCGCACCGACACGACGGCGAACCGGCTCCCCTGACCCGCGCCGCTCCCGCCCCACCCGACCGCATCGACAGCGAACAGGCCCATGAGAAAGCTCACCCCCTTCGACCGCTCCGCCCAGACGACGCCGCGACTGATCACGGCCCGCGCGATCCACACCGTGGATGCCGACGCCGCCACCGCGACGGCCCTGCTCACCGACCGCGGCCGGATCGTCGCGATCGGCTCGCTCGCGGAGTGCGAGCAGGCGGCCGAGCGGGCGGGCCTGCGCCCCGAGCGGGTCGACCTGGGCGATGCGGTCGTGGTGCCCGGCTTCGTCGACGCGCACGCGCACCCCCTGATGTTCGGTCAGATGATGACGTGGGTGGACTGCGGACCCGAGAAGGCCGGCAGCATCCCCGAGATCGTGGCGCTGCTGTCGGCCGCGGCGGCCGAAGCGCCGACCGGACGTCCGGTGCGCGGGTACGGGTACGAGCAGCGGAACCTCGCCGAGAAGCGGCACCCCACCCGCTTCGAGCTCGACGAGGTCGCCCGCGACCGCGAGGTGTACCTCATGAACGCCTCTGGTCACGGCGGCGTCGTGAACTCGTACACGCTCGCCGCGGGCGGCGTCGACCGCGACACCCCGAACCCCGACGGCGGCGAGTTCTTCCGCGACGCCGACGGCGAGCTGACGGGCGAGCTGTCGGATGCCGCGTGCAACATCCTCACCGGCGTGCACGGCGTGAAGATCGGCCACCACGGACCGAACTTCCATCTCGCCGACGAACCGGAGGAGCACCTCAGGCAGCTGGATGCCGCGACGCAGCGCTTCCTCGCGGGCGGGGTCACGTCGATCGGCGACTGCCAGGTCACCCGGCGCGAGTTCGACATGTACCTGCGGCTCGCCGAGACCGGACGCCTCGAACTGCGCGTGTCGATGTACCTGCTGTCGCACCTGCTCGACGAGGCGCTCGAGATGGGCCTGGTCGGGCAGTTCGGCAACGCGCACCTGAGCTTCGCGGGCATCAAGTTCTACGCCGACGGCACTCTCGGCGGGTGGACGGCGTACTTCCCCGACGGCTACGTCGGCGACCCGTGCCGCACGGGGCAGCTCTACCACGAGCCCGCCGACTACGCGGCGCTGATCGCGAAGGCGCATGCGGCCGGGCTGCAGACCGCCACGCACGCCCAATCGCCCACGGCGATCGAAATGGTCGTGTCGGCGATCGAGGCGGCGCTCGCCGAGCATCCCGATGCCGACGCCCGTCACCGCATCGAGCACTGCGGCCTGCCCACCCCCGAGCAGATCGAGCGGATGGCCGCGTCGGGCATCCGTCCCGTGAACCAGACGCAGCACTACTTCAACTGGGGCGAGGGCGTGGAGGAGGCCATCGGCACCCCCGGTGAGCGCTTCAACCCGCTCGGCGAGTTCGAGCGCGCCGGCGTGCCGATGACCATCTCGTCCGATGCCCCCGTCGCCGAGCCGATCCCGCTCGAGGCCATCCAGACCGCCGTCACCCGGGTCACGCGGCGCGGCCACAGGCTCGGCCCCGACGACCTGCGCATCTCGGCCGCTGCCGCGCTCCGCGCGCACACGTACGAGGGGGCGGTGTCGATCGGCCGCGAAGACGACCTGGGCTCGCTCGAGGTCGGCAAGTACGCCGACTTCGTCGTGCTGTCGGACGACCCGCTCGCAGTGGCCGGCGAGGACATCGCGCAGATCGCGGTGCGCGAGACCTGGGTCGACGGCGAGCGGCGGTACCGTGCCTGACGTGAGCGCCGTCCTCGATGACACCACCGACTACTCCGACACCGCGGGGCGGGCGGTGCTCGAGACCATCCGCGGGTACGGCGTCGACGCCGTCTTCGGCATCCCCGGCACGCACAACCTCGAGCTGTACCGACCGCTCGCCGACCTCGGCATCCGGGTCGTGACGAACCGTCATGAGCAGGGTTCGGGCTACGGCGCGGACGGCTGGGCTCAGCAGACCGGCCTGCCGGGCGTCGTCATCACGACCTCGGGACCCGGCCTGCAGAACGCCATGAGCGCGATCGGCACGGCCTTCTGCGAGTCGCGTCCGCTCCTCGTCCTCTCGCCGGGAGTGGCGCGCGGGGCCGAGTTCGCCGACGTCGGCACGCTGCACGAGACGAAGGACGCCACGGCCATGGTCGGCGCGATCGCCGAGTGGTCGCGCCGGGTCACGAGCGCGACGGAGGCGGTGGATGCCGTGCACGACGCGTTCGCGCTCTTCCGCACCGGTCGGCCGCGCCCCGTGCACATCGAGATCCCGCTCGACGTCCTCGAAGCGCCGGCCGACGTGCCCGCCGAGGCACGTCGGCCGCGGCCGCTCCCGCCGCGAGCGTCGGGCGACCCCGCAGCCCTCGCCGAGGCCGTCCGACTCCTCGTCGGGGCCGAGCGTCCGGTCGTCCTCGCCGGCGGCGGATCGACGGATGCCTCGCACGAGCTCACCGCGATCGCCGAACGCCTCGGAGCGCCGGTGCTCACGACCCTGAACGGCAAGGGCGTCGTCGACGAACGGCATCCGCTCTCCCTCGGGTCGAACCTGCGCCTGGCCGCCGCCCGCGCCGTCGCCGAGGGCGCTGATGTGCTGCTCGTGGTCGGCTCGAAGCTCGGAGAGGCGGAGCTGTGGGCACCGAGGCTCGAAGCCGAGGGCTCCGTCGTGCGCGTCGACATCTCCCCGGCGCAGCTCGACAAGAACCTCGCCGCGACGGTCCGTCTCGTGGGAGACGCCGCCGCCGTGACCGGCGAGCTGCTGCGCCTGCTGCCGGCCGGTCAGCGGACCGCGCGCGATGTGACCGCGGAGCGCGAGGCGATCGAGCGGGAGTCCCGCGAGACGGCCCCGGAGACCGTCGCCCTCGCCGAGCTCATCGTCGACGCCCTCCCCGATGACGCGATCGTCGCGGGCGACTCCTCGCAGGTCGTCTACATGGCGCTCGGGAGCATGCTGCGCTCACCGCATCCGCACACGCTGCTGTACACGCCGACCTACGCGACCCTCGGCTACGGCCTGCCCGCCGCGATCGGCGCCAGGGTCGCGCAGACCGAGCACCCGGTCGTGAGCGTGATCGGCGACGGCGCGCTCATGTTCTGCGTGAACGAGCTCGTCACCGCCGTCGAGCAGCGCCTCGACCTCACGATCGTGTGCGTCGACAACGGCGGCTACGCGGAGATCCGTCAGAACGAGGTCGACCGCGGCATGGCGCCCGTCGGCGTCGACCTCGTGCAGCCCGACTGGGCCGCCCTCGCCGCCGCGTTCGGCGCGCAGGGTCGCCGCGTCGACGAGCGATCCGACATCGTGCCGAGCATCCGCGATGCGATCGCGACCGGCGGCGTGCAGCTCGTGCACCTGCCCCCGCACCTCCTCCAGCCCTTGACTCCCTGACGAACAGGAACGACACATGACCGAGAACGTGGGCCCCGTCGACGCCTCAGCCAACCCCCGCTACTCCGGCATCGCGACCTTCGCGCGGCTGCCCCGCATCGAGGACGTCGAGCGCGCCGACATCGCGGTCGTCGGCATCCCGTTCGACTCCGGAGTGAGCTATCGGCCCGGCACCCGCTTCGGTCCCTCGCACGTGCGCGAGTCATCGCGCCTGCTGCGGCCGTACAACCCCGCGCAGGACGTGTCTCCGTTCGAGCTGGCTCAGGTGGTGGACGCCGGTGACATCCCCGTGAACCCGTTCGACCTGACCGAGGCGGTCACCGAGGTCGAGACGGCAGCGCGCGCCCTCGGTGACCGGGTGCAGCGCATCGTCACGATCGGCGGCGACCACACGGTCGCGCTGCCGCTGCTGCGGGCGGTCGCGGCGAAGCACGGGCCGGTCGCGGTGCTGCACTTCGACGCCCACCTCGACACGTGGGACACGTACTTCGGCGCCCCGATCACGCACGGCACGCCGTTCCGCCGCGCGAGCGAGGAGGGGCTGATCGACCTGACCGCCAGCTGCCACGTCGGCACGCGGGGGCCGCTGTACTCGAAGCAGGACCTCGAGGACGACGCCCGCCTCGGCTTCTCCATCGTGTCGAGCGAGTACATCGAGGAGCACGGCGTCGAGGCCGGCATCCAGCGCATCCTGCAGCGCGTGGGCGATCGGCCACTGTACGTGTCGATCGACATCGACGTGCTCGACCCCGCGCATGCGCCCGGCACGGGAACCCCCGAGGCCGGCGGTCTCACGAGCCGCGAGCTGCTGCGCATCCTCCGGGCGCTGCGCGACCGCGACATCGTCGGCGCCGACGTCGTCGAGGTGTCGCCCGCGTACGACCACGCGCAGATCACGGGGATCGCTGCGAGCCACGTCGTCTACGAACTGGTGTCGCTGCTCGCCGCCCGCGTCGGCAGCCGCTGAGGCACTCCGCCGAGGAGCCGATCCGGTCGCCCTCGGGCTACCCGAAGGCCGCTGCGAGCAGCTCGGAGAACAGCTTCTCGGGGTCGGCGTCGATGCGCCGGCGCGCGAACCAGTCGCACACGTTGACGCAGTCGCGATGCAGGAGGTCGAGTCCCTGCGGGTTCGCGATCACGTCGACGATCTGGGGCAGGTCGATCACTCGCACGCGTTCTTCGTGCACGAGCAGGTTGTACGCCGAGAGGTCGCCGTGCGCGAACCCGGCCGCGGCGAACACGCGCATGAGGTCGACGATCTGCGTGAAGTACCCCGCGAGCTGCGCCCGGTCGCCGCGGGTCTGGGCGAGGCGCGGGGCCGCGACACCGTCGGCATCCCCGATGAACTCCATGAGCACCTCCGTGCCGCTCACCTGCACCGGGTAGGGCACCGGGGCCCCGAGTTCCCACATACGACGCAGTGCTGCGAACTCGGCGAACGACCACTGCGCCGCGGCGACCTCCCGCCCGTGAGCGGACTTCTTCGCCAAAGCGCGGGTGTCTCGCGTGTTCCGCGTCGTGCGCCCCTCGGTGTACACGGCGGAGCGGTGGAACCCGCTGCGGTTGCTGTCGCGGTAGCGCTTGGCAGCGAGGAGCGTGCGCTGGCGCGGATCGCCGGGCACGGCACGTTCGAGCAGGAAGACGTCGGCCTCCTTGCCCGTCTTGAGGATGCCAAGTTCGGTGTCCAGCGCTCCCGCGCTGGTCACCACCCAGCGGGGCCGCGGCTCGGGCCCGCGCTCCGTCGGGGTGGTGAACGGCCAGGTGGTCCAGCGCTGGTCATCGCCGGGTTCGACGTCGGCGAACACGGGCACGGTCTCGAAGGGGGAGGAGTCGAAGAGAGAGGAGGCTTCCGAGGAAGCGGAGTGATCGGACACGGTGGGGCTCCGGGGAGAGGGAGGCCGCGCGTGGATCAGGAGCGGGCGGCCTCGGGAACGATGTCGGCGGGGGACGCGACGAAGACGGTGTTCATGTCATCCCCTCCTTCGATCGGGCCTCCCGGGCGATTCCCGGTGCGTCGTCGAGCATAGGGCGGCGGCGCCGACGCTGTCCAGCCGCGCACCTCCGGACGAACGGTCGGATGCCGTGGACGCCGCGTCGGGCGCGACGCGGGTCGGCCCGCGATGCTGGAAGCATGACCACGACCGCCCCCGTTCCCGTGACGACCTCCCGCGCCGACGGCATCCGCTACGGCGGACTCGTCGTGCTGATGCTGATGGGCTTCCTGCTCGTCACGGCCGAGTTCCTCCCCAACGGCGTGCTCACCGAGATGGCAGACGCCCTCGGCGTCACACCAGGGCAGGCGGGGCAGACCGTGACGGTCACCGCGCTCGTCGGCCTCGTGGTCGCGCCCACGGTCGGGCTGATCTTCCCCCGCCTCGATCGACGGTCGCTGCTCGTGTGGATGGCGCTCGCCGCCGCCGTGTCGAACCTCGTCGTCGCGATCGCGCCGAACCTGCTCATCGTGCTGCTGGCGCGATTCCTCCTCGGGGCCGCGATCAGCGCGTTCTGGGCCATGTCCATCACGGTCGCCGTGCGGCTCGCCGGACCGGAGCACCTCGGCCGCGGGGTCATGTTCACCTCGGCCGGCGTCTCGCTCGCGACCGTCGCCGGTGTGCCGCTCGGCGTCATGCTCAGCGAGCTCGTCGACTGGCAGGCGGTGTTCGCGATCGCCGGCGTGCTCATGGTGCTGCTGGCCGCAGCGCTGCGGTTCGTGCTGCCGTCGGTGCCGGCGGAGCAGGCGTCCAGCATCCGTCTCCTCGTCGACACGCTGCGCCGACCCGGCATCGGACTCGGCATGATCGGTCACGTGTTCGTCGTGCTGGGGCACTTCCTCGCCTACACGTACGTGCGGCTCGCGCTCGAGCGGATCCCCGACGTCGACGCCTCGACGATCGTCGTGCTGCTGGCGCTGTTCGGCCTCGGCGGCCTCGCGGGCAACCTGTCGATCGGGTTCGTGATCGACCGGCGGTTCGCGTTCTTCGCGGTGTTCGCCCCCGCCGTGATCGCCGTGTCCGTGCTGGCGATGATCCTGCTCTCCGGCGCCGTCGTCGGGGTCGGGGTCGTCGTGCTCGTGTGGGGCTTCTTCTTCTCGTCGTGGCTGCTCGTCGCGAACACCTGGGTCGGGCACCGCATGCCCGATCGGCTGGAGGCGGGCGGCAGCCTGGTCGTCGTCGGATTCCAGGGCGCCATCACGCTCGCAGCCGGCGTCGGCGGACTGCTCGTCGACACCCTGAGCGTCGAGGCGGTCTACGTGATCGGCGCGGTCGTGCTCGTGCTGGGTGCTGTGCTGTTCGGGGCGTCGAACCGGGTCAGCTCGCGCGCGGCCCGCGGCTGAGGCGCAGGGTCAGGCCGGGACCGGCGTGCGCTGCGACGCCCGCCAGGCCGACGGCGTCAGCCCCGTGCGGCGACGGAACGCACGGCTGAACCCCTCGTCGGAGGCGTAGCCGAGCTCACGGGAGGTCTCCGACACCGTGCGGCCGGCCGCCAGCATCCCCTTCGCCACGTCGATGCGCACCTCGGTGACGTAGTCGGCGGGCGAGCGGCCGATCGCGTGGCGGAACCGCTCGGCGAACGCCGACCGCGACATCGCGCCCACGGTCGCAAGGCTCTCGACGGTCCATTCCCGGCCGGGCTGATCGTGGATCGCCGCGATGACGCGGTCGAGGAAGGGATCGGGGGATGCCGCGGGCCAGCCCTCCGGCGCGCAGCCGTTCGCGGCCCATGCGCGGATCACCGAGAGCAGCACGGTCTTCGCCATCATGCGGCAGATCAGCGGGTCGCCCTGCCGGGCGGGGGAGCCGGGAGGGTCCGTCGGACCCATGCTGCCGGCGAGGGCAGCTGCCGCCGGCTCGAGCGCGTCGAACGCGATCACCGTGACGGGGTCGGGGAGTCCGGTGATGAGCGCCTGCGCGGCGTCGGAGAACTCGAGATCGAACACGACGACGTCGGCCGGTTCCGCGGCCTCGAGCGCGAATGCGGTGCGCCCCGGGGTGAGGAAGGCGTCGCCGACCGTCAGCGCCGTGTCGGCCGGTCGCTCGTCGACGGCGATGAGGGTCGAGGCGCGGTCGACATCGAGACGGCAGCCCGTGTTCAGGGGCGGATGCCCGTGCACCGTGCCCTCCGCGAGGTAGACGAGGGTCGCTGACCCCGCAGGGAGCGAGAGGCGCTCGCCGGGCTGCAACGCGGCACGGCGGGCGACGCCGACCGTGAGGTCGACGCCGTCGAGCACCCGGGTGAGGGCGGAGGGAACGGTCGTCACCATGCCTTGGGCAACGCTCGGACGGCGACCGGTATTCCGATTCGAGCGGCGGGAGGACGCCCGGTTACGCTGGCAGGACACCCACCCGAGGAGTCCCGTGTTCCGCTCACCCGGTCGTCTGTTCCGTGTCCTCGCGATCGCGGAGGCGATCACCTGGACGATCCTCATCGCGGCGATCATCGCCAGGGCTGTCGGCGTCCCTGGCCTGGTCGTGACGGCGGGCGGCGGCATCCACGGCTTCGTGTTCCTCGCCTACGGAGCGACCGCCGTGCTCGTCGCGCTCAACCAGCGCTGGCACGTCGGTGTCGCGATCGTCGCGATCGCCAGCGCCGTCGTCCCCTATGCGACCATCCCCGCCGAGATCTGGCTGCACCGTACGGGCCGGCTGACGGGGGAGTGGCGTCTCACCGAGACGGACGACCCGCGTGACGCCCGCTGGTACGACCGTCTGATGCGCTGGTTCCTGCAGCGCCCCTGGGTGCTCGCGATCCTGCTCGTCGCGGCGATCGTGGCGCTGTACGTGATCCTGCTGCTGGCTGGCCCTCCCGGCGGCAAGTGACGAGTGCACCGGCCCCGGTGTCGCACTCAGTGCGTGAACGACACCCCTGCGGCATCCCGCACCATCGCTCCGGCGACGCGGGCGCCCGCGCCGGCGGCGACGATGAGCTGCTGCGGGCCCGGGACGGCCGTGTCGCCCGCGGCGTAGAGGCCGGCGACGTCGGTCCTGCCCTCACCGTCGACGACGAGGTGCCCCGCGGCATCGACGGTGGGGGCGAACCCCTGCAGGAACGACAGGTCGTTGTGCCACTCGGGCCGCACGAACCCGCCGTCGACCGGCACCGCGGAGCCGTCGTCGAGCCGGACGGCCTCGATGCGCCCCCGGTCGCCGAGCAGCTCGGCGATGCGCGCACGGCGCACGTCGACGCCGGCGGCCGCGAGCTCCGCCTCCTGCACCGCCGTCACGGCCTCCGATCCGTTCGTGAACACCGTGAGGCTGTCGGTCCAGCGCGCGATGAGCCGCGCGCGGTCGGCGAGATCGCGGGTCTCGCCGATCAGAGCGAGGCGCCGGCCGCGCAGCTCCCACGCGTCGCACGCCGCGCAGCTGAACAGGCTCATGCCGTAGTAGCCGCGGAGGTTCGGCACGTCGGGCAGCGTCTCGCGCAGCCCGGTCGCGAGCAGGACGGATGCCGCTGACGCGACCTCGGTCGGAGCGGTGCGGCCGATCGCGGCGGTGAAGCCGTCGCCGTCCCGGCTGAGCTCGAGCACTCGCACGCGGGAGCGGATCTCGACGCCGGGGTAGGCGGCCAGCTCGGCGCGGGCCAGGCGGCGGAGCTCGTGCGGCGGCACGCCGTCGCGCGTGAGGAAGCCGTGGGAGGTCAGCGTCGCAGCGTTCCGAGGCCGGTCGGCGTCGATAACGAGCACACGCAGCAGTGAGCGGCCCAGGTTCAGTGCGGCGGAGAGGCCGGCCGGCCCTCCGCCCACGATGAGCGCGTCGTAGGGCGTCGTGTCGGTCATGTCGTTCCTCCGACTCCATCCTGCCAGCAGTCGGTGAGGGTGGCCTTACTTGTCCTTCTCTTCTCGGCGGATTCAAAGTTGAGCCGATTCATATCAAGTTTGTTTGACACCCGAGGAGGTCCGGAGTACAGTTGAGCCATCGCGACTCAGGTTTCCCTGATCGCCCCGGACTTTCCGACCATCAGACTCAGCAACACAAAGGAGAAGAACATGGCACGTGCTGTAGGAATCGACCTCGGTACGACGAACTCCGTCGTCAGCGTCCTCGAGGGCGGCGAGCCGAAGGTCATCGCCAACGCCGAGGGCTTCCGCACGACCCCCTCGGTCGTCGCGTTCACGAAGGACGGCGAGGTGCTCGTCGGCGAGACCGCGAAGCGCCAGGCCGTCACCAACGTCGACCGCACCATCGCGTCGGTCAAGCGTCACATCGGCACCGACTGGTCGTTCGACGTCGACGGCAAGAAGTGGACACCGCAGGAGATCTCCGCGCGCATCCTCCAGAAGCTCAAGCGCGACGCCGAGTCCTACCTCGGCGACACCGTGACGGATGCCGTCATCACCGTCCCCGCGTACTTCAACGACGCCGAGCGTCAGGCCACCAAGGAGGCCGGCGAGATCTCGGGCCTCAACGTCCTGCGCATCATCAACGAGCCGACCGCTGCCGCACTGGCCTACGGCCTCGACAAGGGCAAGGAGGACGAGCTCATCCTCGTCTTCGACCTCGGTGGCGGAACCTTCGACGTCTCCCTCCTCGAGGTGGGCAAGGACGACGACTTCTCGACGATCCAGGTCCGCGCGACCGCCGGTGACAACCGCCTCGGCGGCGACGACTGGGACCAGCGTCTCGTCGACTACCTGATCAAGCAGTTCAAGGAGACCACCGGCGTCGACGTCTCGGGCGACAAGATCGCCCTGCAGCGCCTCAAGGAGGCAGCGGAGCAGGCGAAGAAGGAGCTCTCCTCCTCGACCTCGACCAGCATCAACCTGCCCTACCTGTCGCTGACGGAGTCCGGCCCGGTGTCGCTGAGCGAGACCATCACCCGTGCGAAGTTCGAGGACCTCACGAAGGACCTCCTCGACCGCACCAAGAAGCCCTTCGAGGACGTCATCCGCGAAGCCGGCATCAAGGTCGCCGACATCGACCACATCGTGCTGGTCGGCGGATCGACCCGTATGCCTGCCGTGGCCGAGCTCGTCAAGCGCGAGACCGGCAAGGAGGCCAACAAGGGCGTCAACCCCGATGAGGTCGTGGCCGTGGGCGCAGCCCTGCAGGCCGGTGTCCTCAAGGGCGAGCGCAAGGATGTGCTCCTGATCGACGTCACCCCCCTGAGCCTCGGCATCGAGACCAAGGGCGGCATGATGACCAAGCTCATCGAGCGCAACACGGCCATCCCGACCAAGCGCAGCGAGACCTTCACCACGGCCGACGACAACCAGCCGTCCGTCGCGATCCAGGTCTTCCAGGGCGAGCGCGACTTCACGCGTGACAACAAGCCGCTCGGCACGTTCGAGCTGACCGGCATCGCGCCGGCGCCCCGCGGCATCCCGCAGATCGAGGTCACGTTCGACATCGACGCCAACGGCATCGTGCACGTGTCCGCGAAGGACAAGGGCACCGGCACCGAGAAGTCGATCGTCATCTCCGGCGGCTCGTCGCTGTCGAAGGAGGACATCGAGCGCATGGTGCGCGAGGCCGAGGAGCACGCCGCTGAGGACAAGCAGCGTCGCGAGGCCGCCGAGGTGCGCAACCAGGCCGAGACGCTCGCGTACTCGATCGACAAGCTGCTGACCGAGAACGACGACAAGCTGCCCGAGGACGTGAAGACCGAGGTCAAGGCCGACGTCGACGCGCTCAAGACGGCGCTCGCGGGCGACGAGGACGAGGCCGTGAAGACGGCGTTCGACAAGCTCAACCAGTCGCAGTCGAAGATCGGAGAGGCGCTGTACGCCTCCTCGCAGGCGGAGGGCGCTCCGAGCGCCGGTGCCGAGGGCGGCGACGCCCCGGCCGGTGACGGTTCTTCCTCCGAGGAGGACGTCATCGACGCCGAGGTCGTCGACGACGAGGACGAGAAGAAGTAATCATGACGGACAAGAACTTCGACGACGACGAGGTTCGCAGCGAGGGGTCGGATGCTCAGGCATCCGGCCCCGAGCCGCAGAACCAGGACTCCCGCGAGGCGATGGCCGCCGAGGGATCGGACGAGACGCCGGTCGACGGCGCCCCCGACGACCTGACGGTCGACGACATCCTCAGCGCGGGGCAGACCGAGGAGGCCGCGGCAGGCGACGCCGCACTGGCGGACGCCGAGGACGCGCTGTTGCACGACCTCAAGCGCCTGCAGGCCGAGTACGCCAACTACCGCCGCCGCACCGAGGAGCAGCGTCAGGTCGAGATCGAGCGCGCGAAGGGCGAGGCCGCCAAGGGCCTCATCCCCGTGCTCGACGATCTCGCCCGCGCCGCCCAGCACGGTGACCTCGTCGAGGGCACGCCCTTCGCCGTGATCGCCGACAAGGTGCGCGCCGTGGTCGATCGCCTCGGTGTGGTCTCGTACGGCGAGAAGGGCGAGGAGTTCGACCCGCAGCGCCACGAGGCCATCTTCCAGCAACCCACCCCCGGCGCCACGACCACCACGATCCTCGAGGTGGTGGAGGTCGGATACCGCCTCGGCGACGTCGAGCTGCGGCCAGCGAAGGTCGTCGTCGCCGTACCTGCCGAGTAGGTGATGAATGGCTAGCCAGGACTGGTTCGACAAGGACTTCTACAAGACCCTCGGGGTCTCGAAGGACGTCAGCGACGCCGATCTCAAGAAGACGTACCGCAAGCTCGCACGCAAGTACCACCCCGACTCCAATCAGGGTGACGAGAAGGCGGAGGCGAAGTTCAAGGAGATCAGCGAGGCCTACTCGGTGCTCTCCGACTCCGAGCAGCGCAAGGAGTACGACGAGATCCGCGCCATGGGCTCGGGCGCCCGCTTCACGGCGGGTGGCCAGTCCGGTGGCGGCTTCGAAGACGTGTTCAGCCGGTTCGGCCAGCAGGGGCGCGGACAGTCCGCCGACTTCGAGGACATCTTCGCGATGTTCAACCAGGGGCAGGGCGGCTCGTTCGGCTCCGGCCGGTTCGGGCAGACCTCCGGGGGGTTCCGCGGCTTCGGCGGCCCCCAGCGGGGCGCCGACGTCACCGCACGCACCACGCTCGACTTCGTCACCGCCGTGCAGGGCGAGACCATCACCCTGCAGGGCGAGGACGGCAAGCCGTTCAAGGTGAAGATCCCCGCAGGCGTCTCCGACGGACAGAAGATCCGTCTGCGCGGTCGGGGGCGCCCGTCCCCGGACGGCGGCGAGAGCGGCGACATCGTGGTGCAGATCACTGTTCGACCGCATCCGGTATTCACCCGTGACGGACTGAACCTGCGCATCGTCGTTCCGGTGACCTTCACCGAGGCCGCGCTGGGCGCGACCATCGAGGTGCCCACCCTGGGCGGCGAGACGGTCAAGCTCCGCGTCGCACCCGGCACCCCCTCGGGGCGCGTCCTGCGCGTCAAGGGGCGCGGCGTCACGACCGCCAAGGGCACCGGCGACCTGCTCGCCGAACTCCAGGTCGCGGTGCCGTCGCACCTCGACGAGGAGGCCAAGGAGGCCCTGCAGAGGTTCCAGGCCCTCGAACCCGCCGAGAACCCCCGCGCCGATCTCATGGCGAAGGCACGGCGGTGACCATGACGACGATCACGAACACCGGACGGAAGAAGGTGACACTCCATGGCTGACATGCAGATGGATGCCGACACCCCGGTGTTCGCGATCGCCGTCGCGGCCGATCTCGCCGGGATGCACCCGCAGACCCTGCGGCAGTACGACCGGATCGGGCTCGTGGTGCCCGGCCGCACCTCGGGCGGCTCGCGCCGCTACTCGACCCGCAACATCGAGCAGCTGCGCGAGGTCGCACAGCTCTCGTCCGAGGGCATGAGCCTTCCCGCCATCGCTCGACTCCTCGATCTGGAGGACGAGAACCGGATGCTGCGCCGTCGCATCGCCGAGCTCGACGCCGCCCTGCGCGCGGAGCGGGAGAACCGCCCCGGCGTCCGCGTCTTCGCTGCCGGTTCGTCGGGCGTCGTCCCGATGCCGAGCGGTCGACGCATCCGCCGCTCCACCGAGCTCGTGCTCTGGCATCCGGGCAGTAGCCGGAACTGAGTCCGGGGAGAAATCGTCGAATCCGGCGGGCGGGGCAGGAGAGCTCGCCCACCTCGGCGCGGTATCGTTGCGACACGATGAGGATGACGCGTCGCACTCTGCTGATCGGCGCCGGCGCCGGCGTCCTGGGAGTGATTCTCGCCTCCTGCACGCCCGAGCCGGCGCCCACTCCCACGCCCTCGCGGACGCCGACGCCGACGCCGACCGGGGGTGCGATCTCGCCCACCGCGTTCGCGCGCAGCGCCTGGACCAGCGACCCGTTCTCGCTCGGCGCCGCGAGCTACACTCCGGCCGGCACGCAGCAGAGCGCGCGCGAGACCCTTGCCGCCCCGGTCGACGACCGTCTCTTCTTCGCCGGCGAGGCCACCGACACCGAGGCACCGGGCACGATCGACGCGGCCCTGCGATCCGGTGACCGCGCGGCAGACGATGTCATCCGCGCCGCGGGCGACGGTGAGCGGATCGCCGTGATCGGTGCGGGGTTGGCCGGCGCCGCGGCGACCTCGCGGCTCGTGGCCGCCGGATACGAGGTCATGGTGTTCGAGGCCCGCGACCGGGTGGGCGGGCGAGTGCAGTCCGTGGTCGACGAGGAGCAGTGGCCCGTCCCGGCACAGCTGGGCGGGTGGCTGCTCGCCTCCGCCGACACCGAGATGGCCGCGCAGCTCACCCGCCTCGACATCCGCTCGACGACGCTCGGCACCCCGCTGTGGCGCTCCGCCGACGGCGACGTCGACCCGGTGTCGTCCGACCCCGTGCAGGCGGCGATCACCGCAGGGCAGCAGCAGCCGGCCGACGTCGCGCTGGCCGACGCCCTGACCGACGCGGGCGTCGACCTCGACGACCCCGGCGTGGTCGCGCTGCTCGCCGCGATCGCAGCGTCCTCCGGCTCCGACGTCGACGAGGCGTCGACGTGGTTCCCGCCGACCCTGCCGCCGGGCGAGTTCACCGCTCCGCTCGGCGATCTCGCAACGATCGTCGACGACCTGCTCGACGGCGCGAAGGTGAGCCTGACGTCGCCGGTGTCACGAGTGGCCTACGACGAGGCCGGGGTGAGCCTCGGCATCGCGACAGGGGAGTCGCTGTCGTTCGACCGCGTCGTCATCACCGTTCCCCTCGGGGTGCTGCAGGGCGAGGGGCTGCAGTTCGCGCCGGCGCTCCCGTTCGGCCAGCGCGGAGCGATCGCCGAACTGGGCATGGGGCGCATCGAGACCGTATGGATGCGGTTCGAGGAGTCGCCGTTCGCGGCGACGGCCCCGGAGGAACCCGATGGGGATGCGTCCGCCGATCCCGCCGTGCCGACGGTGTGGCATGTCGTCGGCGGCGACGCGCTGATCCGCACCTGGTTCGACCTCACCCCGGAGACGGGGGAGAGCATCGTCGTGGGGATTGTCGGCGGCGAGGCCGCGGGCGAGTTCGCCGAGCTCGACGATCAGCAGGCCCTCGAGGCGGCCATTGCGTCGCTGGCTCCGTTCCTCCCGACGCCCTGACGCCCGCGGACGTCAGACCGGCGGCCTGTCGTGGCCTCGACGACGCATCCTGCTGACGAGGACGATGACCGCCGCGACGGCGGCGAAGATCGCGAGGGCGATCGCGCTTGTGATGAGGAACTCCGGCGGCCCCGACACCTGCCGGGGGTCGAGGAAGTAGTACGGGTACCAGCCGACGATCGGGCCCCGCCACAGCGTGACCCCGCCCCAGGCGAGCGGGAAGGCCAGCGCGGTCGGCACGACCCACCACGGGACGCCCCTGTGTCCGGGGGTCAGGACCCAGGCGAGGGCGGTGCAGGCCGGCAGGTAGAAGTGCAGCACCTGATCGGACCACGGGACGTCGACGCGGATGCCGCGCAGCCCCGCCTGCCAGACGATCAGGGCGAACGCGAGGCCGGCGGTGATCGTCCAGGTCAGCACCAGGGCCAGCGCGACCGTGAACCATCGCGGGTCGGTCGCCCGTGCGAAAGCCAGGACCGCGCCGATCACGAGCACGACGACCAGAGCGCAGTTCGACTGGACGGTCAGGTAGGCGAAGAAGTTGTCGCCGGCGATCGTGCGAGAGCTGAGGCCCCAGAACAGCCGGTGCACGAGGGCCACGGTGCAGACGCTCGCCGTCGCGAGGCGCAGCACGCCGAAGACCGCTCGTGCCCTCACCTTCGCCGCTGCCCCTTCCCCGTCGCGCGCCGGATCGCGCGCCGCGTCTCCTGGCGAGTCTACGGAGTGCGGCTGATGGCGGCGCGGAGCACGGTTCGGCCGGCGGGGGCCGAACGAGAAGCACAACCGAGCGGAGAAGCGCAAGGGGCATGGAGGAGCGCTTCTCCGGTCCTAACCTTTCGCGGTGCCACAGGCGACGGGAGACACGACATGACAGACACCCGGCACCGCGAGGAGACCACGCAGCGCAGCGCAGGTCGTCGCGGTCGCGTTCGAGACGGCAACGGGCGCGAACTGACGCAGCACTACAACAAGCGCGAGGCGCTCGCCGGATACCTCTTCATCTCGCCGTGGATCATCGGGTTCCTGATCTTCACCGCGGGGGCGATGGCGTACAGCCTCTACATCTCGTTCAGCAACTACAACCTCGCGACCAACACGGCCCGGCCCGTCGGCACGACCAACTACGAGCAGCTGTTCGAGGATCCGCGGGTGGGCGTCTCGCTCGCCAACACCCTCTTCTACGTCGTCATGGCCGTGCCGCTCGAAATCGTCTTCGCGCTCATCCTCGCGCTGCTGCTCAACCGCGTGGGCCGCGGGGCCGGCATCTTCCGCACCCTCTACTACCTGCCGAAGATGACGCCGGCCGTCGCGACCGCCGCCGTGTTCTTCCTGCTGCTGAACGGCAACTCCGGCGCGATCAACCAGTTCCTGCGCCTCTTCGGCGTCCAGGGTCCGCAGTGGCTCGTCGACCCCGCATGGGTGAAGCCGAGCATCGTCATCATGACTCTGTGGACGGTCGCCGGCACGATGGTGATCTTCCTCGCGGCGCTGAAGAACGTGCCGACCGAGCTCTACGAGGTCGCGTCCATCGACGGCGCGGGGGCGATCCGCCGCTTCTTCTCGATCACGCTCCCGATGATCTCCGGCGCGATGTTCTTCAACGTCATCGTGCTGTCGATCGCCGCCTTCCAGATCTTCGACCAGGCGTATCTGCTGTTCTGGCGAGATCAGAGCAACTCGTCTCCCGAGGCGTCGCTCTTCTATGCGATCTACCTCTTCCAACAGGCCTTCCGTCAGTTCAACTTCGGTTTCGCCGCCGCCATGGCCTGGCTGCTGTTCGTCATCATCATGATCATCACGGTCATCCAGGTGAAGGTCGGCAACCGGTTCGTCTACTACGAGGGAGACCGCTGATGTCGACGTCCCTGCGGCAGCTGCCGCCTGCCGCCGAGCCCGTGCTCGAGAACGAGACCCGCGCGATCACCGTGCCCGACAAGTCGCGATGGCGGCGCGCGATGTCGCAGCCGAAGAGCCTCGCGGTGCGGATCGTGCTCGCCGTCATCCTCGTCGGGTTCGGGCTCCTCTTCCTCTACCCGTTCGTGTGGCTGCTCGCCGCGAGCTTCAAGCCCCGCGGAGAGGTCTTCGACAACGCGCTCATCCCCAAGACGTTCGTGCCCGAGAACTACATCGAGGTGTGGAACCAGCTCCCGCTGCTCAGCTGGATGTGGAACAGCGTCGCGATCGCGCTGCTCGCCGCCGGGGCTGTCGCGATCTCGAGCTCGATCGTCGCGTTCGGCTTCGCGTACTTCACGTTCCCCGGCCGCGGACTGCTCTTCGGACTCGTCCTCGCCACGATGATGCTGCCGGGCGCCGTCACGATGATCCCGATCTACCTGATCTGGAAGGAGACGGGGATGCTGGGCACGTGGGTGCCCCTGTGGGGCATGAACCTCTTCGGCTCCGCGTTCTACATCTTCCTGCAGCGGCAGTTCTTCCTCGGCCTGCCGCGGGAGCTCTTCGAGGCCGCGCGTCTCGACGGGGCCAGCTACTGGGGGCTGTTCTGGCGCATCGCGATGCCGCTCTCGATCCCGTCGTTCATCATCGTCTTCCTGTTCGAGTTCCAGGCCAGCTGGAACAACCTGCAGTCGGCGCTCATCTATCTGAACGCGGGGTCCGTCGACGAGTTCACGGCACCGCTCGGCATCGCCTATGCCATGACAAAGTACAGCCCGACGGCCGGCGGCCACGGCGATTACCAGTACGTCATGGTGGCGTCGCTGATCGTCACGCTGCCCATGCTCCTCCTGTTCGCCTTCGGGCAGCGCTACTTCATCGAGGGCGTCGCCACCCAGGGCCGAAAAGGCTAGCCCGCAGGGGCCGACCGGGACACCACGGCTCCTCCACCGATCCGACACCACACAGCAACGAAAGAAGGAATGACATGCGCACCCGCATCCTGGGATTCGCCGCCATCGCCGCGGCATCCGCCCTCGTCCTCGCCGGCTGCAGCGGGGGAGGCGCGGACGAAGGCGGCGCGGATGCCGACTTCGACGCCGAACCCACCGGCACCCTCAACGCCTGGGGCTTCGAGAACGCCGATGACGTGGGGCAGTCCCGTGTCGACTACGCGGCCGATCAGCTCGCCGATGTCGAGGTCGACCTCGATGCCACGGCCTTCGACGCGCAGAAGTTCACCACGCGCATCGCGAGCGGCGACGTGCCCGACGTCGTGCAGATGGACCGCCGCTACGTGACGACCTACGCGGCGCAGGGCCTGATCATGCCGCTCGACGAGTGCTTCGCGGCGCAGGACGTCGAGCCGCGCGACCACTGGTATCCGTTCGTGGTCGACGACGTCACGTACGACGACGAGGTCTGGGCGGTGCCGCAGTTCTACCAGCCGCCGGCCATCATCGTGAACAAGACGGTGCTCGCCGAGGCCGGCGTCACCCCCGACCAGTTCGACACGTCGGACCCCGACGGTCTCATCGACGTGATCGGCAAGATCTATCAGGAGTCGGGCGGTGTGCCGTCGCGACTCGGGTTCGACCCGGTCGCGACAGGCCAGGGCGGACTCTGGATCCTCGCGATGGGAGGGCAGCTCAACGACGACGAGGGCGCCCCGACACTCGATGACCCGAGCAACCTCGCCGGCATCGAGCTGCTGAAGCGCATCACCGACGCCCAGGGCGGATTCGCGGCGGTGAAGAGCTTCACCGACTCGTTCGACACGTTCGGCGACGACAACCAGTACGTCGCCGGTCAGGTCGGCGCGCAGGTCAACGCGCAGTGGTACCCGAATGTGCTCGGTCCGTACGCGGATCAGATCGACATCGAGGCCGTGCCGTTCCGCGACAAGGACGGCGAACCGTTCTCGGTCGCCTCTGGCACGGCGTTCGTCGTGCCGGTCGGCGCGAAGAACCCGGCGGCGGCCTGCGCGTGGATGGTCGACCTCACCTCGGACGACGCATGGATGGCCGCCGGGGAGGCCAGGGCGCAGACCCTCGCCGACGACGGCGGGCTCAACACCGGCCTGTTCACCGGCTCTCCCGCGGCCGACGAGGCGATCCGCGACC
Organism: Microbacterium sp. LS_15; assembly: GCF_041954735.1. Taxonomy (NCBI): domain Bacteria; kingdom Bacillati; phylum Actinomycetota; class Actinomycetes; order Micrococcales; family Microbacteriaceae; genus Microbacterium; species Microbacterium sp. LS_15. The sequence continues at coordinate 133,916 of NZ_JAVAYD010000002.1, read as the reverse complement.
AGTTCGTCACCGAGACCGGCAACGCCGGCTTCGACCAGGTCATCTCGACGTTCTATGACGTCGTCGGCTACGGCCAGTCGTTCGGCTCCTCGCCCGCGGGGCAGGAGATCCAGAACGAGCTGAACAACGCGATCACCGCGGCCCTGCTCGGCGACAAGGAGCCGGAGGAGGCGCTCGCCGACGCGCAGCAGGCCGCGATGCGCGCCTACGAGAACGCCACAGCCGGCTGAGCGCGGGCGGAGCGGATGACCGGAGGGGTGGGGCGATGCGGTCGCCCCGCCCCGTCGGCGTCAGCAGCCGCCGGAGCTCGCCGCGCACAGGAGATCGCAAAGTGTCGTTCCTAGCGTGGAGGCAGGGAACGCCCCTGCTCCGCGCCTGGCGCGGTGTCCTGCCACGAAGGAAGAACTCCTCATGACGAACACCACCGCCCCCTCTGCCGCCCCCTCGTTCGGACTGCTGGTCCTGCGGCTCGTCGTCGGCGGGATCTTCGCCGCCCACGGTGCGCAGAAGGTCTTCGAGTACACGATCCCCGGAACCATCGGGAGCTTCTCGGGAATGGGCATCCCGCTGCCCGAGATCGCCGCTCCGCTCGTCGCGTTCCTCGAGCTGATCGGCGGCATCCTGCTCGCGCTCGGTCTGTTCACGCGGCCCGTCGGCATCCTGCTCGCGGTCGACATGGTCGTCGCGCTCGTCGCCGTGCACCTGCCCGCCGGCCTCTGGGTGGGCGAGGGCGGCTACGAGTTCGTCGCGGTGCTCGGCGTGGCGGCCCTGGCGCTCGCGTTCACCGGCGCCGGGCGCTTCTCGCTCGACGGCGCGTTCCTGCGCGGACGCGTGCCGGCCTGGATCAGCTGACACCGGCACGGCGGCACTCCGCTCACACCGGTTCGACCGAGAACCGGAACGCCGCCCCCTGGCGGAACGGCTCGACGATCTCGACGTTCTCGAACGCCGGACCGCCGGGGATCGGCGAGGTGCTGGCCCAGTACGCCCAGCGGGCATTCACTCGCGCTTCGAGCTCGGGATGCGGATCGTCGACCCGCCACCGCTGCACCGAACGCCGGCCGAGGAACCTCCAATGGTCGGCGGTGTCGGGCGCGTACTCGACCGACCACGGATCCTCCTCGTCCCCGACGGCTTCGACGATCGCTGCCCCGTCGTCGCGAACGAGCTCCGCGAGGCGGAAGCGCCCGTGCTCCGTGAAGGCAGTGCCGGTGAATCCCGGCCACAGGTCCGCCGGGGTGACGATGCGGTCCGCGAGTCGCAGCATCCGCAGTCTCGCCCAATTGCCCATGGTGGCCGTCAGCACGAGATGGGCGAGCGGCACCGAGCCCTCGTTCGCGAACCCCGCGACCTCGACCTCGTGCGGGCGATCGGCGGCGAAGCGCACGCGCACACGCACGTCTGCCCCCTCGTCGAAGCGCTCGACCCCGATCCACACCGTCAGGGTCTCGACACCGTCGATCTCGGCGATGACCCCGCGGGCGGGCCCCGCCGACGCGGCGGGGTTCGCTGCGGCCTCCGGGTCGTCGGCCGCCCACATGCGCTTGCCGCGCTCGCCGGGGTCGAGCGTGCTCGGCTCCAGCTCCGAGAACCCGCGCTCCGCCCGCCCCTGCGGGATCGGTTCGACGGCGATGAAGTTCACGAGTCGTTCGGGCGGGTGGTCGAGGTACGGCGTGTAGACGCGCAGGAGACCTCGCGGGCCGGGCAGGGGAGGGATGCCGATCCGGATGCCGTCGCGGTGGCCCCACCGCGGCTCACCGTCGGCGCGCAGCCAGGGTCCTTCGCTCGACGCGGACATGCCTGAGACCCTAGTGCTCTGAAATCGATTTCGCTAGGTTCGATGCCAGGCGCGGTGCTCCCGCACCGCCGATCGAGGAGGATCATGCGCCGTGCGTCCGCATTGCATCGCCGCCTGGCCGCGGCATCCGTCGTTCTGGCTTTGGCGCTCTCCGGCTGCGCCGCAGGAGCCGGGGGATCCGTCGTGAGCGTGGATCCGAACCCCGACAAGCCGTTCGTGCTCGAGGGTGTCTCGAACCTCACCGAGATCGCTCGCTTGACCGGACCCGGCGCGATGAACGACACGGCGTCGGTGTCGGTGGCCGGCACCGATCTCGGTTCGATGACGAACGTCGGCGACCGCACCTTCTTCTTCTTCGGCGACACGTTCGGCGAGCGCGACCCGGAGTCGATCGGCGGGCAGGGTGGGTTCTGGCGGTCGAACGTCGCGGCGTGGACGGAGGACGACGACCCGACCGACGGCATCGACTTCGACGGGTGGGTGACCGACGACATCGGCCTGGCGGAGGCCCTCATCGAGGGCGATCACGATGCCAACGGCGCGGAGGGAGAGGTCACGAAGATCCCCACCTACGGCTTCGCGATCGGCGACACCATGTACGTGTCGTACATGTCGGTGCGCTTCTGGGGAGAGCCCGGGGCCTGGGATGCCAATCGATCGGCGCTGATCGTCTCGCGCGACGGCGGCCGGACCTGGGACCCCGTCGAGGGCATCGAATGGCCGGGGGACTCCAACTTCGTCCAGGTCGCGACCGCCGAGGTGAACGAGGGCGGCGAGCATTGGATCTACTTCTGGTCGATCCCGTCCGGACGCTTCGGCAGCGTGCAGCTCATGCGTGTCCGAGCGACAGAGGAGGCCGTCGAGGACCAGTCGGCGTACTCGTACTTCGCCGGGGTCGACGGCGGTGCGCCGACCTGGAGCGACGACATGGCCGACGCCCAGACCGTGGTCGACGGCACGATCGGTGAGCTCTCGGTGATGTGGTCGACGTACCTCGATCGATGGGTCATGACCTACTCCGACGCGGGGGACGCGTACATCCGAGAGGGCATCACGCCGTGGGGGCCGTGGGGCGATCCGCTCGAGCTCGTGCCGGGCAGCGAGTACGAGGGTCTCTACTCGCCGTACCTGAATCCGCGGTACGTGACGGAGGACGGCAGGCGCATCCACTTCACGCTGTCGCTGTGGGGGCCGTACAACGTGTTCTGGTTCTCTGCCGATCTCGAGCGGGCGAACTGAGATCTCGGATCCCTTGCTTATGAAATCGATTTCGCCTACTCTGGCGCATACCCGGTCGCCGAGGACCGTCGGCGGGGCCGGTGGGTTTCGGCGACAGCCGAGCACACAGCAGCGACTCGACGAGGAGTCCGTTCCTGAGGAGGAACCCATGAGAATCACCCCACGCACCCGCAGGGCGACGTTCGCCGCTCTCGGGGCTCTCACCATCGGCGCGATGATCGCGGGCTGCGGATCCGGCACGCCAGGAGAATCCGCCGACTCCGGCGGCGAGGACGGCGTCACCACGATCCAGTTCTGGCACCGCAACTTCACGCCGGTCGAGAACGAGTGGTACGAGGACATCATCAAGAAGTTCAACGACTCGCAGGACGAGATCAAGGTCGTCGGCACGCAGGTGCCCGGCGACGCGTGGGACCAGAAGATGAAGGCCGCGCAGGCCGCGGGCAAGGCGCCTGACATCTACACCCACCCCGGCAGCATCCAGGATGCGGTGAACGCGGGGCAGCTGCACGAACTGGACGGGATCGTGCCGGACGACGCCCTCGCTGAGATCTCGGATGCCGCGAAGCCCGTGTCCGAGATCGACGGCACCTATTACGCCTATCCGCTGCTGCTCGAGCCGCAGGCCGTGCTGTTCTGGAACAAGGACATGCTGGACGCGGCGGGCGTCGACTCGGAGCAGGGGCCGACCACATGGGACGAGCTCATGGACGCGTGCGCCAAGATCCAGCCCACGCTCGCCGACGGGCAGTACTGCATCTCGCCGGCGCAGGACGCGGCGACGTTCGCGTGGTCGACCGTCGGACAGCAGTACAACTTCGCCGGGCACACCGCGCTGAACTCCGACTGGACCGCCGCCGACATCGACGACGCCGGGTACCGCGACATGATGACGCAGTACAAGACGCTGTGGGACGAGGGGTACATGCCCAAGCAGCCCCTCGCGGACTACGGCGGGGGCAAGGACTTCGGCGAGGAGAAGGTCGCGTTCAAGGTCTCCGGATCGTGGATGCTGTCGGAGATCGGCTCCGACTACGCCGACGTGCTCGGCAAGACCGGGATCGGCCCGATGGTGAACTCCGCGGAGGCCGACGGCCGCACCGCGACCACGCTCGGCAACTTCAAGTGGGTCGTCGACGCGAAGACCAAGAACGCCGAGGCCGCGGGGGAGTTCCTCTCCTGGGCCATCGCGGGCGACCCCGAGAACCTCGTGCCGTTCTTCGTCGACACGCAGTTCACCAAGGCGCCGGTGCGGCAGTCGGTGCAGGATGCCGTGGCGGCCGACCCGAAGGCGGCCGACGCCCCCTGGTCGTCGATCATCACCGAGGAGATCGCCCCGAACGCGATCCCCGAGCCCACCTACCCGTGGGACGTCTCCCTCGCGGTCGGCACCGCCTTCGAGTCGGTCATGAAGGGGTCCGCGTCGCCGGATGCCGCGATCGACACCGCGAACAAGGCCATCCAGACGGTCATCGACCGCGAGGGTCTCGCCGACAAGGCACCGAGCCAGTAGCACTCCACGCGGGGGTCGGCGCCGCGCGCCGGCCCCCGCCTACGGGTCACGTCAGCACGAGGGAACGGGTGGAGCGAACGATGGTCAGTGCAGTCTCGACGGAGCGGCGGGCGGTGAGAAGCCGCACGGACGCCCGACGCTACCGCGACACGAAGGTCGCGTACCTCTTCCTGCTCCCGGTGGTCGGCCTGCTCGGGATCTTCGTGATCTGGCCGGCGATCTACGCGGGGTTCCTGTCGTTCCAGAACTGGAGCTTCTACAAGGACCCCGAGTTCGTCGGCTTCCGCAACTTCACCGCCGTCCTCAGCGACCCGCTGTTCTGGGCGTCCGTGGGCCGCGGCTTCGCCTTCGTCGCGATGACGGTGCCGCCCATGCTCGTGCTCGCCTTCTTCTTCGCGAGCCTGGTGGTGAGCGTGTCGCGGCGCTTCGCCGACATCCTCAAGGTCAGCATCTACATCCCCACGATCATCTCGTCGGTCATCACGTCGATCATCTTCGTGCTGATGTACGACTACTCGGGCGGACTGCTCAACTGGTTCCTCGGCATCTTCGGCGTCGACCCGATCGCCTGGATCGGCGACCCGGCGTGGGCGCTGCTCGCGATCGCGATCCCCGCGATCTGGCTGGGTATGGGACTCACGTCGCTCATCATGGTCGCCGCGATGGTCGACATCCCCACCGAGTTCTACGAGGCGGCGGCGATGGAGGGCGCCAACTGGTGGCAGAAGACCGCCTTCATCACGCTGCCCCAGATGAAGAACATCATCCTGTACCTGCTGATCACCGGATTCGTCGCGGCCATCCAGCAGTTCGAGCTGCCGCTCGTGATGACAGGCGGCGGGCCGCTGGACTCGACGACCCTGCCGAACCTGTTCATCTTCAACCACTTCCGCAACGACATCAACGTCGGGTACTCGATCGCCGCCGCGCTCGTCATGTTCGTCGTGCTCGGCACGGTCTCGGCGATCGTCTTCAAGTTCGTCAACTCCGAGAGGCTGGTGGACTGATGGTCACCATCGCGCCGCAGGACACCACGCGCGGGATCGTGCTCGCAGGGACCGAGCCGTCCCGGCGCGCCCGCCTGCCGAGGACCCCCGGGTCGTGGGCGACGGTCATCGCGAAGCTGCTCGCGGGAGCGGTGTTCCTCGTGGCGGCGCTGTTCCCGCTCGCCTGGATGATCATCGCCGGATTCAAGTCGAAGACCGAGGTCATCCAGACCCCGTTCCAGTTCTTCCCCGAGGTGTGGCGCTGGGAGAACTACGCGCAGATCCTCGCCGACCCCACCTTCACCCGCACGATGCTGTGGACGTTCGGCGGCGCGGTGCTCTTCACGCTGCTGAGCCTGACCGTCAACTCGCTCGCCGCCTACGCGTTCGCTCGCCTCGACTTCCGGTTCCAGCGCACGCTGTGGGTCATCGTCATCACGACCATGTTCATCCCGGGGATGACGATCCTGCTCACGAGCTTCATCGTCGTGACCCGGCTGTCGATGCTCGACACGCTCGCCGTGCTGGTGCTGCCTGGGGCTGCGAGCGCCGGCACGGTGTTCTTCATCCGCCAGTTCTACCTGAACATCCCCGCCAGCCTCGAGGAGGCCGCGATGCTCGACGGCTGCGGACGGTTCGCGATCTTCGTGCGCATCTTCCTGCCGCTGTCGAAGCCGCCGTTCGTGGTCATGGGCATCACGTCGTTCCTCGCGTACTGGAACTCCTACGTGTGGCCGATCCTCACCATCACCACGCCCGAGCGCTTCGTCGTGCAGCAGTTCCTCGCGACGTTCCGGTCCGAGCGCACGAGCGAGCTCGGGCTGCTCATGGCCGGCTCGGTGCTGGCCGCGGCGCCCGTCATGATCCTGTTCCTCATCTTCCAGCGCCAGATCATAGGAAACATCAAGATGGCCGGTCTGAAGTAGGGCCGGCCGACGCAGAGCGACACCCACACGGAAAGAGGTCGACGATGACCGAGCAGCACACATCCCCGCTCATCTCCCGCCGAGGCATCCTGCAGGGCGCGCTCGCGCTCGGCGCCGGGATGCTGGCGGCACCCGCGGTCGGAATCGGCGCCGCCGCTCCGGCATCCGCCGCCGGCCCGCTCACCGTCACGAGACTGAAGGTGCTCGCCGGGACGCAGAGTCCCGTGCAGTACGGGATCGGGGCGACCGATCTCGGCATCCCGGCTCGCACGCCGGACGGACGCCTGCTGTTCGTCTTCGGCGACACGTGGGCCGATCATGTCGGAGGCGCGAACTGGCGCTCGCCTGTCGGTCTCTACTCGTCGACCACGAACCTCGCCGCCGGGGTCGTCTTCACCGGCTCGGCCGGAGCGGGCGCCAACACGCAGGGTGTGGCGCCGCAGTTCTGGTACTACCCGCACGACGCGTACTTCACGACCGTCATCCCGTCGGACGTCATCACGATCGGCTCGCGCATGTATCTGCACGCGATCGTGAACGGCCCGCAGTTCGGGGCGGTGCGATGGACCGAGCTGTGGAAGTCCGACGACGACGGCGCCACCTGGCAGCACACCGGGCTGCAGTTCCCGGCGGATATGGCGGGCGGCAAGTTCCAGTGCATCACGTGGGGCCTCGGCAACGACGGATACGTGTACATCTACGGCACCGGGTTCCAGCGCGACAAGGGCATCGTGCTCTACCGTGTGCCGTCGAACGACATGACCACCCTGTCGGCCTACCAGCCGTGGGGCTTCGCGAACGGCTCGTGGGGCTGGGGCAAGCCCGTGACCGAGATCCTGCCCGGTGGCTTCGGGGAGATGTGCCTGCGGCCGCTCGGCGGCAAGTGGATCCTCACCTGGTTCAACGCGGCCGCGTACCGGATCGACGCGATGGTGCTGAACACCCCGACCGACAATCTCCACACCGCCGCGAAGACCACCCTGCTGACCGGTACGGAGTGGGGGCAGGAGGACTCCTCCCACGTCGCGCAGCTCTACGGCGGGTACATCATCCCCGGGTCGACGCTGTCGGACCTGCATCTCAGCGTCAGCCAGTGGAACACCGGCAACAACAGCGTCTACCACTCCGAGCAGTTCCGCGTGCAGGGGCTCGTCTAGGCGGGTGGCGTGTGCGCGATCGGATGCCGCGGCTGACCCGCCGCAGCATCCGATCGTCTCAGTCCTGCGGGGCGCGCGGGGGAGTGGCGCCGAGGTCGGGCACCGGGGCGGTCCCTAGGTGCACCTCCAGGTCATCGGCCGAGGGCGTCCTGGGCCTGCGCGCCGTGGGGCGGTCGAGGTAGAACATCGCCGTCGAGGCGATGTCGTCGCGCAGCGGCAGGTAGCGCCATCCGCTGCGCCAGCCGAGCGCCTGGATGTCGACCTTCGGGATGCCGGTGGCGAAGTGGATCGGGTCGAGCAGGTGCCACCGGTACATGCCGAAGCGCTGCTGGCTGACGTAGAGACCGTCGGGGCGGATGATCTGCGGCATCCCGAGGTACGGCGTCGAGAACGCGGTGTACCCCTGGCCGGGGATGTCGAAGTTCCAGGCTCCGCCGAAGTAGTCCTCGGTGCCGGTGCCCGCGATCGTCGGGTAGTCGGTGTCGTCGTCGAGGTAGAACTTGATCTCTCCCTCGCCCCACCAGCCGTTCGAGTTCACGCCCCACGCGATGTATGTGCCGACGTACTGGCCCTTCCCCTCGATGCCCTCGAGGATCACGTGCGGGGTCAGCTCCTCCAGCGGGTTCGACCGGCGCCACTGCGCATGGAAGTACGCGTCGTGGGAGTGGTCGCCGCCGATCTCGTACGTGACCTGGAAATAGATGCGCACGTCGACGACGGAGGTGTTCTCGATCGTGAGGCGGGCGCCGTCGCGGAACGGCATCGGCCAGTACGAGTTGAATCCGCCGTGCGGGTTCGCGGCGATGGTCTGCGAGTTCACTTGCGCGAAGACGCCCCAGCCGTTGCAGAAGAAGTCGCCGTACGGCACCTCGACCGCCGGTTCGTCCGAGCCGTCCCAGTAGGCACGCAGCAACAGGGTGCGCCAGTTGTCGGTGTGGGTCGTGATCCAGATGTGGGTGATCTTTCCCGCGCCCTCGATGTTCGCGAGGTCGAAGGTCTCGCCGGCCTTGACGTCGACGCTCGGGGAGATCTTCCAGCCGGGGCCGAGGTCGCGGGCGCACGATGCCCCCGTGCCCTCGGTCGCCCGGCCTCCGCCCCCAGCGGATCCGTCGAAGTTCTCGGGGCTGATCGATCGCGTCTGCACGGATCGCAACGCTGCGATGCTCGCGAGGTCAGAGGGTGCATGAGTCATGGCGGCCAATGTAATCGATTTCAGGATGGAACACCAGAGATCCCGCGATCGCGCGCTACTGTTGCTGGAGATCCGGCTCGGCCGGGCGCAGCAATGAGGTTCGAATGGCCACCATCTACGACGTCGCGGAACTCGCCGGAGTGTCTCCCGCCACGGTCTCGCGCGTCTTCAACGGCACGAGCGTGTCGGAGGACAAGGTGGCCGCGGTGCGCGACGCCGCGGCGAAACTGAGTTTCACCCCCAACCGGATGGCCCGGTCCCTGCGTCGGCAGAGCTCCGAGGTGATCGCCCTCGTGATCCCCGACATCGAGAACCCGTACTTCACCGAGATGGCCCGCGGCGTCGAGGACGTCGCGTCCGAGGCCGGCTATTCGGTCGTGCTCTGCAACTCCGACTCCCAGGTCGAGAAGGAGGCGACGTATCTGCGGATCGCGATCGCCGAGCACATGTCGGGCGTCATCATCGCGACCGCCGACGAGAGCACCAAGCTCGACACGATCCTCGCCACGGGGCGACCGGTCGTCGCGGTCGACCGCAGCACGGCCTACGACATCGACGGAGTCGTCATGGCGAACAGGGCGGCAGGGACGTCGGCCGCGAAAGACCTGTTGGATGCCGGATACCGCCGCATCGCGTACATCGGCGGCCCCGAGCACATCGACACCGCCGCCGAGCGCGCGGCAGGCTGGCGGACGGCGCTGACCAGGGCGCAGCCCGACCTCGACGTCGACGAGCTGGCGCGCTTCGCATCGTTCCGCGTGGAGGGCGGCCGGGAGGCGATGGAGGAGCTGCTCGCGCTGCCCGAACCACCGGACGCCGTCGTCGCCGGCAACAACCTCATCGGCGTCGGCGCGATCCAGGTGCTGACGGAGCGCGGCCTCACCCCGCCGCGCGTGGGCGTCGCGGTGATCGGCTCGCTGCCATTCACGACGCTCTCTCCCAGCGCGGTGACCGTCGTGCGGCTCCCTGCGCGACACATGGGTGTGACGGCGGCACGGATGCTGCTCGAGCGCATCGGCGGTGACACGCAGCCCTCGCGCACCGTCGTGCTGCGCAACGAGATCCAGCCCGCCAGGGCCGTTCGCGCCTGAGTCCGGCGCGCGGTTCGCCTCTCCGAGTGGCGGCCGGATCAGCGGCTCGTAAACATCCGATCATCTGGTTGCGGGATGAAATCGATTTCGCGTACAGTTGCGAGAGATTTCAGAATCGTCGGCCCGGGTTTCAAGGAGGACACCATGCGCTGCACCCTCGGGGTGGACATCGGCACATCCAGCAGCAAGGGCGTGCTGGTGGATGCCGACGGCGCGATCGTCGCCACCGCGACCCGGTCGCACGACGTCTCCCGCCCGCGCACGGGGTGGGTCGAGATGGACGGCGACGTGTGGTGGGACGAGTTCGTCGACCTCGCCCGCGAACTCCTCGCTGCGGTGCCCGACGCCGAGGTCGCCGGCGTCGGCGTGAGCGGCATGGGCCCCTGCATCCTCCTCGCCGACGAGGACGATCGCCCCGTCCGACCGGCGATCCTCTACGGCGTCGACACCCGTTCCACCGCGCAGATCGAGCGGATGACGCGGGAACTGGGCGAGTCGGAGATCACGCGCATCGGCGGATCGACCCTGACCTCGCAGGCCGGAGGCCCCAAGCTCGTCTGGGTCGCCGACGAGGAGCCCGACGTGTGGCAGCGCGCGCGCCGGGTGTACATGCCGGCCTCGTGGCTCGCCCGACGTCTGACCGGCGCCTACGTGCTCGACCACCAGTCGGCGAGCCAGGTCTCGCCTCTCTACGACATCGAGCGCGAGGCGTGGCACGACGAGTGGTGGCAGCGCTACGCGTCGTCGATCGAGCAGCCGCCGCTGCTCTGGGCCGGCGATGTCGCCGGCGCCGTCTCCGCCGACGCGGCGCAGGCCACCGGCATCCTCGAGGGCACTCCCGTGATCGCCGGCACGATCGACGCGTGGACCGAGGCCGTCAGCGTCGGGGCGCACGAGATCGGCGACCTGATGCTCATGTACGGCACGACGATGTTCCTCGTCGCGACAGGCGAAGAGACGCTGCGCACCCCCTCCATGTGGACCACGGCCGGGGCCTTCGCCGGTACGAGGAACCTGGCGGGTGGGCTCTCGACGTCCGGCGCCCTCACCGCGTGGCTCACGGACCTCACGGGCGCCGACTACCCGCAGCTGCTCGCCGAGGCGACCACCTCCGGCGCCGGGGCCCGCGGGCTGCTCGTGCTCCCGTACTTCGCGGGGGAGCGCACGCCCATCCAGGATCCGGACGCCCGCGGCGTCATCGCCGGGCTCACCCTGGCCCACACCCGCGGCGACCTCTACCGCGCCGCGCTCGAGGCGACCGCCCTCGGTGTGCGGCACAACGTCGAGACGATGCGTGCAGCCGGCGCGGACATCCGCCGCATCGTCGCGGTCGGCGGCGGCACGCAGGGACGGCTCTGGCTGCAGATCGTCTCCGACGTCACCGGCCTCGTGCAGGAGGTGCCGGCGACGACGATCGGCGCGAGCTACGGCGCCGCCTTCTTCGCGGCGGTCGCCACGGCCGACGGCGAAGCGCCGAGCATCGCCGCGTGGAACCCCGTCACCGAGACCATCCGTCCCGACGACTCGCTGCGCGAGCTCTACGACGAGCTGTTCGACCGCTACACCCGCCTCTACCGCGAGACGGCGGACGTCGTTCACGAGCTCGCCGCCGACCAAAGGGGCGCGTCAGCATGACCCGCCGCGCCCGCGGCATCCCGCACACCTCGCAGGCGACCGCCTTCCCCCTCGGCGGCATCGGCACCGGGAACGTGTCGATCGGCGCTCGAGGCGAGCTGCGCGACTGGGAGCTCGAGAACCTCCCCGACAAGGGACGCCGCAACCCGCACTCGTTCTTCGCGATCCATGCGGCACCCCAGGGCGGGCGGTCGGTCACCCGTGTGCTCGAGGCGCGGCTGACGGGTCGACACGACGCCGACGCGGGGTACCCGTTCGACCAGCTCGCGGGCCTGCCGCGCCTCGACGGGGCGACGCTGCACGGCGAGTACCCGGTCGTCGACGTCGACTTCACCGACGCGACGCTCCCCGTCGACGTCTCGCTGCACGCGTTCACGCCGCTCGTCCCCCTCGACGCCGACGAGTCCGGCATCCCCGCCGCCGTGCTGCGTTATCGGGTCACGAATCCCGGCGAGACCGCGACGGCGGTGACGGTCGTCGGCAGCGTCTCGCACACGGCCGGACGCGGCACGCCGGGGCCCGACGCCCCGTGGGGGATGCGCGGCACGCAGCGGGTGCGCTGGCGCGAGGACGAGGGGGTGCGCGGCCTCGATTTCGACATCGACCTGGCCGAGGACGACCCCGGCTACGGCACCCTGAGCCTCACGACCGCCGACGAGTCGACGACGGTCAAGCCGCAGTGGGTGACGAGCTACTGGCCCGACGGCGCCCGGCTGTTCTGGGACGATCTCGCCGACGACGGCCTGCTGCAGCCCGAACCGCGTCTCACGCTCGAAGACCGGCCGCGTGGCCTGTTCGCCGAGCTGGACGAGACCGGGGCGGCGGACTCCTCCCAGGCAGCCCCGCTGACCGAGGAGCAGATGCTCGCGAAGCTGCCGCGGCTGCGCACCGGCTCGCTCGGCATCGCGCACACCCTCGCTCCGGGAGAGAGCCGCGACTTCGAGTTCGTGCTCGCGTGGAGCTTCCCGAACCGCCGCAGCGGCTGGCACGGGCACATCGTGTTCGCCGACCCGGCGGACGGCGTCATCCGCAACCACTACGCGACGCTCTGGCCCGACGCGTGGAGCGCCGCCGCGCACCTGCACACCGAACTGCCGACCCTGGAGCGGACGACGGATGCCTTCGTCGAGGCGCTCTACGGCGGCAGCCTCGACGCCGTGCTGGCCGACGCGGTCGGCGCGAACATCGCCGCGGCCCGGTCGACGACGTGCTTCGTCGTCGAGTCGCCGCATCCCGATCTCGGAGAGCAGCCGGTGTTCGCGGCGTGGGAGGGGTCCTTCGATCACGGCGGATCCTGCGAGGGCACCTGCACCCACGTATGGTCGTACGCGCAGACGGTGGCCTGGCTGTTCCCGTCGCTCGAGCGCAGCGCCCGCCGGGCCGAGTACCTGCTCGAGACCGATGACGCCGGCGCGCAGAAGTTCCGCGGCAACCGGGTGCTCGGCGGTCCGTCGTGGTTCATGGCCCCCGCGGTCGACGGCCAGCTCGGCACGCTGCTGCGCCTGCACCGCGAGTGGCGCTTCAGCGGTGATGACGACTTCCTGCGCGAAGTGTGGCCCGCAGCCGTTCGCACCCTCGACTATGCGGCGCGCGAGTGGGACCGCGACGGCGACGGTCTGCTCGACGGCGAGATGCACAACACCTACGACATCGAGTTCCACGGCACGGAGCCGCTCGCCAACGGCATCCACCTCGCCGCACTCCGCGCGGGGGCGCGCATGGCCGCGCATCTCGGCGATCTCGATCGCGCCGAGGAGTGGACGCGCCGCGCCGACCACGTGGCCGCCGCCATGGATGAGGTGCTGTGGAACGGCGAGTACTACCGCCAGGTGATCGACGACGTCGATGCGCACCGCTACCAGTACGGCGAGGGCGTGCTGTCGGACCAGCTGCTCGGACAGTTCCACGCGTTCGTCAACGGCCTCGGTCACATCCTCCCCGCCGCGCACATCGACTCGGCGCTCGCCGCGATCGTCGCCCACAACCTCCGCGACGACCTCTCGGCGCAGGAGAGCACGCAACGGGTGTACGCACTGAACGACGAAGGCGGACTGCTGCTCGCCTCCTGGCCCCGCGGCGGCCGGCCGACGATCCCGTTCGTGTACTCCGACGAGGTCTGGACCGGCATCGAGCACCAGGTCGCGGCATCGCTGCTGTACGCCGGGCGCTCCGACGACGCGCTGCGGATCGAACGGGCCGTCCGCGCGCGCTATGACGGCACCCACCGCAACCCGTGGAACGAGATCGAGTGCGGCAACCATTACGCGCGGTCACTCGCCTCGTGGGCGCTGCTGCTCGGCACGAGCGGCGCGCAGTGGGACGCCCCGACGCAGACGCTCTCCTTTGCGCCGGCGGGCGGGGGCTCCTTCACGGGACTCTTCACGACCGGCACGGGCTGGGGGCGCGTCGAGATCGACGACGCTTCCGTCACGCTCCACCTCGAGGGTGGACGCCTCGACATCGACGAACTCGTGCTGCGCGGCCGCGTCCTCGCCGGCCCGATCCGACTCGGGGAGGGAGAGACGCAGCGTGTCGATCTCGCGCCTCCGACCGAGAGCGGCACCACCCGTACGAACACCATCATCACCCGCACCACCCGAGAGGCACCATGACCACCTACACCCTGCCGGCACCGGCATCCCGCCCGGCATCTGCCCCGAAGACCGCGTACCTGATCGCCTCAGGGGACCTGCGCGAGTCGGCCAACACGGCCGGCTGGCCCACGCAGGTCGAGTTGGAGGCCGGGGTCACCGGCGTGCTGAACGACCTGGGCTGGACAGTGATCCGCGCGAACGACGTCGACCCCGAGACCGGTCACGGCTTCATCTCGAGTCAGCGCATGGGCCTCGAGGTGTTCAAGAACATCCCGGTCGACGCTCCGCTCATCGTCGCCGAGGCCGTATGGCAGTACTCTCACCACGTGCTCGCCGGACTCCGCACGCACGAGGGTCCGATCCTCACCGTCGCGAACTTCGCGGGCGACTGGCCAGGCCTGGTCGGTCTGCTCGGCCTGAACGCGGGCCTGACCAAGATGGACAAGCCGTACTCGTCGATCTGGTCTGTCGACTTCACCGACGACTGGTTCCGCGACGGCATCCGCGAATGGACCGAGACCGGCACCATCACGCACGACGCCTCGCACGTGCGCGCGCTGCCCGAGCTGCCCGACAGTCCGGAGAAGCAGCTGGGTGAGGCGCTCGCGGCGGAGCTTCTCGCGGAGAAGGCCATCATCGGCGTCTTCGACGAGGGCTGCATGGGCATGTACAACGCGATCTTCGACGACGAGCTGCTCAACAAGACGGGCATTTACAAGGAGCGTCTGTCGCAATCGGCGCTGTACGCCGAGATGCTCGAGGTCGCCGACTCCGAGGCCGATGCCGCCTACGACTGGCTCATCGAGCACGGCATGACGTTCCGGTACGGCGAGGACGCCGCGACCGAGCTCACCCGCGAGCAGGTGCAGTGGCAGCTCAAGATGTACATCGCCGCGCTGCGCATCGCCGACGATTTCGGGTTGGATGCCGTCGGCATTCAGTACCAGCAGGGGCTCAAGGATCTCGTGCCCGCCTCCGACCTCGCCGAGGGCATCCTCAACTCGACCGAGCGTCCGCCGGTCACCTCCCGTGACGGCTCGCGGGTGCTGCACGAGGGGCGCGCGTTCCCGCACTTCAACGAGGCCGACGAGGGTGTCGCGGTCGACGCGCTCGTGACCGACCGCGTGTGGCGCGCCATGGGGCTCGTACCGGACAACACGCTGCACGACGTCCGCTGGGGTGAGGACTACGACGGCCAGTTCGTCTGGGTCTACGAGATCTCGGGTTCGGTGCCCGCCTCCCACCTCGGCGGGTGGCAGAACGCCGAGGGATGGCGGCAGGGCCACGTGTTCTTCCCCGCGGGCGGCGCCACGATCAACGGCGTCTCGAAGCCCGGCGAGGTCGTGCTGTCGCGGGTCTTCATCGCCGACGGCATCCTGCAGGCCGACATCTTCCGCGCCTCTGTCGTCGAGCTGCCCGAGGAGGAGACGCAGCGCCGCAAGAACGACACGAACCCGGAGTGGCCGATCGCGCACGTCGTGCTGCACGGCATCTCACGCGATCAGTTCATGGCCCGCCACAAGGCCAACCACGCGCAGACCGTCTACGCCCCCGACGCCGAGACCGCCGACAAGGCGCTCATCGCGAAGGCCGCGATGTTCGCCGGCATGGGCATCAAGGTCAATCTCGTGGGTGACGTGAACATCTGAGCGGATTGCGACCGATCTGACCCCGGCGAGAGGGGCGGATGCTGCGGCATCCGCCCCTCTCATCGTGTGTGCGAACTCTTCCGGGTGCTTCACTTAAGCGATATAGTCATCGGCACGCCGCATCGACGCGGCGCGAGATCGACAACGACGCCGAAGGAGAAGCTCCACCATGAGTCAGCCGAACCCCCGTCATTCCCTGATCCGGCGATGCCTGGCGGCATCCGCTGCGCTCGCCATCGCCGCTGTCGGAGGCGTTGCCGCCTCGTCGGCCACGGCGGACGAGGCGCCCGACACCGACGCGAAGCTCGCCGTCTACGTCGAAGTGAACTCGAACGATTTAGCGAACGTCGCCGACTACCGGCTCGCCGATTCCGGTGCCCCGGCGGTCGACCTGGCGATGATCTTCGCCGCGAACATCAACTACGACGGCGAGAAGGCGTACCTGCACTTCAACGAGCGCGTCGCCGGGACGCTGCAGGATGCCGAGAACCAGATCCGTCCGCTGCAGGCCCAGGGCACCAAGGTCCTGCTGTCGGTGCTCGGCAATCACCAGGGCGCCGGCTTCGCGAACTTCTCGACCTACGCCGAGGCCGACGCGTTCGCCGCACAGCTCGCCGACGCCGTGACCACCTACGGACTCGACGGCATCGACTTCGACGACGAGTGGAGCCAGTACGGGGCGAATGGCACGCCTCAGCCCAACGCGCAGTCGTTCGGATGGGTGGCGTCGGCCCTGCGCGACCGCCTCGGTCCCGACAAGCTCATCACGCTGTACGCGATCGGACCGTCGTACACCACGACCGACTTCGGCGCCTTCGACGTGAGCGCCACTCTGGACTACGCCTGGAATCCGTACTACCCGACCTACGACGCCCCCACTGTTCCCGGGC
Source organism: Microbacterium sp. LS_15 (assembly GCF_041954735.1). Classification (NCBI taxonomy): domain Bacteria; kingdom Bacillati; phylum Actinomycetota; class Actinomycetes; order Micrococcales; family Microbacteriaceae; genus Microbacterium; species Microbacterium sp. LS_15. Next base: position 117,246 of record NZ_JAVAYD010000002.1, on the reverse strand, counting down.
TCGCCGACCGCTCGCGCATCGGCGCTGCGGCGATCGACCTCTCGAACACGAGCGCGGCGACCGCCGCGGACTTCGCTCAGCGCACGGCCGCCGACGGGTACGGCGTCTACGTCGCGTACAACCTCACCGCGACGAACCAGTCCTCGCTGATCTCGGGCATCACCGAGGCGATCAAGGGCGAGGCGACCGAGTACGCCCCGCAGTGAGAGCCCTGAACGGCGCGGTTCAGCCCAGATCGAAGAGCTCGATCTGACGCACCGTGACCTCGGCCTCCGCCCGCACACGGAGCGCCGAGGTCACGGTGCGTGCGGCCAGCGCGATGGGCGTGGTGCGATTCGCGGGAAGCTCGATATCGGCGGTGACGGCGATCCGCTCCCAGCCCCGCGGCGTCTCCGACTCCCACACGAGCGCGGCCGAGGATGCCGCCGACACCGTCGTCACCGAGACGTCGCTGACCGCCCGCGCCTCGGCGAACCGCCAGCCGATCCACCCGCCCTGTCGCAGGACGATCCCGTCGGCGCCGGCCGGATCTCCGTCGTCGAACGCGCGCTCCGCGTGCCGGACGCCCTCTGAGGCGATCGGCGAGCCGTCGTTCGCCGTGAGGTCGGGGCGCCACGGCGCGGCATCCGTCTCCGTAGCTCCTCCGAGCCACCCGTTCGGGTCGTCGCCGAACACCAGATCGAGCACGATGTCGGTGGACCGAGGTCCCACCAGGACGTCGACGGGCAGCTCGGCCGTCGGGAGTGGGACGCCGTTCACCCGCGCCTCGTGCAGCACGTGCGCATTCGGCGTGCTGCGGTGTGACCGGATACGCAGGGACGACCCGTTCCCGCGGTCGACGCGGACGTCGTCGAGCAGGGGCGAGCCGATCCGCAGCATCCCCGAGGCGAGCTCCAGCGGATACAACCCGAGCGCGGCCCACAGCCACCACGCGCTCATCTCCCCGTTGTCCTCGTCTCCGGGGAAGCCCTGACCGATGTGGGCGCCCGCGAACAGGCGCCCGGCCAGCTCGTGCACGGTCTCGCCCGCACGCCACGGCTGATCCGTGAACGCGTACATGTACGGGATGTGGTGCGCCGGCTGGTTGGAGATCGCGCACATGCCGGCGCGCAGAGCACGGGCTTCGCGCTGCTCGTGGATGACCGAGCCGTACGCGCCGCCGAAGCGCTCGTCGGCGGTCTCCGGCTCGGCGAACAGGGCGTCGAGGTGGCGGCGCAGTCCCGCACGGCCGCCGTAGAGCTCGGCCAGTCCGTCGCCGTCGTGCACCGCACCGACCGACGTACCCCACGCGTTCGTCTCGACGTTGTCACCGCCCCACGTGCGCGGGTCGAAGGGCTCGGACGAGAACGATCCCCGGTCGTCGCGGCCACGGAAGAACCGCGCCTCGGGGTCGAACAGCGCGCGGTACGACAGCGCACGGTTCGCGAAGTAGCGGCAGAAGGCGCGGTAGCGCGCGGCATCCGTCGAGGAGATGTCCGGGTCGGACGCGAGCTGCGCGGCGAACCGGCCGAGGGCGGCATCGCTGATCGCGTTCTCGATGCTCCAGCTCATGCCCTCCGGCACGGCCGAGGAGATGTACCCGGTGAATCGGCCTCGGTCGATGCCCTTCCGGCCCCGGCGTGCGTCGGGCCCCGGCTCGCACGCGTTGCGCCAGCCGCTCTCGAACGCCGCGCGCCGATCGAAGTCGACGCCCCAGCGCGCGGCATCCGCGAAGATCTGGTCGCTCGACGTACCGACCATGCTGTCGACGTATCCCGGTGCACTCCACCGCGCCATCCAGCCGCCGCGGCGGTACTGCGCGAGCTGCCCGTCGAGCAGCAGCCCCGCGAGCGCCGGATCGAGCAGGGCGAGACCGGGCCACTCCGTGCGATACGTGTCCCAGTAGCCGTTGTTGACGACGAGCTCGCCGTCGACGACCGGCGCGCTCGTGCGCACCTCGCCGAACGGCGTCCGCTCGGCGAAGACGTCGGCGAACGCGGATGCCGGAGAGTGGGCCGACCCGGTGTCCTCGGCTGCGGTGTTCGGATACAGGTGCATGCGATGCAGGGCGGCGGCGATCCGCGCCCTGTCCTCCTCATCGGCGAGCGCACGATACCCCGCGTCGGACGCGGGCAGCGGTGGGATCGTGACGCGGTCGAGCAGCCGGTTCCAGGATGCCGCGGCGTCGGCGCGCAGCTCGTCGAACCCGGTCGCGGCGTCGAGTTCGAGAGCGAGGCTGCGCTCGGCCTGCTCGATCGACAGGAATGACACGGCCACCCGCACCTCGAGCGATCCGCGGCCGGCGACGAACCCGGCCACCCGTCCTCGTCCGGCGTCGGAGAGTGGGCCCCGTTCGGTGCAGCCGCTTCCGACCACCCGTCCGGCGAAGTAGCAGCGCGGGGCGTTGCCCCAGTCCTCGGACCCCTCGGGGATCCAGCCCGCGAAGCCGTCGGCATCCGTCCAGTGGAGCTCTCCCTCGTCGGTGAGCTGGTCGATCACGAAGCCCACGCGCTCGTCGGCGTCGTCGCCGCGCACACAGAACGCCGCGCCGTGCACGGTCGCCGTGAGCTCGGCACGGATCCGGCTGCCGTACCCGTCGTCGAGCACCGCGGCGTACTCGTGCGGCCGCGCGCGCTCGGACCCCGGGATGATCCAGCGCCGGCGGGCGCCGTGCTCCGACACCGCGGTGCCGGAGAACGGCATGAGCTGGAGCACCGAGCGGTCGCCGATCCACGGGCTCGGCTGATGCGAGAACTGCAGCGCCTCCAGCCGGCGGCCCTGCGGATCGTCGTGCACGGACGGGCGGTACGGCCAGTTCGCGTCGGCTGCGTCATTCGCCGGGGTCACGAACGTGAAGCCGTGCGGACGTGCCACCGCCGGAATGGTGTTGCCGCGTGAGAACCGCGCGCCCGAGTGCGTCCCTCGACGCGTGTCGACCCGCTCCACGGGAGGGAGGTCGGATGCCGCGGCGCTCCGCTGTTCGACCAGCACCTGCACGAAGCCGCTCACCCGAGCGGGGAGGCCGGCGGCATCGGCCAGCGATCCCGCGCCGAGCACGACCTCGACCGCCCCGCGACGCCCGGCGAGCGGCGCGAGCGAGACGGTGTCGGCGTTCCACTGCTCCGGCATGCTCCAGCGTGCCGCGAACTGCGCGTCCGCCGTGATCGCGAAACCGTAGCGGTCGCGGACGGCCGGGTCGTCGCCGAGGCGTCTGACGTCGCCGAGCCCGTTGACGTTCCCGTCGCCGTCATCGACGCGCACGTCGACCGACACGGCGAGCGCGGCGTGCGGCGCGAGCGCGGCATCCGCGCCGTCGGCGTAGAAGGCCCAGTGCAGCACGGTGTCCGGTGCGATCTCGATCGGGCCCAGGTCCGGCACGTCGACGCGCTGCGGGCCCGCGGCCGGATCGACGTCGAACGCGAACACCGGCGCCGCGAGGACGCCGGAGCGCGGGCGCGACGACGGCGGGTCCGCCGGGCCGTCCGCGGGGGTGAGCCGCGGCGCAGTCACCCCTTGACGGCGCCCTCCTGGACGCCCTTGAAGAAGAACCGCTGCGTGAACGAGAACATGATCACGATGGGCACGAGAGCGATCATGGTGCCGGCGGCGATGAGCCGCGGGTCCACGGAGAAGCTGCTGTTCAGGTAGGCCATGCCGACCGTCAGGGTGTACTTCGACGGGTCGGACAGCACGATGAGCGGCCAGAGGTAGTCGTCCCATGCGCCGATGAAGGCGAAGATCGCGACGACCGAGACCATGCCGCGGATGTTCGGCCACACGATGTGGCGGATGCGCTGCCAGGTCGTGGCCCCGTCGACCGTCGCGGCATCCAGCACGTCCTTCGGGATCATGCGGCACGCGGTCGCGACGAGCAGCACGTTCATGGCGCTGATCGCCCCCGGCAGGAAGACGCCCCAGAGGGTGTCGGCGAGGCCGAGCGCGCGGATCGTGAGGAAGTTGCTCGTCACGGTGACCTCGCCGGGGAAGAGCAGGGTCGACAGCAGGATGGCCATGACGATCCACTTGCCGCGGAACCGCATGCATCCCAGTGCGTAGCCGGCGAAGGTCGCGAGCACGACGTTGCTGATCACGGTGCCGACCGACACGAGCAGCGAGTGCCACGCGTACAGATACACGGGCACGACGTCGGCGACGGTGGCGTAGTTCCCGAGCGTCGGATCGCGGGGGATGAGGTTCGGCGGGAAGGAGTAGATGTTCTCCTGCGGGCCCTTGAACGAGGTCGACAGCTGCCACACGAACGGGCCGATCACGAGGAACAGCACGAGCAGGAGCAGCGCGTAGCGGCCGATCAGCCCGCCGAGCGTCGGCTTGCTGAAGTCGCCCGAACCGCGGCGGCGGAAGATGCGCTCGCGCGACGGCGGCGCGGCGTCGTCGGCGGGGCGCTCGTCTTCGGTGCGGGGGCGGGTCAGGATGCTCATGCGGGAGCCTTCGCCTTCTTCTCGCGATTCATGAAGGCGATCGCGGCGAGCGGGATGAGGGTGAGGAGGAACAGCGCGACGCTGATCGCGGAGGCGTAGCCGATGTTGCCGTTCAGGCCGGATCCGACCTGACGGATCAGCATGACGAGCGACATGTCGTAGCCGCCCGGCCCGCCGGTGCTCTTGGAGAGCACATCGAGCTCGGCGAAGACGCGCATCGCCGACACCGCTATGAGCACCGAGATCAGCAGCATCGCCCCGCGCACCGAGGGGATCGTCACCGACAGGAAACGACGGAAGGATCCGGCGCCGTCGAGCATCGCCGCCTCGTGCAGCTCCTTGCCGACGTTCCCGAGGGCGGCGAGGTACACGACCATGTAGTAGCCGAGGCCCTTCCACACGGTGAGGAGGATGGCGCAGCCCAGCAGCAGCCACCGATCGACGAGGAACGCCACCGGCTTGTCGACGACTCCGAGGAACTCGAGCGTCTGGTTGATGATGCCGCGACTGTCGAACAGCCAGGTCCAGATCAGGGCGACCACGACGACCGAGGCGATCACGGGGAAGTAGAAGGTGGTGCGGAAGAACGAGATGCCGGGGAGCTTCTTCTGCACGAGCAGCGCCAGCAGCAGCGGCAGGATCGTGAGCAGCGGCACGCATACGACCACGTAGATGATGCAGGTGGTGAGCGCGTTCCAGAACATCTCGTCGCCGAACATGCGCTCGTAGTTCGCGCCGCCGACGAACTCGGGCGTGCGCAGGGGCTTGGCGTCGGTGAAGCTCAGGACGACCGTGTTGAGGAACGGCCAGAGCGCGAACACCAGCACCCAGATGACGGCGGGTGCGAGCAGGAGCCACGGCGTGAACCACCTGTGGGAGGTGATCCCGCTGCTCCGCTTCCGGGTGCCGGTGTCCGCGGCCATGCTTACTGGTCCACCCGGTTCGCGTTGGCGTACTCGACGATCTTGTCGAGCTGCGTCTTCGGGTCGGCCTCGCCGTTGATGGCGAGCGCGATCTGCTGCGTCATGTACGTCGCCATGTCGGACGTCCACTGGAACGGGATCGCCTTCGCATCCTGCATCGCCGTGAACACGGTGTCGATCGCGGCGAGCTGCTTCGGGTCGGTGACCGACGACGAGATGTTCTCGACGACCGTGTCGCCGCCGGAGGTCGTGCCGGGCGCGGTGCCGACCGCCAGCGACGAGAACGCGATCTGGTTCTCCTCGTTGGTGACGTACTCGGCGAATGCGAGCGCCGCGGACTTGTTGTCGGAGTCGGCCGAGACGTTCAGCCCCTGCACGTACAGGGGAGGGATGCCGAGGCGCGGCGTCGCGACCGTGTTCTCGAGGAGCGCCGGGGCGTCCTTCTGCAGGTCGGTGGTGAAGCCGGTGCCGCCGGTGGTGAAGGCGACCTTCTCCTGGATGTAGGCCTCGGCGTTCCCGCCGTAGTCGCCGGTCAGCGCCTCGGCGGGCATCGCTCCTGCCGCGTAGGCGTCGGCGTAGGCCTGGATGATCTCGGCGGCCTCGTCGGTGTTGAAGACGAACTCGCCCTCGTCGTCGATGACCTCCATGCCGGCGGACGTGAAGGTGTCGAGTGCGGGGATCGACGACAGCAGCTGCACCTTGCCGCCGGACTGCGATGCGACGTCCTTCGCGAGGGTGAGGAGCTCGTCGACCGTGGTGGGCAGGTTGTCCTCGGTGACGCCGTAGGGCGCGAGCTGTGCGAGGTTCCACCATGAGGCGTCGCTGGAGAGGTACCAGGGCAGACCGTACGTGCCCTCGACGCCCGGGTACTGGCTGTAGGACTCCCACGCGCCCGTGTTGTAGACCGACTTCAGGTCGGCATCCGCCTCGTCGATGTCGAGGAGCTTGCCGGCGGCGACGAGCGGATAGGCGATGTCGGGCGGCAGGTTCAGCACGTCGGGCAGCGTGTTGGCATTGGCCTGGCTGAGGATCTTCTCCTGGTATCCGTCGCCGGGCTGGTCGAGCCACTCGACCGTGACGTCGGGGTGCTCCTTCTCGAACGCGTCGATGAGGTCTTCGAAGTACGGCGTGAACTTCTCGTTCTTGAGCGACCAGGTCTGGAACTGGATCGTTCCGCTCAGCTCGCCGGACGTGTCGATCGGGCCGCTGTCGCCGCCCGCGCCGCCACCTCCCGTGCAACTCGTCAGCGCCAGGACGCCGATGCTGAAGGCTGCCACCGTGGCAATGCGTGTCGGAACTCTCATCGTGCTTCTTCCTCGAGGCGGGCGATCGGGCGCCGGTCCGATCATTGGACTACAGCGCTTTAGCAGATGAAACCATCCGAAACGGCGCGTGTCAAGGCTCGCCGCGGCGGCCTCTTGCGGCGATCTCGGCGTGGTATGCGCGATGTTGCTCAAGCGTTATAGTGGTCCGATCCCGTCCTCGCCGGAGGACACCGTCGGAAAGGTCCGGATACATGACGCAGCGCGGCGCCCTCGATGCTCCCCTGAGATTCGGGGCGAACTACACGCCGTCGAAGGACTGGATGCACTCCTGGCTGGAGTTCACCCCCGACGACGTGCGCCGCGACTTCTCGGCTCTCGCGGAGCTCGGCCTCGACCACGTCCGCGTCTTCCCGCTGTGGACCGTGCTGCAGCCGAACCGCACCTTCATCCGCGACAGGGCCGTCGACGACGTCCGAGCGGTGGTCGACATCGCCGGCGAGTTCGGGATGGACGCGAGCGTCGACGTCATCCAGGGCCACCTGTCGAGCTTCGACTTCGTGCCGTCCTGGCTCGGGACCTGGCATGACAAGAACATGTTCACCGATGCCAAGGCCCTGAGCGGCCAGGTCGCGCTCGTCGATCGCCTCGGCCGTGCGCTGCGCGACGCCCCCAACTTCCTCGGCCTGACGCTCGGCAACGAGACGAACCAGTTCTCCGCTCACACCCACCCCTCGCCTTGGCCGGTGACGCAGGACGAGGCGGGCGGATGGATCTCGGCGCTGCTGTCGGCGGCCGAGCAGGCGGCCCCGGGGTTGCCGCACGTGCACAGCGAGTACGACGCCGTCTGGTACATGGACGGTCACGGGTTCACGCCGGCGCACGCCTCCCGCCTGGGTGCGATGACGACCATCCACTCGTGGATCTTCAACGGCACGGCGCAGCGCTACGGCGGAAGGTCGGTGGCCTCCGACCGGCACGCCGAGTACCTCATCGAGCTCTCCCGCGCCTTCGCGACCGACCCCGACCGCGTCGTCTGGCTGCAGGAGGTCGGCGCGCCGTCGAACTGCCTCGCCGACGACGAGATGCCCGACTTCCTCGAGGCGACCGTCCGTTCGGCCGCGCGCACCGAGAACCTCTGGGGCATCACCTGGTGGTGCTCGCACGACGTGAGCCGCGAGCTCGGAGACTTCCCCGAGCTGGAGTACTCGCTGGGTCTCATCGATCAGACGGGTGCTGCGAAGCCGATCGGCCGTCGCCTCGCCGAGCTCATCCCCGAGCTGCGGCGACGCACCGCCGCCCCCGCGCGCGACACCGCGATCGTCGTCGAGGTCGACGAGCGGGAGGTGCCGGTGAGCAGGGCTGCGCTGAGCCCGGGCGGAGCGGTTTTCCAGGCGTGGGTGGATGCGTGCGCCGGCGGGCTCGACCCCGCCCTGGTCACCTCCCTCGACGCGCTCGATGCCGCGGCGCTCGACGCCCGCGGCATCCGGCACCTCATCCGTCCCGATCTCGCCGCGAGCGGTGTCGACCGCTACGGCTCGGTGAACACCGTCGTGCAGGCCTGAGCCGGGGTCGCCCGCTCAGGCGACCGGCGCCGGCGGCGCGGTGCTCTCGCGCACCGTCAGCGTCGGGGTCGGGCCCTCGACGCTCGGCAGGTTCGCTCCTGCCTCGATCTGCTGCAGCAGCAGCGTCGCCGCGCGCTCGCCGAGCTCGAACGTGTCGCGGGTCATCGCCGTGATCGACGGGTTGATGAGGCCGGCGATCACCGAGTCGTCGAAGGAGGCGAGGGACACGTCGCGGGGGACGTGTCGGCCCATCTCCTGGGCCACCCTGAGCCCGGCCACGGCCATGACGTCGTTGTCGTAGACGATCGCGGTCGGACGCTGACGGCCGGCCAGGAGCGTGCGGGTCACGGCCGACGCGCGCGCGGGGGAGAAGTCGGTCGTGATGACCTCGCCCGCGACGCCGTCGCCGGTCATGCGGTCGAGCACCTCGGCGCGCAGCCGCGTGTGCTCGAGCTCGGCGGGCCCGGCGACGTAGGCGATGCGCTCGTGGCCCAGCGCGGCGAGATACGAGAACAGCGACTCCGCCACCGCGTCATCGCCGATCCAGACGCTCGGCACGGAGCCGTCGGGCGACGGCTTCGAGCCGATCATGACGGCGCGAGCGTCGAGGGCGGTGATGCGCTCACCGCGGGGATCGTCGTCGCGGGGGTCGATGAGGATGATTCCGTCGACCTGATTGGAGGAGCGCCACTGCCGATGCACCTCCATCTCTTCCGCGATGCCGCTCACGAGGCGCAGCTGCAGGCTCACCTTGCTCTCGGAGAGGCGGGATTCGATGCCCGCGATGAGGTCGGTGAAGAACGCCTCCGACCCCAGCGACCGGGCAGGGCGCGCGAGGGCGAAGCCGACCGTGTTCGCGCGCGCCCCGACGAGTGCTCTGGCTGCGGAGCTGGGCTGCCAGCCGTTCTCTTCGACGATCGACAGGATGCGCTGCCGCGTCTCCTCGCTGACGCCGGGGCGGCCGTTCAGGGCGAACGAGACGGCACCGGGCGAGACGCCTGCCATGCGCGCGATGTCGGCGATGGTGACGCGTTTCGCCGGGCTCATAGTCCCTCACCATACTTGATCGGTTTAGCCCCCAGGAAGACGTGACGACATCCTGTGAGCACGGATGCTAGATCGCTTTAGTAAATCGGATAGCATCGTCGGACGGCACCGCAATCCCTCTCGCCGTCCCCCGCCCCCTCTCACCGTCGAGCTCGGAGAATGACCCATGCATGACGACACCTCGCTCACCGTCGGCCGCGTCAAGCGCGTCCTGGAAGAGCGGATCCGCCCCGCCGTCCACTCGGCCTCCGTGCCGCTGGAGATCGCACTGCACGAGTTGCCGGGTGAGCCCATCGCCCCGACCGAGGGACTCGCCCTCGACTTCGAGCCGGCCGCGGTCGGCGAGATGTGGGGTCCCGCCTGGGGCACCACGTGGTTCCGGCTCACCGGCAGCGTGCCGGCGGAGTGGGCCGGCCGCCGCGTCGAGGCCGTGATCGACCTCGGCTTCGACATCAACATGCCGGGGTTCCAGTGCGAGGCGCTCGTGTATCGTCCCGACGGCTCTCCCGTGAAGAGCATCAACCCGCGCAACCAGTGGGTGCCGATCGCCCAGACCGCCGCCGGCGACGAGCCCGTCGAGCTGTACCTCGAGGCGGCGGCGAACCCCGTGCTGCTCGACTACCACCCCTTCCTCCCGACCCAGGAGGGCGACATCCGCACGTCGTCCCCGGAGCGCCTGTACCGCTCGCGGCGGATGGACCTCGCCGTGTTCGAGCAGGAGGTCTTCGACCTGTCCCTCGACCTCGAGGTCCTGTACGAGCTGCAGGCCGAGCTCGCTCCGACCTCGCCGCGGCGCATGCGCATCCTGCAGGCGATGGACGACGCGCTGGACGTGCTCGACCTGCAGCGCATCGCCGAGACCGCCTCCGACGTCCGTGCCCGCCTCGCAGGCGTCCTGGCTTCGCCTGCCGAGGCCAGCGCGCACCGGATCTCGGCGATCGGGCACGCGCACATCGACTCCGCCTGGCTGTGGCCGGTGCGCGAGACGATCCGCAAGGTCGCCCGCACGACCTCGTCGATGACCTCGCTGATCGAGGAGCAGCCGGACTTCCAGTACGGCATGTCGAGCGCGCAGCAGTACGCGTGGCTCAAGCAGCACCGCCCGGAGGTGTGGGAGCGCGTCAAGGCCGCCGTCGCCGATGGACGCTTCCTTCCGCTCGGCGGCATGTGGGTCGAATCCGACACCGTGATGCCGTCGGGGGAGTCGCTCGTGCGCCAGTTCGCGTACGGCCAGCGGTTCTTCGAGCGCGAGTTCGGCATCCGCTCGAAGGGGGTCTGGCTGCCCGACAGCTTCGGCTACTCGCCCGCCCTGCCCCAGCTCATGCGGCGGGCGGGGTTCGAGTGGTTCTTCACGCAGAAGATCTCCTGGAACCAGCAGAACGTGTTCCCGCACCACAGCTTCCTGTGGGAGGGCATCGACGGCTCGCGGATGTTCACGCACTTCCCGTCGATGGACACCTACAACTCGCAGCTGAGCGGCATGGAGGTCGCGAAGGCCGCGCGCCAGTTCAAGGAGAACCGCGTCTCCTCCCGGTCGATCGCGCCCGTGGGCTGGGGCGACGGCGGCGGCGGCACGACCCGCGAGATGACCGGCAAGGCCGAGCGCCTGCGCGACCTCGAGGGCAGCGCGCGCGTCGAATGGGAGCATCCTGACTCCTTCTTCGAGAAGGCGCGTGCCGAGATCGCGAACCCCGCGGTCTGGGTCGGCGAGCTCTACCTCGAACTGCACCGCGGCACGCTCACCAGCCAGCACGCGACGAAGGCGCTGCACCGCTGGGCGGAGCACGCGCTCGTCGAGGCGGAGCTGTGGGCGGCGACGGATGCCGTGCGGACAGGCGCCGCATACCCGAAGGCCGAGATCGACCGGCTGTGGGAGACCGTGCTCCTGCACGAGTTCCACGACATCCTGCCCGGCACCTCGATCGCCTGGGTGCACCGTGAGGCCGTCGAGGTGTTGAGCGGCGTGCTGTCGGACGCGCAGGACATCGCGGATGCCGCCCGGCGGTCGCTCGCGGGCGAGGGCGACCGCGAGCTGCGGTTCACGCCGAGCTCCGTCGACGGTCGCGGCCGCGCGCTCGGCGCCGCCTGGGCGGACGGACCAGCCGGCGCTCCCGTCTCGCTCGGGGAGGAGGCGGGCGGCTGGCGTCTCGAGAACGAGCTCGTGTCGGTGCTCGTGTCGGGCGAGGGTCTGATCGTGTCGGCCGTCGACAAGGCCACGGGACGAGAGGCCGTCGCCGAGGGCCGCGCCGCGAACCTCTTCCAGCTGCACCAGGACTTCCCCAACATGTGGGACGCGTGGGACATCGACCGCTACTACCGCAACAGCGTCGACGACCTCACCGGGGTCGCGTCGATCTCGGCATCCGTCGTCGACGGCGTGGCCGCAGTGCGGGTCGTGCGCGAGTTCTCTCAGTCGCGCATCGAGCAGACCATCGTGCTGGCCCCCGGCTCGCGCACGGTGCACCTGCGCAACGACGTCGACTGGCACGAGACCGAGAAGCTGCTGAAGCTCGCGTTCCCGCTCGACGTGCAGGCGTCGCACACCGAGGCCGAGACGCAGTTCGGCTACCAGTCGCGCGTCACCCACACGAACACCAGCTGGGAGGCCGCGAAGTTCGAGGCGTCGATGCACCGTTTCGTGCTCGTGCGCGAGCAGGACTTCGGCGTCGCGCTCGTCAACGACTCGATCTACGGGTACGACACATCGCGTGACGTGGACGGCGACGCGGTCACCACGACCGTGCGCCTGTCGCTGCTGCGCGCGCCGCGGTTCCCCGACCCGGACACCGACCACGGACCGCACCAGATCGAGATCGGGTTCGTGATCGGAGCGGATGCCGCGATCGCCACCGCCGAGGGCATCGCGCTCAACGCGCCGGCATCCGTCGTGCGCGGTGCGCGCGAGGTCGAGCCGCTCGTATCGGTCGCGGGCGACGGCATCGTCGTGTCGGGCGTCAAGCTCGCCGACGACGGATCTGGCGATGTGATCGTGCGGCTGTACGAGGCGCTCGGGCGCCGTGCGGTCGGCTCGCTGGCTGTCGGGTTCGAGCACTCGGAGATCCGCGAGGTCTCGCTCATCGAGGATCCGCTGGACGACGCGCGGGTCGGCGGCGAGCTGCGCCTGCGCCCGTTCGAGGTGCGGACGCTGCGCATCGTGCGCTGAGCTGTCGGCGGCGCACGTGTGCGATCGTTCCGCGCACGTGCGCGAGGGGCGGTTGTGGCGACCGCTCTACGGGAGGACGATGGCGCCATGGCGACCATCGACGACGCGCGAGCGATCGCGCTCGCGCTCCCCGGTGTGACCGAGCGGGTGGGCGGACACACCGGGGAGCCGGCGTGGCGATTGTCGAGCGGCCAGATCGCGTGGATCCGCGGTCCTCGGGCGACCGACCTGCGGCAGCTCGCCGCGCTCGGAGCCGCATGGCCGGAGCGGCCGGTGCTCGCCGTGCGGGTCGGCAGTCAGGAGGAGAAGGAGGCGCTGCTCGCGGCCGAATCGGAGGCCCTCTTCACGATTCCTCACTTCGACGGGTACTCGGGACTTCTCGTGCGGCTGGACGCGATCGAGCGCGACCGCCTCGCCGAGCTCATCGCCGACGCCTGGCTCGTGCGCGCGCCGGTGCTCGTCGCGAAGAGATGGCTCGACGAGCGCGGACTCGCCTAGCGCGGATCGTCTCTCCGCCGCTGCTCTCGTGTCGGTCGTCGAGCGGGCGGGGCGGGACGAAACGTGTACCGCTGCCTGTCTCCGACTCTCTCCTGCATCGTTCCCCGGCCAGGTCCCGCATGACGATGTGCGGGCGGAGCTCAGGCGGGTCCGAGGCGGAGCACCTCCGGCGACTCGCCTCCGGTGAGCTCGTCCGCGACGCGGATGCAGCGCGCGAGATCGTCGAGCGCGCCGTCGAGCGTGCCGAAGCGCTCCCGATCGCTGCACACCGCCGTGAGGGTGATGAGGTGCGTCCCCGTGTCCCAGGTGTAGGTGGCGAAGGGCGGTGTCGCGGGGGACGGCGGCATCGCGACGACGAGCTTCTCGCCCGCGCCCAGCCACCGGCTGGAGAACGACTGGGTGTCGTCGTAGTCCATCGGCATCGATGCTCGGGCGATCCGCACGTCGGGCGTCAGCACCTGCACCGTGGCCATCGCGACGACGAGCTCGGGGTCGGCCCGCCACGTCCAGACGAGGACGCGACCGTCGGCCCGACGCATGAGCATCGGAGCCGCCTGGCTCATCGCCCACGCACCGAACCGGGACCCCGGCCGCTCGGTCGCGCCGAGCGCGGCGTTCGCCTGGCCGAGCAGCATCCTGATCGCGGCCTTGCGGTGGCGTCGCCCCTTCCACCCGAGCGAATCGGTCACGGGGATCCAGAGCTGCGGGTCGGCCTCGGCAGTCAGTCGCATGACACCACGCTAGCCGCAGCGCCGCGTGGGAACTTGACGGTGGGCGTGTGCATAGGTGACACTCAGATTCCGATAACTGTTAACTGTCAGATGAGGTGGAGCGTCGGTGAATTCACGACCACTGGGCATGGGGGAGCAGATCGCTCACCGCCTGCGCGTCGAGATCATCACCGGAGGCATCGCCCAGGGCGAGCATCTCGCGGAGGATGCGCTGGCGAGTCGGTTCGACGTCAGCCGCGGTCCGATCCGCGACGCCTTGCGCCAGCTCGAGTCCGAAGGGCTCCTGGAGAGCCGACGCAAGCGCCTGTACACGCGCGGGCTCGGACTCGAGGGGGTCGAGGAACTGTACGAACTCCGCGAAGCCCTCGAATCGCTGGCGATCCGTCTCGCCGTCGCGCGCGCCAGCGCGAAGGAATGGGATGCGGTGCAGGACATCGTCGACCGCATGCGCGCCGCGGGCGAGGTCGGCGATGTGGAGATGTTCGCCGAGGCGGACATGGACTTCCACACCTCCTTCTACACGATCTCCCGGAACCGTCGCCTCATGGAGGCATGGCGCCCGTACCAGCGCACGTTCGCGATCCTCTTCGAGCTCAGCGACACCCCCGACATCCCCGCCGCCACGGCGGACCATCAGGGCTTCCTCGACATCGTGCGCACCGGCGACGCGGATGCCGCGGTCAAGCGTCTCCAGCTGCACCTGACGCTCGCGAAAGGCCACGTCCGCGACGCGCTTCCGGAGCCGCTCCGCTCCGGCCTCGACGCCTGACTTCTCGACGCCTGACTTTTCGACGCCTGACTCCTCGAGACCTGACGAATGCCGGCTGACGCCTAGACGCGTCGGTCGATCCGTCCGCTCACGTCGACGACCACCTTGCCGCTCACCGTCGGGTCGACCATCGTCTCGAACGCGCTGGCCGCGCTCTCGAGCGGGGTCACGGCCGTCACGATCTCGGCAGCGTGAGGAGAATCCCTCAGGAGTCGGAGCGCGTCGTCGAACTCGCCGGAGAAGCGATGCGTGCCGATGAGGTGCAGCTCTTTGGTCACGATGCCGGAGAGTGCGATCGGTCGCGGGTCGCGCGGCAGCATCCCCAATTGCACGATCCGCGCGTCCGCGCGCGCGATCGACACGGCCGACTCCAGCGCGGCTGGGACGCCGCTGGCTTCGATGACCACGTCGGCGCACGACGCGCGCGGCTCCTCCACGGAGAGGTCCACCACGGCATCCGCGCCGATCCGACGGGCGAGCGCGAGCGGGGCCTCCCGCACGTCCGACACCGTGACGCGGCGTGCACCCGCACGCCGGAGCGCCAGTACCGCGAGCAGTCCGATCGGACCCGCTCCGCAGACGAATGCCTCGGCGCCCCGCAGGTCTCCGGCGCGAGACAACGCGTGCAGCACCACGGCCGTCGGCTCGGCGAGCACCGCGGCCGCGGAGGGCAGCTCCGCCGGGATGACGCGGAGGCGCTCGGTGCGCAGCGCCAGGTACTCCTGGAGGCCGCCGTCGGTATGCGGCCACGTCGACGCGGAGCCGAGGAACGAGGGCGACTCCTCGCGGAGATCGTCAGGGACGTCGTGCTGCCCGGGGCGCGGGCACGGCCACACGGGGTGCACGGCGACGCGGTCGCCGACCGTGACGAATGCGTCGTCGGCCGGAGCCTCCACAACGGTGCCGACGATCTCGTGGCCGAGAACAAGGGGTGCGCGCACACGGAAGTCGCCGTTCGCTCCCTTCCGGAAGTAGCTGAGATCCGATCCGCACAGCCCGACCAGATCGACTCTCACCAGTGCGTGCCCTGCCCGGACCACGGGCATCGCGCGATCGACGATCTCCACGGTTCCGGTTCCCGCGAGTCGGACGGCTCTCATGTGTGTCTCCGTTCACTTCATCGTGTCTTGACCTGTACCCAAGTCTGGCATATGTTGATTGTTAACAGTTTTACAGTTCTAGGAAATCGTCGACGGTGACGCCAGCCTCCGCTGCTGCTCACCTCCGGAAGGGCAGCAGGATGAACAACAGCACAGCCGCGGTCGGTGCCGGGCGCACCGTCATCGTCGGAGCCGTGCGCTACGCGGAGCTCTGCGGGCGCGGTCGGCAGCTGCTCCTGGACAACGGATTCACGCTGGTCGAGAACGAGACCACCGTGCCCTGGACGGCCGCCCAGCTGCGCTCCCATGTCGGCGCGGCCGACGCCGCGGTCGCCGGGGTCGAGGTCTTCGACGCCGCGGCCCTGGCCGCAGCCCCCGCCCTCCGCATCATCTCGCGCCTCGGGGTCGGCCTCGACAACGTCGATCTCCCCGCCGCCCGCGCCCAGGGTGTCGAGGTCGTCAACGTGCCGGGCGGCAACGCCGAGGCCGTGGCCGAGCTCGCCCTGGGCTTCATGCTGTCGCTGCTGCGCCGCCTGCCCCAGATGGACGAGGCCGCGCGCTCCGGCCGCTGGGACCGGTATGTGGGCAGCGAGCTCGCGGGGAAGCGGATCGGGCTGCTCGGATACGGCGCGATCGCTCGTCTCCTCGCCTCCCGCCTGTCCGGCTTCGACCTCGACATCAAGGCCTACGACCCGTACGCCGACCGCGAGCAGGCCGCTCGCGCGGGCGTCGACATCGTCTCGCTCGAGGAGGCCGTGAGCGACGTCGACATCGTCAGCGTGCACGTGCCGCACCTGCCCGAGACGCACCACCTCGTCGATGACGCGCTCATCGGGCACATGCGCGACGGAACGATCCTCATCAACACGAGTCGTGGCGGCCTCGTCGACGAGGCAGCGCTCCTGCGCGGCCTCGAGTCCGGCCGACTCGCGGGCGCCGGCCTCGACGTGTTCGAGCACGAGCCGGTCTCACCCGAAAACCCCCTCTTCCGTCATGAAGCCGTCGTGACGGCGCCCCATGCAGGTGCCGACACGAAAGAGGCGTACGACCGCATCGGCTGGGCCACCGCCCAGGCGATCGTCGACGTCTTCTCGGGGCGGACCCCCGCCCACGTCGCGAACTGATCCACCCGAATACCCGAGTACCCCCTCATACAGATAAGGAACGAAGATGTTCAGCAGGAAAGCACAGCGCTCCGCCCTCGCGGTCCCCGCCATCGGTGCGCTCGTCATCGGCCTCGCAGCCTGCAGCGGCGCGCCCGCCGACGCCGGCGACGGAGAGGTCACAGAACTCACCATCATCGCCGCCAACAGCCCGTGGACGGAGGGGCTGAAGACACTCGCCTCGACCTACGAGGACGAGACGGGCATCAAGATCAACATCGAGGCGTACGGCAACGAGCAGCTCAACGACACCCTCAAGGTCAAGCTCAACGCGCAGTCCGACGACGTCGACATCTTCGCCTACCAGGTGCAGGACGTCATGCGGGAGTTCTCCCGCAACGGCTGGCTCACCGACATGACCGACTACGTCGAGTCCGACGCCGAGTGGGACTGGGAGGACTTCCAGCCCGCCGCCCGAGAAGCGGTCCAGCTCGACGGCGCCGTCTACGGCGTGCCCGTGATGACGGAGCGTCACGTCGTCTACTACCGCTCCGACCTGCTCGAGGCCGCCGGCATCCAGCCGCCCGAGACGCTCGACGACCTGGAGGCAGCGGCCAAGGCGCTCAACGACCCCGAGAACGGGTTCTACGGCATCGCCATGCGCGGCGCCCGCGTCCCGCTGGTCACCCAGCTCTCGTCATTCATCTACAGTTTCGGCGGCGACTTCCAGGACGAGGACGGCAACGCCACGATCGACAGCCCCGAGGCGGTCGAGGCGATCGAGTTCTACGGAGACCTCCTGAAGAACTACGGCCCTCCCGGAGCATCGAACATGGGATGGGTCGAGGCGTCGGCGATCTTCGCGCAGGGCAACGCGGCCTTCTACCTCGACGCAGACAGCCAGGCGTACACGTTCCTCGATGAGTCGAACTCGGCCGTCGTCGACTCCGTCGCCTTCGCACGGTTCCCCGAGGGGCCGGCCGGGTCGAAGTTCTACAACATCGTGCCGCAGACCGTGGGCATCAGCGCCTTCTCGAAGAAGCAGGACGCGGCGTGGGAGTTCATCAAGTGGGTCACCAACGAGGAGAACACCACCGCGATGCTCGCCGACGACACGGTTCCGGTCGCTCGTCAGTCCGCATGGGATGACGACGCGGCGACCGCGAGCTTCCCCGCCGGGCTCGTGGAGATCATCCGCAACGTCGGCGAGGACGGCGTCGGGCACGACCGCCCTCAGCTCGAGCAGGTCGCGGCCGCTCGCGAGATCGTCGGCGGCCCGGTGATCACCGCCATCGAAGGGGGAGACGTCGAGTCTGCGGCCGAATCCGCCAACACGGCGTTCCAGGACCTGGTGGACTCCGAGAAGTAATCCGGGAGGGGGCGTCGTGCCCGCAGTCACGACGCCCCCTCAGCCCCGCTGGTCGAGGAGGACCACGATGTCGAGCACGTCGCTCAAGAACACCCCGCTCGCGACGCCGTACCGTCGCAAGCCCGTCGACTGGGTCGACGCCCACCTGAAGTGGATCCTGATCATCCCCTCGGTGGTGTTCATCACCCTGCTGATCGCGTTCCCCGTCGGCTACACGATCTTCCTGTCGCTCACCAACGCGCAGGGCGCCGTGACGCGCCCGTTCGAGTTCATCGGCTTCGACAACTACGCGCACTGGCTCGGCGATATGACGCGCTTCTGGCCGGCGGTCGGACGCACCGCGTACTTCACGATCGTCGCGCTCGTGCTCGAGCTCGTCATCGGGCTCGCGATCGCACTGCTGCTCCGCAAGACGTTCCGTGGACAGGGACTCGTGCGCGTGTTCATCCTGCTCCCGCTGGTGGCGACCCCGGTAGCCGTCGGCATGATGTGGCTCGTGATCTTCGAGCCGACCATCGGCTTCGCCAACGTCCTCATGAAGGGGATCGGTCTTCCCGCCCAGGGCTGGCTCTCCGACAAGGACACCGCCCTGAACACCCTGATCTTCATCGACGTGTGGCAGTGGACCCCGATGGTCATCCTCATCCTGCTCGCTGGCCTGTCGACGCTCCCCGAAGAACCCGACGAGGCGGCGCGCGTCGACGGCGCGAACGCGTGGCAGCGATTCCGGCACATCACCCTGCCGCTGCTGTCGCCGGTCATCGGCGCCGCAGCCATCCTGCGCGCGATCGACGCCCTCAAGACGTTCGACATCATCTACGCGACCAAGGGCCGGGGCGGCGGATCGAGCAACGAGGCGGAGACCCTCAACATCCTCGCGTACAGCGATGCCTTCGAGTACTCCCGCTACGGACGCGCGTCGGCGCTGCTGATGCTGTTCTTCATCCTCATCATCCTCGTGCTGCTCGTCATCGCGATCCTGCGCAAGAGAGCGGAGAAGCTGTGAACACCTCGACCTCCTCCTCGGCGACCGTCACGCGGCGTCGGCGCCGCCCCGTGCAGATCGTGGGCGGATGGGCGCGCGCCCTCGGCATCCTCGCTGTCGTGATCGCTTTCGTCGCGCCGCTGATCTGGATGCTGCTGGCGAGCCTCAAGACGAATCTCGAGATCATCGATCCGAGCAAGACCTTCTCGTTCACCCCCACGCTGAAGAACTTCGAGACGGTGTTCGGAGCGCAGGCGTTCGGCCCGATCATCCTCAACAGCATCATCGTCGGTGCGGGGGCGACGCTGCTGGCGCTCGTGATCGGCGTCCCCGCGGCGTACGGGATCGCGCGGTTCAAGGCGACCAACACCACGGCCTACCTCCTGATGGCGCGCATCATCCCGGGGGTGAGCCTCCTGATCCCCTGGTACTTCCTCTTCTCGCAGATGCAGCTGGTCGGCACCTACACGGTGCTGATCCTCACCCACGTCTTCGTCACGATGCCGCTCGTGGTCGCGATCATGTCGAGCTTCTTCGACGGCATCCCCGAGGAGCTGGAGGAAGCCGCGCAGATCGACGGGTCGAGCCGCATCGGCGCGTTCGTGCGGGTCGTCCTCCCGCTCTCGGTGCCAGGCATCGCGACAGCGACGATCCTGTCGTTCATCTTCAGCTGGAACAACTTCCTGTTCGCGCTCGTGCTCTCCAACCAGTACACGCGAACGCTGCCTGTCGCGATCGTGAATTTCACGAGCTACGCGGCGGTCGACTGGGGTGGGCTGATGGCGGCCGCGGTCGTCATCACCGTCCCGGTCATGATCATCGCGCTGCTCGCGCAGCGGTACGTGGTCAGCGGCCTCACGGCCGGCGCGACGAAGGGCTGAGGATGCCGAAGCTCATCAACGATCCGCACGACTTCGTCGACGAGGTCATCGAGGGCATCCTGCTCGCGCACGGCGATCGCCTCCGTGCGGCCTCGGACGACGCGAGGGCCATTGTGCGCACGCGTACCGCTCCGGGAACCGTCGGCATCGTCACCGGCGGCGGGTCGGGCCACCTTCCCCTGTTCCTCGGCTACGTCGGGGTCGGTCTGTGCTCCGCCGTCGCCGTGGGCAACGTGTTCTCCTCGCCCTCGGCCGCGCAGATCGCCGCAGCCACCCGGGCCGCCGACCACGGCGCCGGCGTGCTGTACCTCTACGGCAACTACGGCGGCGACGTGTACAACTTCGACCTCGCAGCCGACCTCGTCGAGCCAGACGGCATCCGCACGATGACGGTCCTCGGGACGGATGACGTGGCGAGCGCTCCACTCGATCGCGCACGGTCACGACGGGGCGTCGCCGGCATCTTCTTCGCGTACAAGATCGCCGGCGCGGCCGCCGCGCGGGGCGACGACCTCTCGACCGTCGCCGAGATCGCCCAGCGCGCCGTCGACCGGACGGGGACGATGGGCGTCGGCCTCTCGCCGACGGTGCTGCCCACCACGGGCAGGCCGTCGTTCGAGCTCGGCGAGGGGCAGATGGAGGTCGGCATCGGCATCCACGGCGAACCCGGCAGCCGCACCGGCGCTCTCAGCGGGGCGGACGACGTGACGGACGAGCTCCTCGACCGCATCGTCGCCGATCGCGGCATCGAGAAGGGCACGCGCGTGGCGGTGCTCGTGAACGGGATGGGGGCGACGCCGCTCGAGGAGCTCTACGTTCTCTCGCGCCGCGCCCGCCACCGTCTCGACGCCCTCGGCGTGCGCGTCCACCGCACCTACGTCGGGGAGTTCGCGACCAGTCTCGAGATGGGCGGGGCGTCGATCAGCGTCCTCGTGCTCGACGAGGAACTCGCGGACCTGCTCGACTCTCCGGCCGACTCGCCGTTCTTCACGCAGGTGGGCACCGCCCCGGCAGCGGCAGCGCCGCAGGTTCCGCAGAACGACCACACCGCACCGCGCGGTTCGGCAGAGGGTCGCGCGTCGATGCCCTCGTCGGCGTCGACCGAATCCGCCACGGACGCCTCTCGTGAGGCCGCCGGGGCGCTGCTCCGCGGCATCCGCGGCGTGATGCCGCTCTGGGCGCAGCATGCCGACGAGCTGCGGGATCTGGATGCCGCGCTCGGCGACGGCGATCTCGGCATCACGGTCTCCTCCGGTGCCGCAGCGATCGTCCGAGCGGTGGACGACGCGTCGGCCGATGACCCGGCCCAGCTGATGCTCGCGGCGGGGGAGGCCTTCGCCACCGCGAACCCCTCGACCTTCGCGGCGCTCGTGGGCGGCGGGATGCTCGCCTCGGCGTCCGCGCTCCGCGGCGCGACCGCGCTGGACCGTGAGGTGGTTCTCGCCGCCCTGTCGGCGCTCGCCGACCGCATCGCCGAGCGCGGCGGCGCCCGACCGGGCGACAAGACCGTTCTCGATGCGGTCCTCCCGTCTCTCGCCGCGCTGGCGTCGGCTCCGTCCGACGCCGACGAGGCCCTCGCCGCGATGCGGGCCGCAGCCTGGCGGGGTGTGCGTGAGACGGCGGAGCTCGTCTCGCAGCGCGGTCGGGCCTCCTGGGTGGGGGATCGCAGCGCCGGACGCCCCGACCCGGGCGCCACCGCCTACGCGAGACTGCTCGACGCGGTCGCCCGGTGGCGGGAGGCCGACGCGTGAGCGCCGGCGTCGCGTGGGTGATCGGCGGCGGTTCCGGCATCGGACGCGGCGCGGCGGTGTCGCTCGCGGCGTCCGCCGACGTCGTGATCGTCTCCGGCCGCCGCGAGGAGGAGCTGCAGCGCACGGTCGACGCCGTGCACGCCGCGGGCGGCCGAGCCGTCGCTCTCGCAGTGGACGTCGGAGACGAGGATGCCGTCGCGCACGCCGCCGAGCGCATCAACGCCGAGCACGGCCCCGTGCGCACACTCGTGTACAGCGCGGGCACGAACGTGCGCAACCGCTTCTGGTCCGACACCACCCCGCTCGACTTCGCGCGCGTCGTCGACATCAACCTCACGGGTGCGATGCGCGCCGTCCACGCGGTGCTGCCGGGCATGCGCGTCGCGGGCGACGGCCTCGTGGTCCTCGTCTCGTCCTGGGCGGGGTGGCGCTTCGCGCCCGGTGTCGGGGCAGGGTACTCCACGAGCAAGACCGCGCTGGGGGCGCTTGCCGAGACGGTGAACGCGCAGGAGCGCCTGCGCGGCATCCGTGCGACCCACTTCTGCCCCGGCGAGGTGGCCACCGAGATCCTCGACACCCGTCCGAATCCGCCGAGCGCCGCCGAGCGGGAACTCATGCTCACGGCCGACGACGTGGGCGAGGCGATCCGCTGGATCGCCGATCTTCCCGCGCGCATCTGCGTGAACGAGATCGTCTTCACGCCGACCTCGAACACCTCGTATGCGTGAGGCCCCCCGCCGGCGCCGTCGACCCCCGATCACACGACCCCCGATCACACGACCCCCGATCACACGACCCAGGAGCATCAATGACCCGCCGAGACATCATCACCGCCGTACCCGTCGCCTTCTCCGAGGACGGCGCCCTCGATCTGGAGGGTTCGCGCGCGATCCTCCGCTTCGTCGGGGAGTCCGGCAACGAGGGGGCGTTCGTGCTCGGCACGACCGGGGAGTTCCCCGCGCTGTCGTTCGAGGAGCGCGCCGCCCTCACCCGTGCCAGCGTCGAAGAGCTCGGCGACCGCATGCGCGTCATCGTGCACGTCGGCGCGCCCAGCCTGTTCGAGGTGCGCCGTCTGATCGAGGCGACCCGCGAGGCGGGAGCGACCGAGATCGCCGTGATCACCCCCTACTACCTGTCGGCGAGCGAGGAGGGTCTCTACGACTTCTTCCGCGAGGTCTCCGCGGTCAGCGACGGTCTCGACGTGTATGTCTACGTGTTCCGCGACCGCACGGGCAACTTCGTTTCCGCACCGCTCATGGCGAGGCTCGCCGCGCTCCCGAACATCGTGGGCGCGAAGATCAGCGGAGAGCCGCTCGCCCAGGTGGCCGAGTACCGCGCTGTCGTCCCCGCGGACTTCGTGCTCTACACGGGGAGCGATCGCGACCTCGCGGTGGCGGCCGACAGCGGCGCGCAGGGAGTCGTGTCGGGGATCTCCTCGGTGCTGCCCCGTCCGTTCCGCGCGCTGCGCGCCGCCGCGATCGAGGGCGACGCCGATGCCGTGGCCAGCGCGCAGGCAGACGTCGACACGGCCGTGGACACGATCCAGGGCGACATGGCCCGGATGAAGGCCGCGTACGCGGTGCTCGGTGTGCCGGCAGGTGGAGTGCGGATGGCGATCGACGCGCCGGACGGGGCCGCGATCGCCGAGATCGAGACGGCGGTCCGCGACCTGTCGTGACGCGCACGCGGAGGGAACGTCGCCGATCGTCTCGACCGCGGCGTTCCCTCCGGGGTGCGATCAGGGCCCTCGGGTAGAGTGGCCAGCGCCCAGATCGGGCTTCCTGGCCGCCAGACCGATAGGCAGAATGTCTTCCTCTTCCTCCGATCCGACGAGCGCTCCCGACGCCGCCCCCACGACCGGGTCGCGTCCGCTGCGCATCCTGATCGGCTGCGACACGTTCGCGCCCGACATCAACGGAGCCGCGCGCTTCGCCGAGCGCCTCGCCGCCGGTCTCGTGCAGCGCGGTGACGACGTCCACGTCGTGGCCCCCAACCAGGCCTACCGCCGCACCCCGGCGCGCACCGAGGTCATCGAGGGCGAGCCGATGACGCTGCATCGGCTGCCGTCGGTGCGCTGGGCGCCGCACGACTGGCTGCGCTTCGTGTGGCCGTGGCGCTCGAAGCACTACGCCCGCAAGGTGCTCGATGCGGTGCAGCCCGATGTCGTGCACATCCAGTCGCACATCGTCATCGGCCGCGGTCTCGCCCGCATCGCGCACGAGCGCGGCATCCCCGTGATCGCGACGAACCACGTGATGGCCGAGAACATCCTCGATCACACCACGATGCCGAAGTTCATCGACGACCTCGTGCTGCGGTTCGCGTGGGCCGACGCGAAGCGCACCTTCTCGCTGACCCGCGCCATCACGACGCCCACGCGACGTGCCGCCGATTTCCTCGAGCGCACGGTCGCGGTGAAGAACGTGATCCCGGTCAGCTGCGGCATCGACCGCACCCAGTATCGGCCCGTGATCGGCCCCCGCGACAAGAACCGCATCGTGTTCGTCGGCCGTCTGACCGCCGAGAAGCAGGTCGAGGTCATCTTGCAGGCGATGACGAAGCTCGACCCGGCGCTCAACGTCACGTTCGACATCGTCGGCGGCGGAGACCAGCGCAAGCAGCTCGAGAACCTCACCGGACAGCTCGGGCTCACGGACCGCGTGACGTTCCACGGTCGCACGACCGACGAGGAGCTGCGGGCGCTGCTGTCTCGCGCGTCGGTCTTCACGATCGCCTCGATCGCCGAGCTGCAGTCGATCGCCACCATGGAGGCCATGGCCTCCGCCCTGCCGATCGTCGCCGCCGACGCGGTCGCCCTTCCGCACCTCGTGCACGACGGCGAGAACGGCTACCTCTTCGAGCCGGGCAACGCGGATGCTCTCGCCGCACGTCTCACCGATGTGCTCACCGCCGACCAGGCCGAGTACGAGCGCATGCAGCAGGCGTCTCTCGATGGCGTCGTGATCCACGACATCAACCGCACCCTCGACACCTTCGAGGCGCTGTACCGCGACGAGCCGCTGCCGCAGTAGCGGCCGATCATGCACGTCGTCTTCTTCGGCGATCAGCACCTGGACTCCCTCGGCGGCGCCCAGGTGTCGATGCGGCTGCAGCGCGAGTTCCTCGAACGCGCCGGTCACACCGTCACGGTCGTCGCGCCGCGCATGCACGGTCCTCGCGCCGCGCGCACGCCCGACGCCGCGAACGTCGACCTGCCGTCGATCCCGGTCACCGTCGACCGGGAGTACTCGATGACGTGGCCCGGGCGGGCGACCGACCGCGCGCTCGATCGCGCCCTCACCCGCCGGCCCCCGGTCGACCTCGTGCACGTCCAGGCCGACTTCTGGGGCGCCTTCATCGGGCACCGTTACGCGGCTCGGCACGGCATCCCGGTCGTGCACACCATGCACAACCGCGTGGACGTCGGCATCGCCGCCGTAACGCCGCTGCACCGGCAGGTCCTCACGGTGCTCAACGCGTGGCGACGCCTCGCCCTCCGCGGAGTCGCCGCACCCGTCGGCGGCTCGGACGGCTGGGCGTTCCTGCGCGGACTCGCGAGTGGCGCGGATGCCGTCACCGCGCCGTCGACCCACTTCGCCCGCCGACTCAAAGAGCACGGTGTCTTCTCGCCGGTCGACGTCGTGTGGAACGGCATCGACGACGACATCCGAGAGCAGACCCTCGCCGCCGCGCCCGCGCAGCGCGAACCCGGGCGCCCGCGGTTCGTGTGGCTCGGGCGGATGAGTCCGGAGAAGCGTCTGCTGCCGTTTCTCGAGGCTTTCGTCGAGTCGGGTGTCGACGCCGACCTGGAGATCATCGGCGGCGGCGCGCAGCGAGCGGCGGCCGAGAAGATCGTCGCCGCGTTGCCGCACGTCCGGTTCGCCGGCCGACTCGGCTACCCGCAGACGCTCGCCCGCATCGCCGCGGCCGACGCGCTCGTCCAGACGTCGATCGGGTTCGAGACGCAGGGCATGACGCCGTTCGAGGCAGCGACCCTCGGCACGCCATCGATCATCAGCGATCCCGACATCGCCGCCGAACTCGGGGGCGGGCTGTGGGCCGTCCCCGGTGCGGCGGGCACCGAGGCGCAGCGCAGCGCAGGATTGGTCGAGACGCTGCAGCGCGCGGCATCCGACATCGCCTCGGGGATCGCCCCCGTGCCGTCACGCGAGGTCGCCGAGGCCTTCCGCCAGTCGTCGAGGACCGCCGCGATGGTCGAGGTCTACGAACGCGTGCTCGCTCAGTAGGCGACCCACGAGACCACGCTCGACAGCGCGGTGGCGAGGTAGCCCACGAAGGCTGCCCCCGCGAGACCGATCGCGATCGCGGCGAGCAGATGCGGGCCCGAGCGGCGCAGGGCGACGATGCCGACAGCCAGCGCTCCCGCGTTGCCGAGGAACACGAGGAAGTTGATCACGCCGGTGAAGCCCATCATGGCGCCGTAGTAGTCGCCGCTGTACAGGAGCGGCGTGAGCAGCGACGACAGAAGGCGGATGCCGAGCGCCACCAGCGCGACGATGAACGCGATGCGTCCCAGTGCGCCGCCCGAGGCCCGGGGCGTGGGCGGCGCGGCCGGATAGCCCTGGCCCTGGTACGGCTGGCCCTGGTGATGCTGACCCTGGGGCGGGTAGCCCTGGTACTGCTGACCCTGGGGCGGGTAGCCCTGCGGCTGGCCTGCCGGCTGCGCTCCCGGTTGCGGTGCCTGTGGCGGATACTGCTGATGCGGATCGGTCATGGTGTCTCCCGGGTCAGCTGTAGGTCAGGGTGAGGGCGAGGCTCGACACCCACGCCACGAGGATGCCGAGCACTTCCGACGCCGCGATGCCGATCGCTATCCCCGCGAGGATCTGCTGGCCGGGGCGCCGCACGGCGACGATCCCGAGGATCAGGGCGACGACCGCGACGATGAGCACGAGGAGATTGCCCACCCCGAGGATGGCGCCGTAGGCGGATGCCGAGAAGTCGACCGCCCTGAGGAGGACGGGGGTTCCGACGGCGACGAGCACCCCGACCGCGAGCGACGCGAGCGCGACGATGAAGGCGACGCGGCCGAGTGCCCCACCCGTGGACGCCGGGGCTCCGGTGGGCGTCGAGGCGCCGGGGTAGACCCCGGGCTGCGCCGGCTGCCCGTATGGCTGGCCTGGCTGCCCGTACGGCTGGCCTGGCTGCGCGTAAGGCTGGCCCGGCTGCCCGTATGGCTGGCCGGGTTGTGCGTACGGCTGGCCGGGGCGTCCGTGGGGCTGGCCCGGGTGCCCGGAGGGCTGTCCGGACGGCTGCTGCTGGTGCGGCTCGCTCATGGTCATGAGCGTAGCCCCCGCCGTCGCGGACTCAGGAGTGGATGGACGGAGGGCCGTGCTCAGTGGTAGACGTGGCCGGACTCGGCGCGGTCGAGGGCGTCGCGGCCGGCGACCTGCCGCCAGTCGGTGGGCTGACGGCGATAGCCGTCACGACGGAGCTCGACGACCGTGGCGATGAGGGCCCAGGTGATGAGAGCGAGGAGTGCGAGGAGAAGGATCATGGCAGAAACGCTACGGTCGATCTTGATCCGCCACGAGTGGCAGAATAGACTCGTATCGTACGAATACTGCCAAGCCGAGGAGCCGCCATGAAGACCGTCGCCTGCGTGATCCACGACGGGTTCTCGCCCTTCGAGTTCGGTGTCGCCTGTGAGGCGTTCGGGCTCGACCGCACGGACTCCGGAGTGCCGAACTTCGACTTCCGGGTCGTCGCACCGCAGCCCGGCGCCGTGGCGTCGACGATGGGGTTCTCCGTCAATGTCGAGCATGACCTGTCCTTCGCGTACGAGGCCGATCTCGTGGTCTTCTGCCCGGTTCCCCGGTCGTCGTGGACGTCCCTCGACCAGCGGCTGATCGATCTCGCCCGCGACGCCGTGGCGCGTGACGCCTGGGTGCTGACCGTCTGCAGCGGATCGTTCATCCTCGCCGCGGCCGGTGTGCTCGACGGTCGCCGCGCGACGACGCACTGGCGCTACTCCGACGTGATGGCCGACATGTACCCGCAGATCGACATCGACCCGGACGTGCTCTTCGTGCAGGACGGTCGCATCATCACGAGCGCAGGCACAGCCGCCGGCATCGACGCCTGCCTGCACCTGCTGCGTCTGGAGCTCGGCGCCGAGCTCACCAACCGCATCGCCCGCCGCATGGTCGTGCCGCCGCAGCGCGACGGCGGACAGGCGCAGTTCATCGACCGTCCGATCCCCGTGGTTCCGAACGACTCGCTCGCGGCCGTGGCCGACTGGGCGGTCGAGCACCTCACCGAAGACCTCGGCGTCGACCAGCTCGCCGCCCGCGCGCTGATGTCGCCGCGCACCTTCGCCCGCCGCTTCAAGGCCGAGTACGGGGCGACGCCCGCCGCGTGGCTCGCCAGGCAGCGGGTGCTGCATGCGCAGCGGATGCTGGAGCGCAGCGACCTGCCGCTCGACCGCATCGCGGAGGAGTGCGGGTTCGGCTCGGCGGCCGTCCTGCGGCAGAACTTCGCGAGGGTGCTGGGCACGACGCCGACCGCGTATCGCGCGCGGTTCTCGTGCACCGACCCCGAGACGTCGGCGGCCTGATCGGGGAGCGCCCGACCGGGGAGGGCCTGGCCAGGGAGGCCTGGCCAGGGAGGTCCGATCCGTCCGGCTACTTCCAGCGGCCGGGGCTCGGCAGCGCCCGGTAGTCGAGGTCGATGCCCTGCGGCGTCACGGCGGCGGTCGAGTAGAGCAGCGACTGCGTCGGGAAGCCGTACGGCCGGTTGTCGCGGATGATCGCCCGATCGTCTTCGGGGTCGAGCCGCGCCGAGACCCCCAGCAGGGCGATCCAGTCCGCCGCCCAGTCGGAGCTGTCGGCAGCCGGGCCCAGTGCGCGGAACTCGGGCAGCCACGTCGCGATACGCGGTGTCTCCGGATCGTCGAGGTCGTCGTGCGCGATCATGTGGGTGCCGGGGTCGACGGGCGTCTCGCGCAGCTCGACGCCGTCCCAGCTCAGCACGCGCGCACCGTCGGGGCGCACCTCCAGCAGGTTGAAGCCGTGCATCGGCAGCGGGGCCTCGGGGGAGCGACCGGTCACCGACTCCAGCACGAGGGAGCCGCGCGACTGCGCGAGATCGTCTGGCAGCTCGGCGATGTCGGCGCGATTCAGCAGCACGGCGAGTCGGCGCTCGGCGGGGTTCACGGCCAGCCACGCGCCGCCGGCCCGCAGGTCGCGGATCCCCGAGACGCCGGGATAGCGATCAGGCCACCATTCGCCTGGAGCATCCCACGCCCGCAGCGGATCCTCGTCGCGCACCGCGAGGAGTCGGGCGTTCGCGGCATCCTCGACGTCGATCACCACCGTGCACACCCAGCCAGTCTAGGTCGGGGGTGCGGGGGGGGGACCGACCGCGAGGTCGGTGCGGTGCGGCAGAATCGAACAGTGAACATCGTCGTGGGAGTCACCGGGGGAATCGCCGCCTACAAGACAGTGCACCTCGTGCGACTGCTCACGAAGGCCGGGCACGACATCGCGGTCGTGCCGACGGAGGACGCGCTGCGCTTCGTGGGGCTGCCGACGTGGGAGGCCATCAGTCGGCATCCCGTCACGACGAGCGTCCACGACGACGTCGCCCGCGTCCGCCACGTCGCGCTCGGGCAGAACGCCGACCTCGTCGTCGTCGCCCCCGCCACGGCGAACTCGATCGCGAAGATCACCGCGGGCATCGCCGACGACCTGCTCGGCACGACGCTCCTCGCGACCGAGGCCCCTGTGCTGCTCGCGCCGGCCATGCACACCGAGATGTGGCGCAACGCCGCGACGCAGGCGAACATCGCGACCCTCGTGAGCCGGGGCGTGCACCTCATCGGCCCCGCGGAGGGCGAGCTCGCCGGCGGCGACAGCGGACCGGGGCGCATGGCCGAGCCGGAGCAGATCCTCGCCGCGACCCTTGAGCTCCTCGCGCCGCGCGACCTCGAGGGACTGCGGGTCGTCGTGTCGGCGGGTGGCACGCGCGAGCCCATCGACCCGGTCCGCTTCCTCGGCAACCGCTCGAGCGGACGGCAGGGCGTCGCGCTCGCCGCGGAGGCCGCCGCGCGCGGCGCCGCCGTGACGCTGGTCGCCGCGAACGTCTCGCGCGATGTGCTGGGCGAGGCGCGGCATCCGTCGATCCGTGTCGTACCCGTCGGCACGGCCGCCGAGCTCGCTGCGGCCATGAAGCACGCGAGCACCGAGGCCGATGTCGTCGTGATGGCGGCGGCGGTCGCCGACTACCGGCCCGCCTCGGTGTCGGACCAGAAGGTCACCAAGGAGCTCGGCGGGCTGAGCAGCATCGAGCTCGTCGAGACCGAGGATGTGGTGGCGGCGCTGTCCGCCGCCCGCGGCGTGGGGAGGGCGCCCGCCGGCCAGACGATCGTGGCGTTCGCCGCGGAGACGTCGGAGAGCGCGGACGAGCGCCTCGACCGAGCCCGCCGCAAGCGGGAGCGCAAGGGCGTCGAACTGCTCGCGGTCAATCTCGCGAACGCCGGCCACGGGTTCGAGGTCGGGCACAACGCCGTCGAGATCGTGGGCGACGGCGGGACGGTCGTGGCTTCAGCCGACGGCACGAAACGCCAGGTCGCGCAGGCGATCCTGGACGCCGTCGTCGCCGTGCGCTAAACTTGAGTCATCTCCACTCAAGTTTTTCGGGTGGAGCTCGCGACGACAAGGAGTCTCCTCAGGAGGAACAGATGCCAGGCCCACAGAGCACCCCGCAGAACGACGACCAGCAGTCCGCCCTCGAGCAGTTCGGGATCAACCTCACCGACCGCGCCCGCCAGGGCAAGCTCGACCCCGTGATCGGCCGCGACAGCGAGATCCGACGCGTCAGCCAGGTGCTCACCCGGCGCACCAAGAACAACCCGGTGCTCATCGGGGAGCCGGGCGTCGGCAAGACAGCGGTGGTCGAAGGGCTCGCGCAGCGCATCGTCGCCGGCGATGTCGCCGAATCGCTCAAGGACAAGGAGCTCGTGTCGCTCGACATCTCCGCGCTCGTGGCCGGTGCCATGTACCGCGGTCAGTTCGAGGAGCGCCTGAAGAGCGTGCTCAAGGAGATCACCGAATCCGACGGCCGCATCATCACGTTCATCGACGAGCTGCACGTGCTCATGGGCGCCGGCGGCGGCGAGGGATCGGTCGCGGCATCCAACATGCTCAAGCCCATGCTCGCGCGCGGCGAGCTGCGGCTGATCGGCGCGACCACGCTCAACGAGTACCGCGAATTCATCGAGAAGGATGCCGCGCTCGAGCGCCGCTTCCAGCAGGTCTACGTCGGCGAGCCGACGGTCGAGGACACGATCGCGATCCTCCGCGGACTCAAGGGTCGGTACGAGGCCCACCACGGGGTCACGATCTCCGACAGCGCCCTGGTCGCGGCCGCCGCCCTCTCCAACCGCTACCTCCCCGCCCGGCAGCTGCCGGACAAGGCCATCGACCTGATCGACGAATCGATGTCGCGGCTCAAGATGGAGATCGACTCCTCGCCCGTCGAGATCGACCAGCTCAAGCGCCAGGTCGATCGCATGAAGCTCGAGGAGCTCGCGCTCAAGCGCGAGAAGGACGCCGCGTCGAAGGAGCGCCTCGGCGCGCTGCGCGAGCAGCTCGTCGGCATGGAGGCGCAGCTCGCGGAGCTCGAGGCCCGGTGGGCGCGCGAGCGCCAGGGCCTCAACCGCGTCGGCGAGCTCAAGAAGCAGCTCGACGACGCCGTCACGCAGCGCGACCTCGCGATGCGGGAGGCCGACTACACCCGTGCCTCGAAGCTCGAATACGAGACGATCAAGCGCCTCGAGCGAGACATCGCCGAGGCCGAGAAGGCCGAGGCCACGGCATCCGCCGAGCCCCGCATGGTGAACGAGCAGGTCACCGACGAGGACATCGCGGCCGTGATCGCGGCGTGGACCGGCATCCCCGTCGGGCGCCTCCTGCAGGGCGAGAGCGAGCGTCTGCTGCACCTCGAAGGCGAGCTCGGCCGTCGCCTGATCGGACAGAAGGATGCCGTGAAGGCGGTGTCGGATGCCGTGCGCCGCTCGCGTGCGGGTATCAGCGACCCCGGTCGCCCGACCGGATCGTTCCTGTTCCTCGGCCCGACCGGTGTCGGCAAGACCGAGCTCGCGAAGGCGCTCGCCGACTTCCTCTTCGACGACGAGCGCGCCATGGTGCGTATCGACATGTCGGAGTACGGCGAGAAGCACTCGGTCTCGCGACTCGTCGGAGCTCCTCCCGGGTACGTCGGGTACGAGCAGGGCGGTCAGCTCACCGAGGCCGTGCGGCGTCGCCCGTACAGCGTGGTGCTGCTCGACGAGGTCGAGAAGGCGCACCCCGAGGTGTTCGACGTGCTGCTGCAGGTTCTCGACGACGGCCGGCTGACCGACGGGCAGGGGCGCACGGTCGACTTCTCGAACGTCATCCTGATCCTCACGTCGAACCTCGGGTCGCCGATCCTCATCGATCCGACGCTGTCGCCCGATCAGAAGCGCGAGCAGGTGATGGCGCTCGTGCGGCAGGCGTTCCGGCCGGAGTTCCTGAACCGTCTCGACGACATCGTGATGTTCCAGGCGCTCAGTGAGGACGACCTCGCGCAGATCGTCGAGCTCTCCGTCGACCAGCTGCACGATCGGCTCCGCGATCGCCGACTGTCGCTCGCGGTCACGCCCGATGCGCGGTCATGGCTCGCCGAGCGCGGCTACGATCCCGTGTTCGGCGCACGTCCGCTGCGTCGTCTCATCCAGACCGAGGTGCAGAACAAGCTCGCCACGGCGCTGCTCTCGGGCGGTGTGCACGACGGCGACACGGTGCGTGTCGACGTCGCGGCGGACGGCTCCGGTCTCGTGCTCACGGCGACGACACCCGACCCAGCGCCGGAGGTCCGCGACGACGGCGACGAGGACGTCATCGAGGCGGAACTCCTCGACGACTGATGCCCACGCGCTGAGTCCCGACGGGCTCAGCGCGGCGGCGTCCGGCGTGAGATGCCGTTCAGCGCGTCTCGCTCGAGCCCCTGTCCGATCAGCGAGTGGCGTCGCGAGTACGCGAAGTAGATCACGAGGCCGAGGGCGAGCCAGATCGCGAAGCGCAGCCACGTCTCGGTGCTGAGATTCAGCATGAGCCAGAAGCACGCGATCGCCGAGATCCACGGCAGCCACGGCGACAGTGGCACCGTGAACGGACGCTCCAGGTCGGGACGCGACTTGCGCAGGATCGGCACGCCGATGCTCACCAGCACGAACGCCGACAGGGTGCCGATGTTGATCATGTCGCCCAGCACCTGCACGTCGGTGAAGCCGGCGATGATCGCGATGATCACACCCACGATGAGCTGGATGCGGATCGGCGTGCCGCGCTTCGCGTCGGTGACGCTCAGCGAACGAGGGAGGAGTCCGTCGCGGCTCATCGCGAACACGACGCGGGCGAGGCCCATGAGGAGCACCATCACGACGGTGGTGAGGCCGACGAGGCTGCCGATCGCGATGACCTGCGCCGCCCACGTCGCGCCCACCAGCTCGAACGCGCTCGCCAGGGACGGCTCGTCGAGCTTCGCGAGCTCGGTGTACGACACCATGCCGGTGATGACGACGGCGACGAGCACGTACAGGACGGTCACGATCGCGAGGCCGAGGATGATGCCGCGGGGTACCGTGCGCTTCGGGTCCTTGGTCTCCTCGGCGCTGGTCGCGACGACGTCGAAGCCGATGAAGGCGAAGAACACGAGGGCTGCGCCGCTGAGGATGCCGAACACGCCGTACATGGTCGGCTCGGAGCCCGTCATGAACGAGAACAGCGACTGCGTCCATGCGCTCTCCGAGGCCGCGCCCTCCTGAGCCGGGGGCACGAACGGGGTGTAGTTGGCGCCGTTGATGAAGAAGAACCCGACGACGATCACGAACAGCACGATCGCGACCTTGATGACCGTGAACACGCTGTTCACGCGGCTCGACAGCTGCGTGCCGAGGGCGAGCAGAGTCGTGAAGATCGCGACGATGACGACGGGGCCCCAGTCGAAAGCGAGCGGTCCCAGCTGCAGCGTCATCGGGATGTCGAGGTCGAACAGCGACACCGCGTCGCCGAGGTACACGCCCCAGTACTTCGCGATGACGGCCGACGCCATCAGCATCTCGAGGATGAGGTCCCAGCCGATGATCCACGCGAGGAATTCGCCCAGCGTCGAGTACGTGAACGTGTACGCGGATCCCGCCACCGGGATGGAGGACGCGAACTCGGCGTAGCAGAGGATCGCGAGGCCGCACACGACCGCGGCGATCACGAACGAGATGATCACCGCCGGGCCGGAATGGCGGGCCGACGCCTCGGCGCCCACCGAGAAGATGCCGGCGCCGACGGCCACGGCGACGCCCATGACGGCGAGGTCCCACACCCCGAGCGAGCGCTTGAGGGAGCGCTTCTCGTCATGGGTCTCGGCCATGGACTGCTCGACCGACTTGATCCTGCGCAGAATTGCCATGCCGACGAGTCTAGGTCGGTGTCGTCACGCAGTGTTCCTGACAAATGACGCCGGGTTCCTGACAGATGACGCCGTGTCACCGACGCACGACGACGCCGCCCCGCCCGATCGGATCGGGCGGGGCGGCGTCGTCGCAGGGGAGTGGGTCAGGCGCTGAGGATGACCGTCTCGTCGATCGGGCGACGCACGCGCGGGGCGACCTCGCGCTCCTGCAGCACCTCGGGCAGCGACTCGACGTCGCCGAACTCGCCGACGGCGAAGACGGTGGCGGGCGCGAAACGCTCTTCGAGGTCGGCGAACTCGCGCACGACCTCGGGGTCGAAGCCGCTCATCTGGTGCACGACGAGGCCGTCGTGGTGGGCCTGGACCGAGAAGTGCGCGACGGCCTGGCCGAGGTCGTAGAGGGCGTGGGTGAGCGGGGTGCCGTCGGCGGTCGCGGTCTCGGCGATCGCGACGACGAGCACGGCGGCGTTGCGCGCCCAGGTCTGGTTGAAGCCGATGAGCGAGTCGGTGACCTGCGCGTGCAGGGCGGTGCCGCGGCGGGCGACGATGAAGCGCCACGGCTGCGAGTTGTTGGCGGACGGGCTCCAGCGGGCGGCCTCGAGGGCGGTCGCGAGCTTGGCCTCGTCGATGTCGTTCTGCGCGTCGTACGCGCGGGGGCTCCAGCGTCCGGCGAGGACGTCGAGGACGGGGTGCTCGGTGGGGGCGGTGCGGTCGATCACGGGAGTGCTCACGGGAATGCCTTTCAGAGGAGTCGGAACCGGACTCCTTCGTCCGCGTACGAGGGTGCCAACGAATGTATGTGCACGCATATTCCCGTGACGTCGTGTGACGTGCCAGTGCCGTTCTCAGTCGAGAAGATTGCGGGATGCCGTCGACGCGAGCGCCCTGCGCACGGCGCGGATCGACGGGGCAGCCGCTGAGACCCGACGCGCAGACGAGAAGATCTCCCGCCGGGGCTCGTCCGGGAGCGGCGACAGGTCGACGGTCGGCGTCTCGCCCGCCCACACCAGCTCGGGCAGCAGGCCCACCGCGAGCCCCGCCCTGATCAGGCGCACGTGGGCGGTGAGGTCGGCGACCTCGAAGCGCACGTCGGGCTCGAACCCCGCGGTGCGGCACAGCTGCTCCGCCCACGCGCGGGACGCGGTCCCCGCCGGTTCGAGCACCCAGGGCTCGTCGCGCGTCGACCACAGCGCCGCCACGGCATCCGCCTCTGCCGGGCTCCCCGGCCGCCGCGCGAGCGCGATCGTGTCATGGGCGAGCACGACGCGATCGAGGTCGGCGTGCAGGGGGCGCGTACGACCGGGGTACTGCTCGGCGAGGATGAGGTCGAAGTCGCGGCTCGAGACGCCGACGAGCCCCGTCTCGGGGTCGCTCTCGGTGACCTCGACGCGGAGCGACGGATGCTGCGCGCGGAGCGCAGCGAGGGCGCCGGGCAGCAGCGAGTGCGCGGTCGACTGGAACACGGCGAGGTGCACGGTGCCGGTGACCTCGGTGAGCGATTCGGCGACCGCGACCTCGGCCTGCTCGAGGCGGTCGAGGATGCCGACGGCCTCGCCCACGAGCACGGTGCCCTGCGGCGTGAGCTGGACGCCGCGGCCGACGCGCCGGAGCAGCGGGACGCCGACCTCGCGCTCCAGGGCGGCGAGCTGCTGCGACACGGACGCCTTGCTGTACGAGAGAGCGTCGGCCACCGCCGAGAGGGTGCCGAGACGCGAGAGTTCGACGAGCATCCGCAGGCGGTTGACGTCGAGCATCCCGGCTCCTCACGCGGACGCGGATCGTTCATTCATGCTGAACGGTCATCGTGCGAATCGATTGATAGACGTAGCCTACTGCGCCGTCTGACAATGATCGAGCCGCGCACGCACCCGCACGCGTGATCCCCCTGGAAGGTCTCCCGATGACTGTCGCCGCCGACACCGCCACCCCTGACACCACTCCGCGCACGGAGGAGGTCGCCGCGCTCGTGCAGCGCTGGCTCGCCGAGAGCGAGACCCACCCCGTCGAACCCGCCGCCCAGCGCCTCTCCGAGGTGCTGAAGGACCCGAACGGCCTCGCCTTCACGGTCGGCTTCGTCGACGGCGTCATGCGCCCCGAAGACCTC
The DNA here is from genome assembly GCF_041954735.1 of Microbacterium sp. LS_15. Taxonomy (NCBI): domain Bacteria; kingdom Bacillati; phylum Actinomycetota; class Actinomycetes; order Micrococcales; family Microbacteriaceae; genus Microbacterium; species Microbacterium sp. LS_15. The sequence continues at coordinate 81,106 of NZ_JAVAYD010000002.1, read as the reverse complement.
GACGTCGCCGGTCGCAAGCTCGCCGAACTCTCCGACATCACCCCGACGCTGCTGCCCGGCTACCTGCGCGCCGCGATCAAGGCCGGTGGCTTCTTCGCACCCAAGCTGCCCGGCGTCGTCGTGCCCATCTCGCGCCGCGTGCTGCGTGCCATGGTCGGACACCTCGTGCTCGACGCGACCCCCTCGAAGCTCGGTCCCGCGATCGCGAAGCTGCGCAAGGGCGGCAACCGACTGAACCTCAACCTCCTCGGCGAGGCCGTGCTGGGCGAGCGCGAGGCCGGCCGCCGTCTGCAGGGCACCCACGACTTCCTCGCGCGCGGCGACGTCGACTACGTCTCGATCAAGGTGTCGAGCGTCGTCAGCCAGCTCTCCATGTGGTCGTTCGACGAGGCCGTCGCCGACGTCGTCGAGAAGCTCACCCCGCTGTATCGCCTCGCCGCCACCGCAGAGGCCGCGGGCAAGGCGAAGTTCATCAACCTCGACATGGAGGAGTACCGCGACCTCGACCTGACCATCGCGGCGTTCACCAGCATCCTCGACCAGCCCGGTCTCGAAGACCTCGAGGCGGGCATCGTCCTGCAGGCCTACCTGCCCGACGCGCTCGCCGCCATGCAGCGCCTGCAGGAGTGGGCCGCCGCGCGCCGCGCGAAGGGCGGCGCCCCCATCAAGGTGCGCGTCGTCAAGGGCGCGAATCTCGCGATGGAGGAGGTCGACTCGAAGATCCACGACTGGCCGCTCGCGACCTACGGCACCAAGCAGGACTCCGACACCAACTACAAGCGCGTGCTCGACTGGGCCATGACGCCGGAGCGACTGGATGCCGTGCGCATCGGCGTCGCCGGGCACAACCTCTTCGACATCGCCTACACCTGGCTGCTCGCGAAGGCCCGCGGCGTGACCGATGCGGTGGAGTACGAGATGCTGCTCGGCATGGCGACCGGTCAGGCCGAAGCCGTGCGCAAGGACGTCGGCCGCCTGCTGCTCTACACGCCGGTCGTGAACCCCGCCGAGTTCGACGTCGCGATCGCCTACCTCGTGCGCCGCCTCGAAGAGAACGCCAGCCCCGAGAACTTCATGTCGGCCGTGTTCGAGCTCGCCTCGAACCCGCAGCTGCTGACCCGTGAACGCGAGCGCTTCGAGCGGTCGCTGGCCGCGCTCGTCGCCGACCCGTCGGCCCCGTCGCCGAACCGCGTGCAGAACCGCGCCGCCGAAGAGCTGACGGATGCCGTGACCACAGGGTTCCACAACCAGCCCGACACCGACCCCGCGATCGCCGCCAACCGCGCGTGGGGTCGCGAGATCCTGCAGCGCTCCGTCGGCTCGACGCTCGGTCTGGACGCCATCGCCGCAGCGCGCATCGACGCGGAGGCGCAGCTCGACGGCGTGTTCGCCACCGTGCAGAGCGCTGCCGAGAAGTGGGCTGCCCGCCCGGCATCCGAGCGCGCCGCGATCCTGCACCGGGCCGGCGACGAGCTCGCCGCGCGTCGGGCGCAGCTCATCGAGATCATGGCGCACGAGGCGGGCAAGACCATCGCCGAGGCCGACCCCGAGGTCAGCGAGGCGATCGACTTCGCGCACTACTACGCCGAGCGGGCTCTCGACCTCGAGAACATCACCGGGGCCGACTTCGTGCCGTCGAAGGTCACCGTCGTGACCCCGCCGTGGAACTTCCCCGTCGCGATCCCCGCCGGCGGCGTGCTCGCCGGCCTCGCCTCCGGCTCCGGCGTCATCATCAAGCCGGCCAAGCTCACCCAGCGCTGCGGCGCCGTCATGGTCGAGGCCCTGTGGGCGGCCGGCGTGCCGACCGAGCTGCTCGCTCTCGTCGACCTCGCGAACCGCGACCTCGGCACCCAGCTCGTGGCGAGCGAATCGGTCGACCGCGTCATCCTCACCGGCGCGTACGAGACGGCCCAGCTGTTCCGCTCGTTCCGCTCCGACCTGCCGCTGCTCGCCGAGACGAGCGGCAAGAACGCGATCATCGTCACGCCCTCGGGCGACCTCGACCTCGCGGCCGCCGACGTCGCCCGCAGCGCCTTCGGCCACGCGGGGCAGAAGTGCTCCGCCGCGTCGCTGGCGATCCTCGTCGGGTCGGTCGCCGACTCGGACCGGTTCGAGCGCCAGCTCGTCGACGCCGTGACCTCGATGCGCGTCGGCCTGCCCGACGACCCCGCCACCCAGATGGGCCCGATCATCGAGCCAGCGAACGGCAAGCTGCTCACCGCGCTCACCACCCTCGACAAGGGCGAGCGCTGGCTCGTCGAGCCGAAGAAGCTCGACACCGAGGGCCGTCAGTGGACGCCCGGTGTGAAGACCGGTGTCGCGCCCGGGTCGACCACGCACCTCACCGAGTTCTTCGGCCCGGTGCTCGGCATCATGCGCGCGAAGGACCTCGACGAGGCCATCCGCCTGCAGAACGCCGTCGACTACGGTCTCACCGCCGGCATCCACTCCCTCGACTCCGCCGAGGTCGCGACCTGGATCGACAACGTCGAGGCGGGCAACCTCTACGTCAACCGCGGCATCACCGGCGCGATCGTGCAGCGCCAGCCGTTCGGCGGCTGGAAGCGCTCGGCCGTGGGTGCGGGTGCGAAGGCCGGCGGTCCGAACTACCTGTTCGGCCTGGGCGAGTGGACCAGGGGCGAGCTGCCCGCCGCGGCATCCGACGCCGCCACGCTGTCCGCCGTCGACGCGCTGCTGAGCGCCGCGGCCGCCGACCTCGACGCCGTCGAGATCGAGTGGCTGCACCGCGCCGCTGCCGACGACGAGCGCTCCTGGACGTCGGAGTTCGGCGTCACGTCCGACAAGTCCGGCCTCGGTGTCGAGCGCAACGTCTTCCGCTACCGCCCGGTCGAGGTCGACGTGCGTATTGCGGAGGGCGCGCCGCTCGCCGACGGCATCCGTGTGATCGCCGCCGCCCTGCGGAGCGGTTCGCCGTTCGCGGTGTCGGCACCGGCTCTGCCCTCGCGCGTCGAGAAGGCGCTGCGCGCCGCGGGCGTGACGGTGTCGCACGAGAAGGACGCCGGGTGGGTCAAGGGCTTCGCCAAGGCGGCGGCGAAGGCCGCGCACAGCTGGCGTCGGGTGCGTCTCGTCGGCGGCGACGCCGCCGCGCTGTTCGAGGCCCTGGGCGGCACCCCCGACGTCGCGGTGTGGTCGCACGCCGTGACCGGCGCGGGCCGCGTCGAGATGCTACCGTTCCTGCACGAGCAGGCCGTGTCGATCACGAACCACCGCTTCGGCAACCCCACGACGCTCTCCGAGGGCGTGATCTGACCGAAGATCACCGACAACGACGAGACCCCCTGCCGCCCGGCAGGGGGTCTCGCGCGTGAACGGGGCACTCAGCCGCGCAGCGCCTCCGCGAGCTTGACGCGGCTGCCCATGCGCAGCAGCGAGTTCTCGTAGATCTTCGCGCCGACGGCGATCGCCGCGACGCAGCTCGCGAGCAGGATCACGAGGCTCAGCAGCGGCTCCCACCACTGCGCTTCCCCGACGAACAGGCGCATCGGCATGCCGACCGGAGCCGAGAACGGCACGTACGACATGATCGTGAGCACGAGCGGGTTGTCGTTGAACACGATCACCAGCACGTACGGCGCCATGATGAGCATCGTGATCGGGGTCGTCGTCGATCCGATGTCCTCCTGGCGCGACACCATCGAGGCCGCGGCCGCGAACATCGACGCGAGCAGGACGAACCCGAAGAGGAAGAACACGGCGAACCAGATGATCGGGGCGCCGAGTGTCGCGAGCACCTCGCTCTGACCCGTCGCCGTGAGGCCTATCGTCGCGACCGCCGCGATCGCGAGGATCTGCCCCATCGCGAGGATCGTGTTGCCGATGACCTTGCCGGCGAGCAGCGTGCGCGAGGAGATGGTCGACAGCAGGATCTCGACCACGCGGGTCTGCTTCTCCTCCACGACGCTCTGCGCGATCGTGCCGCCGAACGTCGCCGCTGCCCCCATGAACACGATGCCGAACGCGATGGCGATGAAGTAGCGCAGCAGCGGGTTCGTGGTCGCGGGCTCGAGGATCTGCACCTCGGGCGCCTGCGACAGCGCCGACACGAGTCCGCTCGGGGCGTCCTTGAGGGCGATCACGGTGAGCCCGGTCGCGCCCTCGCCGGGAACGACCGCCGCGTCGACCTTCTCGGAGCGGAGCAGCTCTTCGGCGGCTGCGATGTCGGCGACCTCGGTGGCCTCGACGTTCGGCAGGGCCGACACGACGGATGCGGTCTCGGCCGTCACCGCGACCGGCATGGACTCCGCGGCGGCGTTCTTGCTCGCGAAGCCTCCGATCACGATGCCGGCGAGCGCGATGAGCAGCAGCACGCCGGTCGAGATCAGGAAGGCCTTGCTGCGCAGCTTCGAGCCGATCTCGCGTTCGGCGACGAGCCAGATCATCGAGGCCTGGGTGCTCGAACGGGCGGGGCGGCGGGAGGGGGCTGGCGTGCTCACTGGATGACCTCCTTGAAGATCTGGGCGAGGGAGGGATGCTTCGGCGCGAAGCTCGCGACGTCGCCGCGCTCCACGGCGGTGCGCAGCACGCGCTGCGCGGTCTCGGGGCCGTCGGCGTCGAACAGGGCGTAGCCGCCCTCGAAGTCGACGACGGTGACGCCCGGTTCGGCGCGCAGCCACCCGGCATCCCCGGAGGAGACGAGCTCGTAGCGGTTGCCGGCGTGCTCGGCTCGCAGGCCGTCGCGGGAGCCCGCGGCACGGATCTGCCCGCCCGCGAGGATGACGAGGTCGTCGCACAGCCGCTCGACCACGTCGAGCTGGTGCGACGAGAACAGGATCGACGCTCCCTTGGCGGCGGACGACTGCAGCACCGACGCGACGACGTCGACGGCGAGGGGGTCGAGTCCTGAGAACGGCTCGTCGAGGATCAGGACCTCGGGGTCGTGCACGAGGGCTGCGGCGATCTGCGCGCGCTGCTGGTTGCCGAGCGACAGCGACTCGATGGTGTCGTTCAGGCGCTCCTCGAGTCCGAGCTCGGTGAGCAACGCGGTCGCGCGGGTCGTGGCATCCGGCTTGCTGAAGCCGTGCAGCCGGGCGAGATACACGATCTGTTCGAGCACCTTCATCTTGGGGTACAGCCCTCGTTCCTCCGGCATGTAGCCGAAGTGGCTGCGCTGGTCGCCGGTGAGCGGCTGTCCGTCGAGGGCGACGGTGCCTCCGTCGGCGGAGAGCAGCCCGAGGACGATCCGCATGGTGGTGGTCTTGCCTGCGCCGTTGCCGCCGACGAAACCCGTCAGGCGGCCGGGGGCCACCTCGAACGAGACGTCGTCGAGCACGCGCCGAGAGCCGTAGCTCTTGGTGATGCCGGTGAGTACGAGCTGTCCTGTCATGCCTTCACGCTAGGGCGGTGGCGGGGGCGGCGGCATCCCCCGTGCGGCGGATCGCCGTCGAGGACTCCGAGCGCGGGTCCGCCGCGCGGCGGACGCCATCCTCCCCGGGGTGGGATGCGCTCAGGGCGAGGTGAGGAACACGAGGATGCCGAGGGCGAACGGCGCCGTCGTCACGAAGAACACCGCCCCGACGATGACGGCGACGGCGACCCACGGGCTGCGCCGCCGCAGGCGCTGGCCGGGCGGTGCGACACCGACGGGCGGCGGGGTGACGACGCCGGCGGGAGCGGCGAACGGCAGGGCCGGGGCACCCGCGGGCACGGGGGCCGCGGCGGGAACGGGCGCCCCGCTCGTCGGCACCGGCAGCGACGGATGCCGAGGCGCCGCCGTGACCTGTCCGCGCAGCCGCTCGTCGCGCCACCGCGCCCACTGATCGAGCTTCACGAGCAGCGCACCCACCGCACCGAACAGCCACGCCCAGGTCGCGGGATCGAGCGTCGAGACCTCGCGGCGCGTGTAGAGGAAGAGCCAGTCGTCGACGATCTCGACGTCGAGCTCGGCCGCGTGATCGATGAACCGCGCCATCACGTCGGGGGTGAACAGGTACAGCGCGTCGACCTCGTAGCCCTCGGGGCAGTACAGCGAGAAGTACCGGTCGAAGTCGCCTTCGAGCGAGAGGCGCTGGTCGCGGCGGAACGCTCCGGCGAGGCTGCTGCCCAGGGCGTTGTTCCCCAGGGCGTCGAGCAGGATGTTCGGCAGCGGCACGTCGAGTTTCACCGCGACGTACCCCCACCGGTGCGTCTGGCTCTGCTTGCCGTTGCTCGTCGTGTACTGGTAGTTGCCGAACTCCACGAACCGCGGGCTCGTGCCACGCAGCACGTCGGTCGAGACACGGCTCGATCCGGTCTGGAAGATGAGGCCGGGGAGCGGCGGCTCGTCGATCCGTTCCAGGTAGGCGAGAGCGTTCGAGGCCGCGAAACGGCTGAGCCGGAAGCGGGTGAGGGCCCGCTGGCGGTTGGCCCGTCGCACGAGCGTGACCAGGCCGACGGTGAGCCCGCCGAACAGGAGCAGACCGATGAGGGCGCCGACGAGCACGCCCGCGTCGCGCCCGATGGCGTAGCCGATGCCCATGAGCAGCACGCCGGCCACCGGGACGATCAGCAGCACCGCCACGATCACGAGCACCCAGGCGACGACCTGCCCTGCCGTCGTGGGGTTCGCACGCCGATGCGCGCGGGCGAACGCGTCGACCTCGGCGGGATTCACTGGTTCGCTCAGCGCACGGGCGTCGAAGAACCCGACCGAGGTGCCGGGCGGCGGGGCGGCGGGCGGGGGAAGGCTCACGCGTCCACGCTAACGCGCTTCGCCGCGCCGACCGGCGTGCAGCACGCCGCGCACGAGGAGCCCGGCGACGAGGGCCCAGAACGCCGCGCTCACCCCGAGCACCGCGATACCGGACGCCGCGACGAGGAACGTGACCACGGCGGGGATGCGCTCGCCGGGATCGTCGATGGCCTGCTGCACCGACGAGCCGAACGCTCCGAACAGGGCGAGGCCCGCGACGGCGGGGATCACGGCATCCGGCGCGAGCAGTACGAGCGCGGCGAAGGCGGCCGAGAAGGCCCCGAGCACGAGGTACGACGCGCCCGTCGAGACGCCGGCGATCCAGCGTCGTCCGTGGTCGGTGTCGGCCTCGGGGGATGCCGCGAGCGCGGCACTGATCGCGGCGAGGTTGATCGCGTGGCCGCCGGCGGCGGCGCCCGCCGCGGTGCCGATGCCGGTCACGAGCATGGCGGGGCGCCACGGCACCTCGTAGCCGAAGCTGCGCATGATGGCGATGCCGGGCACGTTCTGCGACGCCATCGTGACGATGAAGAGCGGCAGGGCGATGCCGACGAGGGCGCCGACCGTGAACACGGGGGCGGTGAGCTCGACGCGGGGCAGCAGCAGTCCGGCATCCACGGGGGCGCCTGACTGCACGAGCGAGACCGCGACGACGACGGCCGCGGCGACGAAGGCCAGCGGCACGGCCCATCGCGGCGCGAGGCGGGCGAAGACGAGCCACGTCAGCACGACCGGCACGACGCCCCACGGGTTCGCCACCAACCCGGTGACGGGCGCGAGGCAGAGCGGCAGCAGCACGCCCGCGAGCATGGCCTGGGCGATGGACGGAGGGATGCGGGCGATCAGCGCGCCGAGCGCGGGCCACAGCGCTGTCAGCAGGATCAGCGCGGCGGCGACGAGGAAGGCGCCGACCGCGGCGGGCCAGTCGCCGTCGACGGCGCCGGTCGCCGCGAGGAGGGCGGCACCGGGCGTCGACCATGCGGCCGTGATCGGCATGCGGTAGCGCCAGGCCAGCACGATGCAGGCGAGGCCCATCGTGAGGCACAGCGCGAGCAGACCGCTCGCCGCCTCGACGGGGGTCGCGCCGACCGCGCCGAGCCCGGTGAGCACGACGGCGAACGAGCTCGTGAAGCCCACGAGTGCCGTGACGATGCCGGCGAGCACCGGCCGGGCCAGGGGGGATCGGGGCGGCGGAGCGGACACCCTCCGAGAGTAGCGGGATGCCGTCAGGCGAGTCCGAGCCGGTAGGCGAGCACGACCGCCTGCACGCGATCCCGCGCGCCGAGCTTCTGCAGGATGCGTGACACGTGCGTCTTCACGGTGGCCTCGCCGATGAACAGCGCTGCCGCGATCTCGGAGTTGGTGCGGGCGTCGGCCAGCAGCGCGAGCACCTCGGCTTCGCGCTCCGTGAGCGGTTCGCTGAGGGGCGGCGTCGGCGCGGGCGGGTGCGAGGCGGCGGTCGACGGCGGTGTCGGAGAGGACGCCGTGGCGAACCGGACGAGCACCCGCCGCGTCACCTCGGGCGCGAGCATGCCGTCGCCAGCGGCCAGCGCGCGGACCGCGGCGATGAGGTCCTCCGCTCCGGCGTTCTTGAGCAGGAAGCCGCTCGCTCCGGCATCCAGCGCCTGGTACAGGTAGTCGTCGCGGTCGAACGTCGTGATGATCGCGATCGCGGCCGAGACGCTCGGTTCGGCGACGATGCGGCGGGTCGCCTCGATGCCGTCCATATCGGGCATCTGCACGTCCATCGTGATGACGTCGGGGCGCAGCGCGGCGGCCTGCACGACCGCATCGGCGCCGGTCGCGGCCTCGCCCACGACGGTGATGTCGGGTTGGGTGTCGAGGATCGTGCGGAAGCCGGCGCGGAGCATCGCGTGGTCATCGACGAGCAGCACGCGGATCCGATCCCGGGTCATGACGGGGCGCCTCTCTGAACGGTGTCGGCGTGCACGGTGTCGGCGGGCTCATCGGGGCCGGGATCCTGAGCGCTGCCAGCGTCGCGGCTGCCGAGCGGCACCCTGGCTCGCACGCGCAGGCCGCCGGTGCTGCGCGGCGCGACCTCGAGGGTGCCGCCGGACGCGGCGGCGCGCTCCCGCATGCCGAGCTGCCCGAGCCCTGGACGAAGGACGGCGACCGCGCGTCCGGTGTTGACGATCTCGACCTCGACGGCATCCGCGTCGTAGCGGACCCTGACGTCGGCGGTCGCGCCGTAGCCCGCGTGCCGGCGTGCGTTCGTGAGCGACTCCTGCGCGATGCGGTAGAGGTTCACGGCGACGACCGACGGCACGGCGACGGGGGCGCCGACCACGGCGTAGTCGGTGGGCAGGCCGGCCTCCGTCGACGCGCGGGCCAGGTCGGCGATGTGGGCGAGTGTGACGGTCGACGCGGTCTCCGTGCTGTCGCCGCCGGGGGTGCGCAGCGTCTCGAGCAGCTGCCGCAGCTCGTGGATCGCGTCGCGCGCCGCTCCCTCGATGTCAGAGAGGATGCCGCGGGCCTTCTCCGGGTCCCGATCGATGACGAGCCGTGCGGCGCCGGCTTGCACGCCCATCACCGAGACGTGGTGGGCGACGACGTCGTGGAGCTCGCGGGCGATGCGCACCCTGTCGAGCGCGACGGCCTGGGCGGCCGTGACCTCGCGCTCGCGCTCGAGCTCGGCCGTGCGCAGCTCCAGCACCTCGCGCGCCTGCGCGGCGTTCCACGAGCGATCGCCGAAGTAGTAGGCGCCGCCGAAGTACAGCGCGTTGAGCAGCACCTGGATCAGCATGAACGCGACGTACGGCGACATCAGGCCGGCCACGACCTCGGCCTTGTCGGCCTGCTCGATCGCCTCCCGGTACATCGTGATGAGCAGCCAGACGAACATGCCGACGATGATCGCGATGCGCACGATCATCGCCGCCCTGCGGTCGTTCATCCACGCGCCGACCGTGTACAGCGCCACGAACATGGCGATGTTGCCGACGTAGATCTCGGGCACCTGGAACGAGATCGCGAGGAAGTACGCGACGCAGATCACGATCGCCACGAGCGCCGGCCAGCGGCGCCGCACGGCGAGCGGCGCCGTGACGACGACCGCGTAGACGAGCGCGGTCCACGGTTCCGCCCTCGTGTCGCCGTAGATCTCGGCGATGGTCGAGAGGGCGGCGCTGAGGACGGCGCCGACGAACATGACCGCGGCGAGCACGAGGTCGGCGCGCTGTTCGCGGGCGCTCGGCGTGCGGGTGAACGTCGCGGCGGGCATCCCCCCACCGTACGGGCGGGACGGATGCCGCGGCATCCCCCGCGCGACGGATCGACGCCACCTGCGAGAATCGAGCGTGACCTCCGCGCCGCGCCTCGCCCCGCTGTACCTCGCCGGTTTCACCACCGCTTTCGGCGCGCACGGCATCGCCGCCGCGCTGGGCGCGGAGACCGACGACATCGGGTGGACGCTGCTCGCCTTCGGCTTCACCCTCGCGCTGTACGACCTCGCTGAGGTGCTGCTCAAACCGCTGTTCGGCGCGCTGAGCGATCGCGTCGGCGTCCGGCCCGTGATCATCGGCGGCCTGCTGGCCTTCGCCGCGTTCTCGGTGGTGGGGGCCGTGGTGCCGGGGATGGCCGGACTGGTGATCGGGCGCTTCGGGCAGGGGGCGGCGGCGTCGGCGTTCTCCCCGTCGTCGTCGGCCGCCGTCGCGCGGCTGACCGACGATGCCACGCGCGGAAAGTACTTCGGTCGCTACGGCTCGTGGAAGAGCCTGGGCTACGCCCTCGGTCCGCTGCTCGGGGCCGTGCTCGTCGTGTGGGGCGGACTCCCCGCGCTGTTCTGGGCGCTCGCCGTGCTCGGCCTCGGCGCCGCGGCATGGGTCGCCGTCTCCGTGCCGCACGTTCCGGTGCTGGCCCGCAAGCGCGTGACGCTCCTCGATCTCGGGCGCGAGCTCGTCGCCCCCGGGTTCCTCGTGCCGACTCTCGTGCTGGCTGCGACGACCGGCGCGCTCGCCGTGGCGGTCGGATTCCTCCCGCTTCTCGGCAGGCAGGCCGGACTCGACACCGTGTGGAGCATGGCGATCGTCACGGTGCTGGCTGTCGCGTCGAGCGCGGCGCAGCCCCTGGTGGGCTCGGCGCACGACCGCGGCCGGATCTCGGTGCGCGGCGGCACGGTCGGCGGACTGCTGCTCATCGCGGTCGGCATCGCACTGTCGGCGGTGACCGGTCACCCCGCCGCGCTGGTCACGACGGCCCTGCTCGTCGGACTCGGTGTGGGCACGGCGACGCCCGTGGCGTTCTCGCACCTCGCCGCGTCCACACCGCCTGAGCGCATGGGGCGCACGATGGGCAGCGCGGAGCTGGGTCGCGAGTTCGGTGACGCGGGCGGACCGTTGGTCGCGGGGGCCGTGGCGACGGCATCCGTCCCGGGGATCGGGCTGGGAGTGGTGGCCGCCCTCACCGCGGGCGCGGGCGTGCTGGCGGCGGTCGGGACGAGCACGTCGAGAAATCGAGGACTTGCTCTTGACAAGTGAACTTGCTTTTTGCAAGTGTCGAGCATCATCACCCACGACAAAGGAGTCATCGTGACCAGTGTCTTCGTCAACCTGCCCACCACCGATCTCGATCGCGCCAAGGCCTTTTACACGGCCCTCGGCTGCGAGATCAACCCGAACTTCACCGACGAGAACGCCGCGTGCGTCGTCTGGTCGAAGGACATCTACTTCATGGTCCTCAAGCGCGAGTTCTTCCAGACCTTCACCGACAAGCCGATCGCCGACCCGAACCAGGTCGCGCAGGTCTCGGTCTCGTTCAGCCGCGACTCGCGCGACGAGGTCGACGCCATCCTCGAGAAGGGCCTCGCCGCGGGCGGCGTCGAGTCGCGGCCTGCCCAGGACTACGGCTTCATGTACTCGCGCGACCTCGACGACCCCGACGGCAACTCGCTCGGCTTCCTCTACATGACCCCCGAGGCCGCCGAGAACGGCCCCGACCACGTGGCCGATCACGCCGCGGAGCAGAACGCCGCATCCTGATGGCGGCACGCAGCTACGGCCAATACTGCGGGGTCACGACGGCCGTCGAGCTGATCGGGGAGCGGTGGGCGCTGCTCATCGTCCGCGATCTGCTCGTCGGACCCCGTCGGTACACCGACCTCAAGCAGGGCCTGCCGCGCATCCCCACCAACATCCTGTCCTCCCGGCTCAAGGAACTGCAGGACGGCGGCGTCGTACGCCGTATCCCGCTGCGGCGCGGCCTCGCCTACGAGCTCACGCCGTACGGGCAGGCGCTCGAGTCCGTCATCCTCGAGCTCGGGCGCTGGGGCTTCCAGACCATGGGAGACCCCCGAGAAGGCGACGTCGTCACGCCCGACTCGCTCACGATGGCCCTGCGCACGGCATTCCAGGCGGACGCCGCCGCCGACGCCGAGTACGAGCTGCACGTCGGCGACGTCGCGCTCCGCGCATCGGTGCGCGGGGGAGACCTCGTCGTCGCGCAGATCTCCCCTCCTGCTCCGCGCGCCCCCGCCGCCGACGCGCGGCAGCCGCAAGGAGAGCCGGATGCCGTGATCGTCGCCGGTCCCGGCATCCGTCGGCTGATCGCCGGCGCGATCACGCCGGACGAGGCGATCGCGCAGGACGTGCTCGCCGTCGTACGGGGCGATGTCTCGCACCTCGAGTCGTTCGCCCGCACGTTCCACATCGCGCCGCTGGGCGCATCCCTTCTCGTGTAGCACCGCTGTTTCCCGTGCGAAGGAGCACTCTCATGACCGGACGCATCGTGATCGACCTGTTCGCCACGCTCGACGGCGTCGCCCAGGGGCCGGGCGGTGTCGGCGAAGACACGTCGGCCGGCTTCGCCTTCAGCGGCTGGCAGGCAGGCTACCCGTCGTCGGGTGTCGGATCCCAGGTGACGGAGGGGATGCAGCAGCTCGACGCCCTGCTGCTCGGCCGCCGAACGTACGACATCTTCGCCGCGTACTGGCCGCAGCACACCGACGGCCCGTCCGGCGAGATCGGGCAGCTGTTCGACCGAGTGCCGAAGTACGTCGCGACCCGCGATGCCGATCGGGCCCTCGACTGGGCGGGGAGCACGCGCGTCGGCGGCGACCTCGCGACCGAGGTCGCCGCCCTGCGCTCCCGCCACCGCGAGGTGCACGTGATCGGCAGCATCGACTTCGTGCACACCCTGCTCGCCGAGGGGCTGTTCGACCAGCTCAACCTCTGGGTGTACCCGATCCTGCTCGGGGCCGGCAAGAAGGTGTTCCGCGACGACGCCCTGCCCTCGGTGCTCGAGCTGCTCGAGACGCCGGTCACGGATCCCGAGGGCGTGACGCTGTTCCGCTACGGCCGCACCGACCGCACGCCCGAAGTCGGGACGTTCGAGGACTAGCTGACTCGTGTATCTCTTTCGTCTCGACTATTCCTCTCCTGTGCACGAACCCCTAGATTCGAGGGTGAAGTCGCCGAGTCATCGGCGCGTTGTTCGAGGTCGTTCGTCGCGGTGTCCCACCGCGCGGCCGACCTTCTCTCGGAGGGTGGGATCATGGCGCGACGACGCGCATTCATTCGGGCTGTTCTCGGAGGCGCTGCGGCTCTCGCGCTCGCCCTCGGCGGCGTGACCACGGCCGCGGAGGCGGCGGACGACCCGGTCGGTTCGATCAGCGGCACTGTCGCGCGCGCCGACGACGGGTCACCCGTCGCGGGAGTCACCGTCTCGGCCGACGGCCCGACGTGGGCCTCCACCACGACCGACTCGACGGGTGCGTACACGCTGCCCGGGCTCGCGGCGGGGTCGTACGTCGTCAGCTTCTTCCCGGAGGGCACCGATCTGAAGCGCGAGTTCTGGGAGGGGGCGTTTGTTTACGATCAGGCGACCCCCGTCGTCGTCGGAGTGGGCGAGGTCGTCCCCGGGATCGACGCGTCGCTCGACCAGGGAGGGGCCGTCGAGGGAACGGTGACCCGCTCCGCCGACGGTTCGAGTTTCGCGAACGTGTTCGTGCAGGCACTCGACGATCAGGACGAGATCGTGGGGCAGACGACCACGGACGCGTCCGGACGCTACACGCTCGGCGGGCTTCCCGCGGGGTCCTACCGCGTCCGCTTCGCCGACGCCGCCCAGGAGTTCGTTCCGGAGTACTGGAGAGACGCGTACGCGTGGGGTGCTGCAAAGCTCGTCACCGTCGTCGAGAAGCAGACCGTGAGCAGCGTGGACGCTGCGCTCGAGGTCGCGGGATTCATCAGCGGCACCGTGACGCGGGCCATTGACGGGCAGCCGCTCCTCGCTCTCGTCACCATTTACGAAGCAGAGCTGGATCTCATCGATATCCCCGGCGCGTGGACGGAATTCGACGGGTCGTATCGCATCGCGGTTCCGCCGGGATCGTACAAGCTGCTTTTCGGATCGACCGGACTCAAGCAGGAGTACTGGGATGATGCGGAGATCTGGGAGACGGCGACCGCGGTCACGGTCGCCGCCGGTCAAGAGGTCACAGGCATCGATCCGATGCTCGAGCCGTCCGCCACGATCACGGGAACGGTGACCGTCGATTCCGCGGCGCCCTCACAGATCTGGGTCGAGGCGTGGCAGAACGGTCAGAACGTGCGCACGATCGGCGCAAACGCCGTCACCGGCGCGTACACGATGCACGTGTCGAAGGGGCCGTACATCCTCAAGGCCCGGATCGAGTTCGCCGACGGCAGCATCACGGCGAAGTCCCAGTACTTCGACGGCGTGGACACTGCGCAGGAGGCCACTCCGATCACCGTTGTGCCAGGGCAGTCCGTGACGGGTGTGGATTTCGCGCTCACTGTCGACACGGTCGCGCCGGAGCCCGAGCCGAGGCCCGCGCTGTCCCTCACGGCCTCCACCGTGCGCGCCGGCGGCGCGATCCAGGTCGTGGGTGAGGGATTCTCCGCGGGTGAGGTCGTAGCGTTCGAGCTGCACTCCGACCCGATCGCCCTCGGATCGCTCACCGCCGATCAGAGCGGACGGCTGAGCGGCACGCTGCGCATTCCGGCTTCCGCTCCCGCCGGCGTGCACACACTGGTCGCGCTCGGTGCGGGAGGTGCGATCCAGGCGAGCGCGGCCGTTCAGGTCACCGCCGCGGTCGCTGCTCCGTCGACCGGAGCCGCACGCGGTTCGGCGACGAATCCCGATCGTCTCGCGGCCACGGGCAATGAGCTCCCCGCAACGGCACTGCTCGCGGGGCTCTTCCTCGCTGTCGTGGGCACCGTGCTCGTGCGTCGTCGACGCGCGCACAGCTGACACCGGATCACCCCGCGAACCCGGTCGTCCCGCGAGGGCGGCCGGGTTCGTCGAGTCCCGGGGTCAGGCCGTGGCGAGCATCCGCTCGATGACGCGAGCCACCCCGTCATCGTCGTTCGACGCGGTCGTCTCGTCGGCGGCAGCTTTCGCGGCATCCAGGCCGTTGGTCATCGCGACCCCGTGACCGGCCCAGCGCAGCATCTCGACGTCGTTCAGCGCATCGCCGAAAGCCACGACGTCCGCGCGGTCGATCGCGAGGTGCTCGCAGAGCCGCGCGAGTCCCGTGGCCTTGGTGACGCCCTCGGCCATGATCTCGACGAAGGGCGCTCCGGAGAGAGTGGCCTCGAAACCGGTGAGCCCGAGAGCCCGCAGGGCGTCGAAGACGGCAGCGGGAGCGAGTTCCGGGTGCCGGATGACGAGCTTCAGGCTGGGAGCTGCGAGCACCTCGGCGAGGTCGACGCCGCCCATCGACGCCGGGTCGCGCTTGTGGTCCGACATGTCCGCGATCGCTGCGTAGCCGTGCTGGGCCACGAACGTCTCCCCGCCCTCTCGCACGCTCGCGAACAGCAGATCGGGGATGCTGTCGCCCAATGCCTGAGCCAGCGTCCGGATCGTCTCCGCCGGCAGCTCCTCGGCGAACAGCATCCTGCCCTCGGTGAGGTGCGTCGCATATGCGCCGTTGCTGCACAGCGCCCAGCCGTCGAAGCCCGCACCGGACGCGATTGCCCGCAGACCGATGGGCTGCCGGGCCGTGACCGGGACGACGTGGATGCGGCGCTCGCGCGCCGCATCGAGAGCCGAGCGCGTGCGGGCGCTCACCTCCGACGCGGACGTGAGCAGCGTGCCGTCGAGGTCGGTCGCGATCAGGCGCAGGGTCACGCGACCGTCAGGAGAAGATCATCGGGAGGTCGTCGTCGTCCTCCCCGGCGGCAGTCCCGAGGCGGCTGTTGTCGAGCTCGACGACGACGGGCACGTGGTCGCTGGGCTGCTCGCCCTTGCGCTCCTCGCGGTGGATCGAGGCGCCGGTCACCGCATCGGCGAGCGTCTTCGAGCCGAGGATGAAGTCGATGCGGATGCCCTCGTTGCGCGGGAACTTGAGGCGCTGGTAGTCCCAGTACGTGTACCCCTCGGGCAGCAGCGGCCGCACGACGTCGCTCACGCCGGCGTCGGCGAGGGCGAAGAAGGCCTCGCGCTCGGGCGGGGAGACGTGCGTGGAGACACCCTCGACGATGTCGGGGTCGCCGTTGTCGCCATCGAACGGGATGATGTTGAAGTCGCCGACGAGCGCGAGCGGCAGGTCGGGGTTCGCGGCGAGCTCCGCGGCCGTCGACTTCTTCAACTCGTCGAGCCAGTGCAGCTTGTAGGCGTAGTGCGGATCGCCGAGCGCACGGCCGTTAGGCACGTACAGGCTCCACACGCGCACGCCGTCGACGAGCACGCCCAGCGCGCGGGCCTCGAGCGGTGCATCGGGCCCCTCGTGCCCCTTCGCGAAGCCAGGCATCCCGTCGAAAGACGTGCGCACGTCGGTGACGGGGAGGCGGCTGGCGATCGCGACGCCGTTCCACTGGTTCAGGCCGTGGACCTCGACGTGGTACCCGGCCTCTTCGAACGGGCCGTAGGGGAACTGCTCCGGCTTGCACTTGATCTCCTGCATCGCCAGCACGTCGATGTCCTCTCGGACGGCGAACTCGACGGTGCGGGTCACGCGGGTGCGGATGGAGTTGACGTTCCAGGTGGCCAAGCGCATGCGTCAAGCCTAGGGCTTGCCTCCTACACTGGATGCCGTGACCGCACTCGACGCAGACCGCCAGACACTCCTCGATCTCATCACCGACGAGGCGGTGTTCCACGGCGACTTCACCCTCTCCAGCGGCAAGAAGGCGACGTACTACGTCGACATGCGCAAGCTCACGCTCGACCACCGCGCAGCGCCGGCCATCGGGCGGATCATGCTCGACCTCATCGCCGACCTCGACGTCGCAGCCGTCGGCGGCCTGACTCTCGGTGCCGACCCGATCGCGAACTCGGTGCTGCACGCCTCGGTCGCGACGGATCGTCCGCTCGACGCCTTCGTCGTGCGCAAGGAGCCGAAGGACCACGGCCGCGGCCGTCAGATCGAGGGCGCCGATGTGAAGGGCACGCGCGTCGTCGTGCTCGAAGACACGTCCACCACCGGGCAGTCCGCGCTCAAGGCGGTCGAGGCGCTGCGCAAGGAGGGCGCCGAAGTCGTCGCCGTCGCCGTGATCGTCGACCGCAAGACCGGGGCACAGGCCGCCATCGAAGCCGAGGGTCTCGAATGGCGAGCGGCCTTCGACCTCGACGACCTCGGGCTCGACCCCCAGTGACCCGTTACGCTCTCGCCGTCGACATCGGCGGCACGAAGATGGAGGCCGCGCTCGTCCGCGAGGACGGCACGCTCGTCGACGGCAGCCGCAGCCGCCAGGCCACGGGTCGCGAAGCGACGTTCCCCTCGCTGGATCTCGCGGTCGCCGCGGTCGTCTCGCACGCACTGGCGCCGCTGCCGGCGGACGCCGAGCTCGTCGGCGCCGGAGTCGGCAGCGCCGGACCCATCGATCGCTCCGCCGGCGCCATCCTGCCCGTGAACATGCCGCTCGCGCGCGGATACGGCCTCGCGGCATCCGTGCACACCGCAGCGTCCGCGATCCGCGGTGCGGAGGTGCGCACCGTGCTCGGCCACGATGGCGGCGCCCTCGCGCTCGCGGAGTCATGGCTCGGAGCGACGCAGGGCGCCGGAGCGTCGCTGTCGATCGTCGTGTCGACGGGCGTCGGCGGCGGTTTCGTCGTGGGTGGAGCCTACATCCCGGGCGCGACCGGCAACGCCGGTCACCTCGGCCAGGTTCGCCGCGAGGGCGGGCTCACGCTCGAGGAGATCGCCTCCGGACCTGCCAGCGCCGCGTGGGCGCAGCAGCAGGGCTGGACGGGGTCGACCGGCGAGGATCTCGCCAGGGATGCCGCGGCAGGCGTCGCCGTCGCCCGGGCGGCGATCGAGCGATCGGCGACGGCGGTCGGGCAGGCCCTTGCCGACGCGGCCACCCTGGTCGACCTCGATGTCGTCGCGATCGGCGGCGGGTTCTCCCGGGTGTCAGCCGACTACATCGACCTGGTGCAGGCAGCTCTGACGGCGAGCGCCGCGCACGAGTACTCCCGTCGCACCCGCGTGGTGCGGTCGGGGCTGGGCGACGAGGGGCCGCTCATCGGTGCGGCCGCCCTCGTGCTGCGCTGATCGTCCTCGGGCTTCTCGGAGCGACGATCAGCGGGCGCGGGTCAACAGGCGCGGCACCGGACCCTCGAGGCGGGCGACGGCGATCTTCACCTCTGTGGTCTCGTGTCCCACCGCGTCGATCCGGTCGGTGAGACTTCTCTCGACCTCGTCGATCCGGGCGTTGAGTGTGCGCTCGACCTCGTCGATCCGGGCGTTGAGTGTGTGCTCGACCTCGTCGATCCGGGCGTTGAGTGTGTGCTCGACCTCGTCGATCCGGGCGCTGAGTTTGTGCTCGACCTCGTCGATCCGGGCGCTGAGCCTGCGTTCGACCGCATCCGTCCGACGCACGCACCACGCGAAGCCAAGGAACATGCTCGAGCCCAGTGTCACCACGATGCCGACCGCGCTGAGCACGACCGCAATGATTCCTGCGGACACGAACATGCTCCTATTCTGACGCGACCCCAGTAGGTTCCGCAGAATGTTAGCTGGTACCCGGTGACCGCTCGCCCGGCCCGACCGCTCGTCTCCCCGAGCGGGGGATAACCCAGGATGAGCCAGGCGCGTGCAGAAGAGGCCCGCGACGTTCGGCCTACATCCCTAACAAACTCCCCGTAGGCTCGGATCACAACACTCACGCAGCGGGAAGGACACTCATGCGCGTACTCGGACTGCTCTCCGGCACCTCGCACGACGGGATCGACGTGACGGTCGTCGACTTCCGCGAGGAGGCGGGAGCTCTGCACGGCATCGTGCTCCACGAAGACAGCGTTGCGTACGAGACCGCGCTGCGCGCCCGCCTCGTCGCCGCCCTCCCGCCCGCGCAGACCACGCTGGCCGAGGTGTGCGAGCTCGACACACTGATCGGCCAGGCGTTCGCGGAGGTCGCTGCCGCAGCATCCGAGGCCGTCGGCGGAGTCGACGCCGTGTGCACCCACGGTCAGACCGTCTACCACTGGGTCGACGGCGACCACGCGCTCGGCACCCTGCAGATCGGTCAGGCGGCCTGGATCGCCGAGCGCGTCGGAGCTCCGGTCGTGTCGGACGTGCGCATCCGCGACATCACCGTCGGAGGGCACGGCGCACCGCTCGTGTCGTTCCTCGACGAGTTGCTGCTCCGCGACCGCGCGGGCGTCTCAGCAGCCGTGAACCTCGGAGGCATCGCCAACATGACCGTGGTCGGTCCGGACGGGCTCACCGCCTACGACATCGGTCCGGCCAACGCGCTCGTGGACGCCGTCGTCGTCTCCGAGGGACTCGATCCTCGCGGCTACGATGCCGATGCTGCGATCGCGCGGACCGGGTCGGTCGACGACGTGCTGCTCGCCGCCCTGCTCGCGGACCCGTACTACGCGCTGCCCGCTCCGAAGAGCACGGGCAAGGAGCATTTCCACCTCGACTACGTGCGCTCCCACGTGGACGATGCTCGTCGTCAGGGACGGGAGATCTCGGCACCCGATCTCGTCCGCACGCTCACGGAGCTCACGGTGCGCACCGTCGCCCGAGACGTCCGTGCGGCAGGCATCGGCTTCCTCGCCGTGTCGGGTGGCGGCTGCCACAACCCGCTCCTGCTGCAGGGGCTTCGCGATGCGCTGCCCGGAGTCGAGGTCGTGCTCGCCGACGAGCTCGGCGCGCCCGTCGACAGCAAGGAGGCGATCCTCTTCGCGCTCATCGGCTGGTGCACGATGCACGGCGTGGCTGCGGTCACTCCGGGAGGGACGGGCGCGCGCGATGCGCGCATCCTCGGAACGATCACACCGGGTCGCGGTCCGCTGCGGATGCCGGAGCCGGTGGCGTCGGTGCGGAGCCTCACGCTGAGCTGAGCGGCGCGGGCGTGCAGCCGTGCGGGCAGGGAGTCGTGAGGAATCCCGCGCGCTTCGTCTCGCTCTGCTCGCTCACCGAGCCACGAGGGAACCTCAGCGCCTGCGGTCGTCGTCTTCCCACGGGCCTTCCCACCAGCCCGCGCGGCCGTCGCCCTCGCCGGCACCCGGTCCGCGTCGGCGGGAGCGCACGAACTGCACGACGAGCACGATGAGCGACGACGACATGATGACGACGAGCACCAGGAACAGCAGGTCGGACTGGCTCACGGGCGTCTCCCTTCCGCCGCGTCGGCGACGATCTTGGCGATGCGGGATGCTCGGGTCTCCGGTCGCTTCGCCATCGCGATGTGCGTGAGGCCGAACTTCTTCACCGACGGGGGGAACGCGTCCCAGTTCGCGCGCGCCGCGGGCACGGCATCCAATGCCGTCGTGAACTCCGGCGGCTCGACTCCCGCCTCGGGGCCGTCGAGCACCGTCCACGATCCGTCGGCGCGGGCGGCCTCGAGCACCCGGATCCCTGCGGGCGCCATCTGCCCCGTCGCCTCGAGCTCCGCGATCCGGGCCTTGTTGGTCGCCGCCCACCCGCTCCCGCGTCGGCGCGGACTGAACCACTGTCCGACGGTCGTGTCGTCGAAGGTGCGCACGGGTCCGTCGATCCAGCCGAAGCACAGCGCCTGGCGCACGGCGTCGTCATAGCCGACGCCCGTGGATCGGCCTCGCACGCTCAGCAGCCAGACGCCGGCCGTGCGCTCGTGGTTCTGCTCGAGCCAGGCGCGCCAGGTCGCGGCATCCGCTGCCGAGATCCGTTCGCCGTCGTCGAGCGCGCCCATGTCAGTCCTCGTCGAGCGTCGGGATCGACTCGGTGACCGTGGGCAGCAGGTCGGCGACCGAGTCGACGACCTCGTCGGGGCGGAACGGGTACTTCTGCATCTCGGCTTCGTCGCTGATGCCGGTCATCACGAGCACGGTGTGCAGACCGGCCTCGATGCCCGCGACGATGTCGGTGTCCATGCGGTCGCCGATCATGCCGGTCTTCTTCGAGTGGGCGCCGATCTTGTTCAGGGCCGACCGGAACATCATCGGGTTGGGCTTGCCGACGACGTAGGGCTCCTTGCCGGTCGCCTTCGTGATGAGCGCCGCGATCGCGCCGGTCGCCGGCAGCACTCCGTCGGCGGACGGACCGGTCGCATCGGGGTTCGTCACGATGAAGCGCGAGCCCTTGTTGATGTGCCGGATCGCCTTCGTGATCGCCTCGAAGGAGTAGTTCCGCGTCTCGCCGACGACGACGAAGTCGGGGGCCGTCTCGGTCATGATGAACCCGGCCTCGTGCAGGGCCGTGAGGATGCCCGCCTCGCCGATCACGAACGCCGAGCCACCGGGCAGCTGCTGCTTGAGGAAGTCCGCCGTCGCGAGCGCCGAGGTCCAGATGCGCTCCTCGGGCACGACGAGTCCGCTGGCTCGCAGTCGCGCCGACAGGTCGCGTGCCGTGAAGATCGAGTTGTTCGTGAGCACCAGGTAGGGGATCTCGTTCTGCTCCCATCCGGCGAGCAGCTCGGAGGCGCCGGGGATGGCGGTGTTCTCATGCACGAGCACGCCGTCCATGTCGGTCAGCCAGCACTCGATGTCGTCGCGGTGTCCCATGTGCACAGCCTATTGGGCGCGTGTTGCCGGGAGGTGACAGTCTCCTGGCGGCCCGAGCCGGGCGCTAGGCGGTCAGCCAGACGATGTCGGCCGCTCCCGCCGGCAGCTCCACGTCGGCGCCGTCGAGGCGGATGCCGGATGCCGTCGTCTCGACCGTCGCCGCCACGACCAGACCCAGCGCATCGAGGGTGCGCAGCAGCTCGGGGTCGCGATCGTCGACGCGCAGCACGCGACCGGTGTGACCGGCCGGCGCGTCGGCGAGCAGCACGAACGGCTCCCGGTCGACGATGCCGTCCGCATCAGGGATCGCGTCGCCGTGAGGATCGAACCGCGGGCGTCCGAGACGCTCGTCGATGCCCTCGAGCAGGCGGTCGCTGATGGTGTGCTCGAGCACCTCGGCCTCGTCGTGCACCTCGTCCCAGCCGTAGCCGAACTCCTGCACGAGCCACGTCTCGATCAGCCGGTGACGCCGCACCATGGCGAGGGCTCGCTGCGTCCCGGCATCCGTCAATCGCACCGCCCCGTAGGGCACGTGCGAGACCAGACCCGCGGCGGCGAGCTTCTTCACCATCTCCGTGACCGACGACGGCGCGATGCCGAGCTTCGCCGCGAGCACCGACGGGGTGATCGGCGCGTCCTGCCATTCGGTGTGCGCGTAGACCGTCTTCAGGTAGTCGTCTGCTGCCGGGGATGCCACTGTTCCAGCTTAGGCGAGCCCCTTCGGGCGGCCGTGAGTCAGGGGTTGGCGACCGCGACGAGGATCCCGAAGGCCACCTGACCCGCGAAGAACACCACGAGGAACCCGAGCAGTGCCGCGAACAGGGAGAGACGCCCGTCGAAGCCCTCGACCTCGGCGATCCCGATCTTGCGCGCACGGAAGGCGAGCACGAGCGTCGCGACGCCGAGCGCGAGCTGCACCCACGGGCCGCCGACGGGCAGCACCTTCGGGAAGGCGACGAGCAGGCCGCCGATGACACCGGTGGCGAGCCCGACCCACGTGAGGATGCGGACAGTGCGGCGCGCGGAATCGGCAGACATGTCATCGAGCCTAATCGGCGGCGGAGAGCCGGCTCTCTGCTCTGCTCTCCTCTGCCTGCTCTGCGCTGTCGGCGGCTCAGGCTCCCGTGAGAACCAGCCAGAGCAGCGCGCCGTTGAGCGCGATGAGCAGAACGGAGGCGATCACGCCGGCGGCGGTCGTCCACGTGCGGTTGGCCCACGCGCCGAGCGTGCGCCGTTGGGCGGTGAGAGCCACGAGCGGGATGAGCGCGAACGGGATGCCGAACGACAGTACGACCTGGCTCAGCACGAGGGCGAGCGTCGGGTCGACGCCGACTCCGAGGATCACCAGCGCCGGGATCAGCGTCACGAGCCGTCGGGCGAGCAGCGGGATGCGCACGCGCAGCAGCCCGTGCATGATCTCGGCTCCCGCGTACGCGCCCACCGACGTGGAGGCGAGGCCGGAGGCGAGCAGACCGACGGCGAAGAACGTCGCCACCACCGGACCGAGTCCGGCGGCGAGAGCCGCGTGCGCACCCTCCAGCGAGTCGGTTCCCTCGACGCCGGCGAGGTTCGCCGCGGCCAGCAGCAGGATGCTGAGGTTTACCGAGCCCGCAATGAGCATCGCGATCGAGACGTCCCACCGGGTCGCGCTGAGCAGGCGGCGGATGCGGGAGGTCTCGGTGCGCGCGGCCTCGGTCGGTGCGTGCTCAGCCGCGGACCCGAACCTGTCGCGGGCGAGCGACGAATGGGCGTAGATCGCGTGCGGCATGATGGTCGCCCCGAGGATGGATGCGGCGAGGAGCACCGACCCGGTGTCCTCGAAGCGCGGCGCGAGGCCGCCGACGACTCCGGACGGGTCGGGCGGGGCGATGAAGAGGCCGGCGACGAAGCCCACGGTGATGATCGCCATGAGGCCTATGATGACGAACTCGAACGGACGGGGGCCGCGACGGCTCTGCACGGCGAGCAGGATCATCGAGACGGCGCCGGTGATGACTCCGCCGAGGAGCAGCGGCACGTCGAAGAGGAGATTGAGCGCGACCGCGCCCCCGATCACCTCGGCGAGATCGGTCGCCATGGCGACGAGCTCGGCCTGCAGCCAGTAGGCGCGGCGGGCCCAGGGGCGCCGGATGCGCGCGCCGAGCACCTGCGGCAGGCTCTGCCCCGTCACCACGCCGAGCTTCGCGGAGAGGTACTGGATGAGCCAGGCCATGACGTTGCCGACGACGACGATCCAGACCAGCAGGTAGCCGTACTGGGCGCCCGCCGTCATGTTGCTGGCGACGTTTCCCGGGTCGAGGTACGCCACCCCGGCGACGAGGGCGGGCCCCAAGAGCCACAGGCTGCGAGTCGGGGTCACGCGCGACGTCGGCGTCGGGAGCACGTCATTTTTCGGCATGCCGAAATCGTAGCGGATATTTCGGTGTACCTAAATATGACCGGGGGAGGCGCGGGATACCCTGACGGAATGGACGAGCAGCCCCTCTCCGAGCACCCCGTGCCGCGTGGATCGACCGACGGCGACGCGGTCTCACCCCAACCCGGCTACGGCGTCGGACCCTGGCCCGGGGGAGAGGACGCATGGCCCGAGGGAGCACAGTACGACCCCGAACTGCTCGCCACCGGCGACACGCGGAACGTCATCGACCGGTACCGCTATTGGCGCATGGAGGCGATCGTCGCCGACCTCGACACGCACCGACACCCGTTCCACGTCGCGATCGAGAACTGGCAGCACGACATGAACATCGGGTCGATCGTGCGAAGCGCCAATGCCTTCCTCGCCGACACGGTGCACATCATCGGTCGGCGTCGCTGGAACAAGCGCGGAGCCATGGTCACCGACCGCTACCAGCACGTCGTGCATCATGACGACGTCGACGGTTTCGCCGCATGGGCGCGCACGCAGGAGCTGCCGATCATCGCGGTCGACAACGTGGAGGGCGCCGTGCCGGTCGACCGTGCCGAGCTCCCTTCGCGGTGCGTACTGCTGTTCGGGCAAGAGGGGCCTGGGCTGTCGGCGGAGGCGCTCGCCGCGGCATCCGCCCACATCGAGATCACCCAGTACGGTTCCACGCGCTCGATCAACGCGAGCGCCGCGGCCGCCGTCATCATGTACGAGTGGTGCCGGAGACACGCGGCCTGAGCCGAGCCGCGGATCCGCTCCGGAGTCGCCTGTCCGGCCTCGGCGGTCAGCTGCGATCGATGCCGGAGAGGTGACGGTAGATCGCGTTGACGTCGCGATCGATGGCGTCGATGCGGCCATGCACGGCGCGGAACTCCGTTCTCACGGCCTCGAAGCCGAGCGCCATCTCCCTGCGCACGCTCGCGAACTCGTTCCGCACGCTCGTGAACTCGTTCCGCACGCTCGCGAACTCCGTCTTCATGATGCGCACGAACATCGTCACGACCAGCGTGATCGTGCCGCACATCCCCGCCGCGAAGACGCCGATCAGTGCCCACACCTGTGGTTCGTTCATCCCCAGCATCCCTTCAGTGTCCCTCGATGATGCAGGGCGGCGCGAGCCGTTCGGACGCTGTATCCCGGAAAACTCCGGGGTCTGTGAACATCGTTCTCCGAAGTGGAGGTGTGCAGGAGGGGACCGCCGAGGGATCAGGCGCCTGCGGACACCCAGCGGCCCGAGCGCACGCGCCATTCGAGAGTCGCGAGGCGGGCGAGCAGGTACACGCCGAAGAACGCGACGGCCAGCCAGATCAACCCGGCAGTGCCGTCGACGCCGGTCGCGGCGATGATCCAGAGGGCAGGGAGGAAGGGGACGAGATTGAGCCCGCCGGCCACCGCGAGGTACCGGGCGTCGTCCGCCCCCATCAGCACGCCGTCGAGAACGAACACCACGCCGGCGATCGGCTGCGCCACCGCGAGCACGAGGAGTGCGGGCTGCACGAGTGCCGCGATCTCCGCATCACCCGTGAACACGATGCCCAGAACGCCGGACAGGGCTGCGATGACACCGCCGACGATCACGCCGAACCACACACCCCATGCGACCGTGCGCTGCAGGACGCGGTGCACCTGCTGCTCATCGCCGGCGCCCAGCTCCTTGCCGATGAGCGCCTGTGCGGCGATGGCCAGGGCGTCGAGGGCGAACGCGGCTGCGGAGAAGATCGTGAACACGATCTGCCAGCCCGCGAGCTCTGACGTGCCGATCCCGGTCGCCACGGCGACCGTCGCGAGCAGCGCGACGCGCAGGCTCACGGTGCGCAGGAACAGCCAGCCGCCCGAGCGCGCCGTGCGTCCGAGACCCTCGCGCTGCACGCGCAGCGACGCCCGGTGCTTCGCGGCCAGTCGTCGGA
This sequence comes from Microbacterium sp. LS_15, assembly GCF_041954735.1. Lineage (NCBI taxonomy): Bacteria > Bacillati > Actinomycetota > Actinomycetes > Micrococcales > Microbacteriaceae > Microbacterium > Microbacterium sp. LS_15. The sequence goes on along the minus strand of NZ_JAVAYD010000002.1, from coordinate 55,188 downwards.
CGACCAGCACGTACGCGCCGACCATGCCCCACTGCGCCACGACGGTGCCGGCGGCCGACCCGGCGATGCCCCAGCCCAGACCGTAGATGAACACGATGTTGAGCAGGGCGTTGGCGCCGAAGCCGAGACCGGCGATCCACAGCGGCGTCACCGTGTCCTGCATCCCGCGCAGCAGACCGGTCGCGGCGAACACCATCAGCATCGCCGGGAGACCCCACATCGACACGACGAGGTAGGCGTTGGCCTGCTCAGACACGGCCTCGCTCGCGCCGAACAGCGACACGAGCCACGGCGAGGAGGCAGCTCCCGCCGCAGCGAGCACCGCGCCCAGGGCGAGCGCGAGCCACATGCCGTTCACACCGACCGACACGGCGTCGCCCGGGCGCCCTGCGCCGAAGTGACGGGCGACGGCAGGGGTCGTGGAGTAGGCGAGGAAGACCATGAGACCGACGATCGTCTGCAGCACGGCCCCGGCGATACCGAGGCCGGCGAGCGGTGTCGTGCCGAGGTGGCCGACGAGCGCGGCGTCGACGATGAGGAAGGCGGGCTCGGCGATCAGCGCCCCGAGCGCCGGAACCGCGAGCCGCAGGATCTCGCGGTTGAGGGTGCGCCCGGTCATCCTCCGAGCCTATGGGGTGCCACCGACGCCCGCCCCGTGCGCGTGCGCGTGCGCGTGCTTCGCGTTCTAGGGTGGAGAGGACCGGAGGCACGGAGGTGCGCCATGACGGATCCACGAGAGGCCGCAGCGAGGTACCGCGCGCAGAGGCAGGCCGACGAAAGGGACGAGGAGTCCCGCGTCGCCACGACTCCCGGCGCCGCCGCGGCTGTCGACCGGGCGGCCTTCATCGAGTCGGCGATCCAGGTCGCGATCCGCCGCGGCGACTTCGACGACCTGCCCGGTGCGGGCAAGCCGATCGAGGGGCTGGGAGCGCACCACGACCCGGACTGGTGGATCCGGCGCAAGATCGAGACCGAGAACCTCACGGGGCTCGGCCCGCCCGCGATCATGCTCCGCACCGAGGATCGCGAGCTCGACGCGCAGCTCGACCTGCTCGGGCGGGAAGACGACGTGCGCTCCGTCCTCGACGACTTCAACCGGCGCGTGATCGAGGCTCGACGCCAGCTGCAGGGCGGGCCGCCCGTCGTCACGGCGACGCGCGACGTCGATGCCGAGGTGCAGGCGTGGCGCGAGCGACGGGCCGCGCGCTCCGCCGCGGCATCCGCTCCGGCATCCGACGAGCCGCGTCGGCGGCGTTTCCGCCGTCGTCGCCGAGCCCAGCGGCCCGAGTGAGCGACGCGTCCGCCGCCGATGTCGGAGGCCCGCATAGGCTGGTCGCATGACCGACGTGCTCCCCTCTGGCCTTGAGACCTCCGAGTTCAGCTCCGACACCCGTCCGCAGGACGATCTGTACCGCCACGTCAACGGAGCGTGGCTCGCGCGCACCGAGATCCCCGGCGACAAGGCGCGGTGGGGCTCGTTCCACCTCCTCGCCGAGCAGGCCGAGAAAGACGTGCGCACCATCATCGAGGAGTCGCAGGATGCCGAGGACGGCACGCTCGCCCGCAAGATTGGCGATCTCTTCGCGAGCTTCATGGACACCGAGCGCATCGCCGCGGCCGGTGTCTCGCCGCTGGCCGACACTCTCGCCGAGATCGACGCGATCGATGACGTCGCGGCATTCCTCCGCACAGTCGGCGCGTACGACCGCGACGGTCGCGCCCACCTGATCGGCCTCTACATCGAGCCCGATCCGGGCAACCCCGAGCGGTACGTGCCGTTCCTCGTGCAGTCCGGTCTCTCGCTTCCCGACGAGAGCTACTACCGGCTCGACACCTTCGAGGGCACGCGTGCGGCCTACCGGGCCCACCTCGAGCGCCTGCTCGCCCTGGCCGGGGTCGCGGACGCCGCGACGCAGGCGGACCGCTCCATCGCCCTCGAGGGCGAGCTCGCCGCACACCACTGGGACAACGTCCGAAGCCGTGACGCGGTCGCGACCTACAACCTCAAGACCTGGGACGAGATCCAGGCGCTCGTCGGAGTGGACCTGACGCCCTGGCGCGAGGCCGTCGCCCCGAACAACGACGGCGCCTTCGCCGAGGCCGTCGTCTACCAGCCCAGCTTCCTCGAGGGGCTCGGCACCCTGCTCGCCGCCGACCGCCTCGACGACTGGAAGGCCTGGCTGCGCGCGCAGGTCGTGCACGCCGCCGCCCCCTACCTGACCGACGAGATCGTGCAGGAGAACTTCTCCTTCTACGGCACCGAGCTCACCGGCGTCCCCACGATCCGCGAGCGGTGGAAGCGCGGTGTCTCGGTCACCGAGGGAGCGCTGGGCGAGGCCATCGGCAAGGTCTACGTCGAACGGCACTACCCGCCGACGGCGAAGGCCGCGATGGACGAGCTCGTCGCGAACCTCATCGAGGCGTACCGGCAGAGCATCACCGACCTCGAGTGGATGACGGCCGAGACGCGCGAGCGCGCTCTCGCGAAGCTCGACGCCTTCACGCCGAAGATCGGTCACCCCGAGGTCTGGCGCGACTACTCGACGCTCACGATCGACCGCGACGACCTGTTCGGCAACGTCCGTCGCGCGGCGATCTTCGAGCACGACCGCAACGTCGACAAGGTCGGCAAGCCCATCGATCGGACGGAGTGGTACATGCCTCCGCAGATGGTCAACGCGTACTACAACCCGCTCATGAACGAGATCGTGTTCCCGGCGGCGATCCTGCAGTACCCGTTCTTCGACGCCTCGCGCGACGCTGCCGCGAACTACGGCGGGATCGGCGCCGTGATCGGACACGAGATCGGCCACGGCTTCGACGACCAGGGCAGCCGCTACGGCGGCGACGGCAAGCTCGAGGACTGGTGGACGGATGCCGATCGCGCGGCGTTCGAGGAGCGCACCGCGGCGCTGATCTCGCAGTACGACGAGCTGGTGCCCGAAGGGCTCGATGCGGAGCACCACGTGAACGGGGCCCTGACCATCGGCGAGAACATCGGCGACCTCGGCGGTCTCGGCATCGCGCTGAAGGCCTACGAGCTGTCGCTGGGCGGTGGAGAGGCGCCGGTCATCGACGGCCTCACCGGGGTGCAGCGACTGCTGCTCTCGTGGGCGCAGGTGTGGCAGCAGAAGAGCCGCGAGGCCGAGACGCTGCGCCTGCTCACGATCGACCCGCACTCGCCCAACGAGTTCCGCTGCAACCAGATCGTCCGGAACATCGACGCCTTCTACGAGGCGTTCGGCGTGACGGGGAGCGATGCGCTGTGGCTGCCCGAGGACTCTCGCGTCACCATCTGGTGATCGCCGGGTCGCGCCGCTCCGCGCGACCCGCACACCCGTCGGGGGTGCCCTGCCGTCCGGTATGTGACGTTCTGGTGACCGATCATCGTCGTCTGTAGGGCATCCTCACCCCCGGGGGTTACGATATCCGTGCCGTGGGCCGCGAGCCTCGGCATCCCGCCAATCCGACCCCCCTGTAAGGATCACGCGTGGGCGCTCCCGAGCCTCTCGATGGGCCTCCTCTGGCCTCGCTGCGCCGCTCCCAGCGAGCGGGACGCCGCCTGCCGCGGCGCGCTGCCGAGGGGCGTCGTTCGTTCACGTCGACGCTCCGAGCACTGGAGCAGCTCGCGGATGCGGGAGCGCAGGTCTCGGTGCACGTCGTCGATCTCGACAGCCACGTGCACGTGCTGGCCGGCGACGACCACGTCACGATGCCGGTCGCGGGTCTCGGCGTCGTCCCGCTGCTGATCGAGGTCGCGGCGGCGTTCGAGTCGGGCGCGCTCGATCCGCTCGAGATCGTCGACCGGTCAGCCGTCGACTCGGTCTCGACCTCGGGCGTGTGGCGTCATCTGCACGCCCCCGCGCTGCCGCTCGAAGACCTCGCGGTGCTCGCGGCGACGGCCGGCGACCCCATCGCCGTCAACGCCCTGCTCACCCGCGTCGGCCACGACCGCGTGCGGCAGCGCATCGAAGACCTCGGCCTGCGTCGCACCGCGCTTCTCGACCGGTTCCGCGACGAACGCGGCCCCGACGACGCCCCGCAGGTCGCCGTCGGCTCGGCCAGGGAGTTCGCGGGCCTCTTCTCCGCTCTCGTCAACTCGCAGGTGGTCGGGGCGCCGGTGAGCGCTCAGGTGTCGGAGTGGCTCAGCCTCAACCAGGACCTGAGCCTGGTCGCGGCCGCCACCGGCCTCGACCCGTTCGCCCACGACCACGACGCGCACGGCCTGCTGTTCATCAACAAGACCGGCCGGGACCGTGGTGTGCGTGCCGAGGCCGGTGTGCTCGCCGGTCCGCGCGCGGGTGTCGCCTACTCCTTGATCGTGTGCTTCGACGACCTCTCGATCACACATCGACTTCGGGCGCACGACGCGTTCCGCGTGCTCGGGGTCGAGCTGATGGAGTACACGCACTAGCCCCCCGCCGGCACGACCGGCGCCCGGCGACACCGGCTCGCTAGCATCGAAGGATGCCGCGCACCGACTGGACCCCGCATCGCCGAGACGATGGCGAGCTGCTGGGCTGGATCCACCCCTCCGGCGACGACTGGGTCGCCGTCGACGTGCTCGGTCGGGTGTGCTCCGACCCGACCGACTGGCTCGACGCCGAGGCCGCTCTCGACGACCGGGGGATCGCCTGGCTCGCCGATCCCTGGGTGCTCGACGACGAGGCGGGCGGACCGCTGCGGGTGCGCATCCTCGAGGTCACGCCAGACGACGAGGCCGCACCCGGTCGCATCGTGGTCAAGATCGACGACTTCGGCGACGTGAACCGTCCCCCGGCGCAGCAGTACGTGCTGCCGTGGCCGATCCCGACGCGTCTGCGCCCGCCGCGCCCCGGTGACCCCGACCCGCGCGTGCTCTGACGCGAACGCTGCGACGCGCAGCGCGACTCCGTCCGCCCTCGGGCACTCAGCCCGGGAGCGAGGGATGCTGCTCGCTCGCGCGCTGCCGCGGGATGAACAGCGACAGGACGACCGCGACGAGCCCGGCGGCGATCGCGAGCCAGAAGCACACGTCGAACGCCGCCCTGGTCGGCACCGCGACCCCGCCGACGTCGACGCTCATCGCCGCGAGCACGCCGCCCATGACCGCGGAGGCGCTCGACGTGCCGACCGAGCGGAAGAGCGCGTTGAGACCGTTCGAGGCTCCGGTCTCGTTCGCGGGCACAGAGCGCATGATGATCATCGGCATCGCGGCGAACGTGAAGCCGATTCCCACGCCGATGAGCAGGTTGGCGGCGAGGATGTGCCACACCTCGCTCGACCACAGCAGCACGAACACGTAGGCGAGCACGATCGCCACCGCCCCGACCGTGAAGAGCGGCCGGGGTCCGACGGTGCGCTCGAGCCATCCGGAGAGCGGAGAGATGACCATCATCACGAGTCCGGCCGGCATGATGACGAGCGCCGCAGACACCATGTCGAGACCGAAGCCCGACCCCGTCGCGACGGGCATCTCGAGGAGCTGCGGGAACGTGACGTTCGAGGCGAACAGCGCGAAGCCCATGCCGATCGCGGCGATGTTCGTGAACAGCACGGCGGGACGGGCGGCCACGCGCAGGTCGAGCAGCGGGTCATCGGTGCGCAGCTGGTACCAGCCCCAGATCAGCAGCACGGCGACACCGCCGATGATGCTCGCGAGAGTCAGCGGGGCGGTCCAGCCCCACTCGGCACCACGGGAGACGAACAGCAGGATGCCGGTGAGGCCGCTCGCGAGCCCGATGGCGCCGAGCACATCGAGGCGGCCGGGGAAGCGCAGCACATCCTCCGGGACGACGAGCAGCACGAGTACGAGGCCGATGACGCCGAGGCCGGCGGCGAGCCAGAACAGCCAGTGCCAGTCGGCGTTCTCAGCGAGCAGCGCCGCCACCGGCATCCCGATCGCGCCCCCGACGCCCATCGTCGCGCTCATCAGTGCGACGGCCGTGCCGAGGCGTTCCGAGGGCAGCACGTCGCGCATGATCGCGATGCCGAGCGGGACGACGCCGGTGACGGCGCCCTGCAGCGCGCGGCCGATGATGACGCCGACGATCGAGCCCGACAGGGCGGCGATCAGCGAACCCACGATGAGCAGGCCGAGAAGCACGATCACGACACGGCGCTTGCCGTACATGTCGCCGAGCCGACCGGAGATCGGCGTCGCGACCGCGGCGACGAGGAGGGTGATCGTGACCACCCACGTGGTGTCCTCACGGGAGGCGTTCAGCAGCCGGGGGAGCTCCGCTTGCAGAGGCACCACGAGCGTGAACATGAACGACGAGCAGAGGCCCGCGAAGGCGAGCACCGCGACGATCGCCCAGCGCGGGACCTTCCGGGAGAGTCTTCTGCGCGCGCGATCATCGGTCTCTCCCATCCCCTCAGGCTATCGGCGGTGTCGGACTCCGGGGCCCGATCGCCCCCCCGGATCCCGTCAGCTGACACCCTTCATGAGCCTGAGCACCGGCTTGACCGACAGCAGCAGTCCTGCGCCGACGGCGATGGCGATCAGGCCGAGGATCGAGAAGTAGGGTACCTCGTTCTTCGGGTCGTAGAACCGCACGAGCCACCCCGAGATCGCTGTGCCGAGCGCGACCGAGAGGAAGAACAGCGCCACCATCTGCGTGTGGAAGACCTTCGGTGCGAGCTTGGTCGTCACCGAGAGGCCGACCGGGGAGATGAGCAGTTCGGCGATCGTGAAGACGAGCAGGATGCCGACGATGGCGAGCAACGGGGTGGAGTTCGCGCTGCCGTTCGCGAAGATCAGGAACAGCAGGAACGCGGCGCCCATGATCATCGCGCCGAAGGCGAACTTGACCGGCGTCGACGGCTGACGCCTCCCGAGCCTCGTCCAGATCGCCGCGAAGACGCCCGACAGGATGATGATGAAGACCGGGTTGATGGACTGCACCCAGGACACGGGCATCTCGAAGCCGAACAGGTTCCGGTCGAGGCGCTCGTCGGAGTACACCGTGAGCACCGTGAACTGCTGCTGGTACAGCGACCAGAACGCGACGCTGGTGATGAACAGCGGCAGGAACGCCCACACGCGTGACCGCTCGGTCGCATCGATGCGGCGGCTGCCGAGGATGACGGCGAAGTAGGCGATCGCGGCGACGACCGTGCCGATGATGACGATCGTCGAGAGGTTGTCGGCCTTGATGACTCCGAGCAGCACGAGCACGGCGATCACGACGACCGCGGCCGCGGCGACGACTGCCACGAGCGGGTACCGCGAGCGGGGCAGCGGATTGGGCACGCGCCGCGCCTCGTCGGGCAGCGCCTTGCGACCGAAGGAGTACTGCACGAGCCCGAGCGTCATGCCGATCGCGGCGAGGCCGAACCCGAAGTGGAAGCCGAGGGTCGACTGCAGGATGCCGGTGAGGATCGGCCCGAGGAACGCACCGAGGTTGATGCCGAGGTAGAAGAGCGAGAACCCGGCGTCGCGGCGTGTGTCGTCTGCACTGTAGAGCGTGCCGACCACCGAGGTCGCGTTGGCCTTGAGCCCGCCGGACCCGAGGGCGACGAGCACCAGTCCGACGCCGACGCCGAGGAACCCCGGCAGCAGGGCGAGGGCGACATGACCGGCGACGATCACGATCGCGCTGAGGAACAGCACACGCTCCGAGCCCAGCATCCGGTCGGCGATCCACGCGCCGAGGATTGTCGACAGGTAGACGGAGCCGCCGTAGGCGCCGACGATGCCGCCCGCGACGGCCTGCGAGAGCCCGAGCCCGCCCTCGGTGACCGAGAAGTACAGGTAGATGAGCAGGATGCCCTGCATGCCGTAGAAGCTGAAACGCTCCCACATCTCCACGCCGAAGACGTGGACGAGCGCCCACGGCTGGCCGAAGAACCGGGTGTCGGACGCCGTCGTCGCCGTGTCGCGTGTTGCCATTCCCCCACGGTACGCCCGCCGCCGAGGCCGCGGCAGAGGTATCCCCGGGGGGTCGGATTCCGCTATCGCGGGCGAGAGGGGCAGACTGGGGGCGTGCGAACCATCCGTGACCTCGACACCGTTGAACTGATCATCGACGCGCAGAGCCTGCTGGATTCCATCCGCGGGCCCGAGCGCGTCATCGACGCCGGGACGCTGCGCGCCCTGCAGCAGTCGGGCAACTACGTCGTCGGGCTCTTCGACGGCGAGGGCGGGGAGGAGCGGATGGTCGGAGCGTCGATCGCGTTCTTCGGCGCCCCGGCTCGTCGTGCGATGCACTCGCACATCACGGCTCTCCTGCCCGAGTACCGCGGGCGCGGGTGGGGTCGCGAGCTCAAGGAGCACCAGCGCCAGTGGGCGTTCTCCCGCGACGTCGGCCGCATCACGTGGACGTACGACCCGCTCGTCGCCCGCAACGCGCACTTCTTCCTCTCGGTGCTCGGGGCCCGGGTCACCGGCTACTCGGTCAACCGCTACGGCATCTTCGGCGGAGGGGATGCCGGAGACGAGAGCGACCGTCTCGACGTCGAGTGGGCGCTCGCCGACATCGCCAAACCGCCGGCATCCGATCTCGTGGTCGAGACGCTCGAGATCCCGACCGACATCGAGGCGATGCGGGAGTCCGACCCCGCCGCAGCGCACGAATGGCGCACGCGCCTGCGCGCGCAGATGGAGGGACTGCTCGGGAGCGGCCTGCAGATCGCCGGTTTCGACGTCGAGCGCGGGTACCTGTTCACGCGGGCATAATCCGGCGCGGATAAGATTGACGTGCCCGGATTCCCGGGTTTCTCCGCTTCCCGCCGCATCCGACCATTGGAGCCACCGTGGCCGAACAGTCCCGTCTCGACAAGGTCATCGCCCTTGCCCGCCACCGCGGGTTCGTCTTCCAGGCGGGTGAGATCTACGGCGGCTCGCGGTCGGCGTGGGACTACGGACCCCTCGGCACGGAGCTCAAGGAGAACATCCGCCGGCAGTGGTGGCAGACGTTCGTGCGCGGCCGCGGCGACATGGTGGGCCTCGACTCCAGCATCATCCTGCCCAAGCGGGTGTGGGAGGCGTCCGGTCACGTCGCGACCTTCAGCGACCCGCTCGTCGAGTGCCTGAGCTGCCACAAGCGGTTCCGCGCCGACAACCTCATCGAGGACTTCGAGGCACGCAAGGGCCGCAAGGCCGAGAACGGCCTCGCCGACGTGCCGTGCCCGAACTGCGGCACCAAGGGCCAGTACACCGAGCCCAAGGACTTCTCCGGACTCGTGAAGACGTACCTCGGTGTCGTCGACGACGAGTCCGGCCTGTACTACCTGCGCCCGGAGACCGCGCAGGGCATCTTCGTGAACTTCTCGAACGTGCTCACCGCGAGCCGCAAGAAGCCGCCGTTCGGCATCGGGCAGGTCGGCAAGGCGTTCCGCAACGAGATCACGCCGGGCAACTTCATCTTCCGCACGCGCGAGTTCGAGCAGATGGAGATCGAGTTCTTCACCCCTCCGGCCGAGGCGCCGCAGTGGTTCGACCACTGGGTCGAGGCGTGCTGGAACTGGTTCATCGACCTCGGCATCGACCCCGAGAACATGCGCCAGTTCGATGTGCCGGAGGAGGACCGCGCGCACTACTCGGCCGGGACGATCGACGTCGAGTACCGCTTCGGCTTCCAGGGCAAGGAGTGGGGCGAGCTCATGGGCGTCGCCAACCGCACCGACTACGACCTGTCGAGCCACAGCGAGGCGTCGGGCCAGAGCCTGACGTACTTCGACCAGGCGTCGGGCGAGCGCTACACCCCGTACGTGATCGAGCCGTCGTTCGGCCTGACCCGCGCCATGATGGCCTTCCTCGTCGACGCGTACGTCGAGGAGCAGGTGCCGAACGCCAAGGGCGGTACCGATGTGCGAACGGTGCTGAAGCTCGACCCGCGCCTCGCCCCCGTCAAGGCGGCCGTGCTGCCGCTGAGCCGCAACGAGCGCCTGTCGCCGCTCGCGCGCGAGGTCGCCGACACACTGCGCGGCTCGTGGGCCGTCGACTTCGACGACGCCGGTGCCATCGGCCGTCGCTACCGCCGGCAGGACGAGATCGGCACGCCGTTCTGCGTCACGATCGATTTCGATTCGCTCGACGACAGGGCCGTCACGGTGCGTGACCGCGACACCATGGCTCAGGAGCGCGTCGGCATCGACGAGCTGCACGACTACCTGGCTGCGCGCCTCAAGGGCGCCTGACCTCGGCGCGATGCGCGGCCGTCGCGCAGCTCCCGGCGACGGCCCGCGCATAGCGCTCCGATCGTGTACGGGCCGAGATCAGCGAGGGGCGGCCGCGTGCGTCGAGCGTGCGATCAACCCGGCGACGTCGTCTCCGGTCGGTCTCACCCCTTGGCCGCCTTGGAGGCGGCCTTCATCGCCTTCTTGTGCTCGCGCACCTTCGTCAGCGACTCGGGCGAGACGATGTCGGCGACGCTGCGGAACGATCCGTCCTCCCCGTACGCGCCGGCGGCTTCGCGCCAGCCCGCGCCGGTGAAGCCGTACTGCTTCCCGAGGAGAGCGAGGAAGATCTTGGCCTTCTGCTCGCCGAAACCCGGAAGCGCTTTGAGGCGCCGCAAGACCTCGGCTCCGTCAGGATCCCCATGCGTCCACAGGCCGGCTGCATCGCCGCCCCAGTTGTCGACGATGTCCTGACAGAGGGTCTGCACACGCGCGGCCATCGAACCGGGGAACCGATGCACCGCAGGACTCGTCCTGAAGGCCTCGAGGAACTCGTCGGGATCCATGCGCGCGATCGAGGCGGCGTCCGCAGCGCCGGTGCGCTGCTCGATCTTCAGCGGGCCGGCGAAAGCTGTCTCCATCGGCACCTGCTGGTCGAGCAACATCCCGACGAGCAGAGCGAGGGGGTTGTCGGTGAGGAGAGCGTCGGCGGCGGTGTCTCCGGTGATGTGAAGGGCCATGCCTCCAGTGTGGCAGGGTGATCCGAAGCTCGCCGAGTCGATCGCTCAGAGTCGCTGCAGTCGGGGAGGGGCGCCTCGGGGCGAGCGATCGCCACCTTCACCGGATCGACCGCGCTTGTCAGGGGAACGAGGATATGAAGCATCCGGGAGGCGAGACCGGAAACGGCCCGCGAACGCGCTGGCTGTGGAGAAACCGCGAAAGCGGAGTCTGTGCAGAGGAGGTCAGGCCGTTGCGACGTCGTCGTCCATCGACGAGTGGGCGGGCTGCACCGGCTCGATGCCGTACAGCGTCGTGAGCGCGGCGGCGAAGTCGTCTGCCCGACCGGAGGCCGCGAGCTCGTGCGCGCGGGCGGTGGGGGTGTGCAGCAGCACGCCGGTGAGATGGCGCAGAGCCTGCTCGACCTTGCCGTCCTCATCGCCGCGCGCACGGGCGCGCTCGATCTCCGAGTCCAGGAGCGAGAAGATGTGCGACCGCAGGGCGATGACCGACGGCGTCACGCTCTGCCGACTCCCGACGACGTGGAAGGTGTCGGCGGCTTCGCGCACGACGGTGCGCGCGGCATCCGTCGCCTGGAGCTCTTCCAGCGGTGCGTGCAGACTGATGGTCTCGAGGTCGAGCAGCGCGACACCCTCGAGAGAGGCGACGGCGGGGTCGACGTTGCGCGGCATGCCGAGGTCGATCACGAGCTGGCTGTGCGCGCCGACGGGGCATCCGTGGGGCGCTGCACCGGCCGGCGCCTGCAGGTGCGCGGGGGTGAGCACGGGCTCGGTCGCGGTCGTGCAGGTGATGAGCAGGTTCGAATGCGCGGCGGTGCGCGCGTAGTCGGCCGCGGGGACGGCGCGGATGCCGTGCTTCGCGGCGAACTTCTCCGCCCGGCCGGAGGGCGAGTAGACGGAGATGTCTACGGCGCCGCGCTCGCGCAGCGTGGCGAGGGTCACGGCAGCGTAGGCGCCGGTCCCGACGAGCAGCACGCGCTCGGCCGACCAGTCTGCGATACGACTGTCGGCCAGTTCGAGAGCAAGGCGCACGAGCGATCGGCCGGCGCGCCCGAGCGCGGTGACGTTCTTGACCTTGCGCTGCGCTTGGCTCGCACGCTGGAAGAGGCGCTCGAGTTCGGGGGAGGTGGTTCCCTCCTTGCGGGCGGCCTTGAGTGCGCGGCGCACCTGGCCGGCGATCTCGCCTTCGCCCGACACGACGGATTCGAGGCCGGAGGCGACGGAGAAGAGGTGCTCGGCCACGTGGCGACCGGAGTGCACCTCATAAGCGCCGTCGAGTTCGGCGGTGCTGATGCCGGTGGCGGATTCGACCGCTTCGAGCACGGCCTCGACGCCGATGGCGCCCGCAGCGGTGACGGGCTCATCCATCTCCACGTACGCCTCGAACCGGTTGCACGTCGCGAGGACGACCGCACCCTGCACGCACGACGCAGTGTCCACCACGGTGGAGGCGACGTCGTCGGGGGTGCGGCTCAGGCGTTCGAGCAGTTCGAAGGAGGCGGTCTTGTGACTCGCCGTGACACACAGCAGCACCCGACAAGTCTACCCCTCCTCGCGCACAGGTCGGCCTCCGCGAGGGATGGGAGGATGGACGCATGGCCCTCTCCGACGCTCCGCTGGTGCGCGCCCTCACCGGCCCCCGCCCCGATCGCACCCCTGTCTGGTTCATGCGGCAGGCGGGCCGATCGCTGCCCGAGTACCGCGAGCTGCGGGTGGGGACGCGGATGCTCGACGCGTGCCTCACTCCCGAGCTCGCCGCCGAGATCACGCTGCAGCCCGTGCGCAGGCACGGCGTCGACGCGGCCGTGTTCTTCAGCGACATCGTCATCCCGCTGCGCCTCGCCGGTGTGGACGTCGAGATCGAGCCAGGACGCGGCCCGGTCTTCGCGAACCCCGTGCGCACGGTCGAGGACGTCGATCGCATCACGGCCATCGACCCGGCGTCCCTCGACGGCGAGGCCGTCGCCGAGGCGGTCCGCATCGTCACGGCCGAGCTCGGCGAGACGCCGGTGATCGGATTCGCGGGGGCTCCCTTCACCCTCGCCGCCTACCTCGTCGAGGGCGGTCCGTCGAAGGAGCACCTGCGCGCCAGGGCGATGATGCACGCCGATCCCGACGCCTGGAACCGCCTCGCGGGCTGGCTGGCCCTGGTGTCCCGCCGGTTCCTCGAGATCCAGCGCGACGCGGGGGCCTCCGTCGTCCAGCTCTTCGATTCGTGGGCCGGCTCATTGAGCCGCGCGGACTACCTCGCCTTCGTGGCCCCGCACTCGCGCACGGCGCTGGAGGGCATCGGCATCCCGACCATCCACTTCGGGGTCGGCACCGGACCGTTCCTCGCGGACATGCGCCTCGACGGGATCGCCGACGGCGTCGGCGTGGACTGGCGGGTGCCGCTCGACGAAGCGGCGGCGCTCGTCGGGCCCGAGACCTCGCTGCAGGGAAACATCGACCCGGCGCTGCTCTCGGCGCCGTGGCCGGTGCTCGAGGGGCACGTTCGCGATGTCGTCGAGCGCGGTCGTGCGGCGCGCGGTCACATCCTCAATCTCGGACACGGCGTCCCGCCCGAGACCGACCCCGATCAGCTCACCCGCGTCGTGGAGCTCGTCCACTCCCTCTGAGGCCGCGCCGCTCGCGGCGGGGGCGTGGAACAGCACGGCGCCCGGTCAGGCGCCGTGCGCGCGGGAGCCGCGCACTCGTCGAACGAGTCGCAGATCGTCGAGCGTGAAGCGTCCGGCGGGCATCGCGGCGCGGATCCGCTCGTCCGTGAAGGAGCGAGAGGGGCGGATGCCGTGCGGCGGCTCAGGTGCGGGCGGTGCCGCCTCGCTCACTCCTTCCGTCAGCATCCGCGCCTGAGCCTTGGCGACGAGGGGCACGACCATCACCCATTCGGTGAGCTGCGCGAGGATGCGGATCATCCACGGCGGTACGGGTACGTACGCGGGGCGCCGCCCGGCAAAGCGGGCGATGCGACGGATGGCCTCGCCGAGCGTCACCTCGTCGGCGCCCATGACCGCCACGGTCGGCTCTGAGATGCGGCCTTCGACGGCGGCTGTGAGCACGTCGACGGCGTCGTCGAGCGGCACGGGGCGCGCCGTGCGCTCCCGGAAACCGACCGTCCAGAACAGCGGCAGGCTCCGCACGGCCCGGGTGACGTGATCGACCATGTGGTCGCCGGGCCCGTAGATCATCCCTAACTTGAGGATCGTGTGCGGAATGCCGGAGGCGCGGACGATCTCCTCCGCCGCCCATTTCGTCTCGTGGTATCCGGAGCCGCAGTCGGGGCGCGCGCGGAGGAAGCTCACCATGACGATCCTGCGCACCCCTGCCCGTCGCGCCGCCTCGACGACGGCGCGCGTGCCCTCGACATGCACGCGGCGGAAGGTCTGGTCGCCGATCTCGCGGTTGATGCCGGCGCAGTGGGCGACGACCTCGCACCCCGCGAACGCGGCGGTGAGCGCCTCGACATCGTCGATCTCCACTCCGGTGCGACGTGACAGGGCGACCGCGTCCGGCAGTCGTTCGGCGAGGTGGCGACCGAGGAATCCGGTGCCTCCGGTGATGGCGACTCGCATCTTGCACTCCTTCGCTCATTAGCTCTTGGGCTAAACAGTATCTAGCAGAGGTGCTATATTGCAAACATGACAGATAGCGCGTCCGACATCTTCGCCGCGCTGGCCCACCCCACGCGCAGGCAGATCCTGCAGGACCTCAAAGAGGGCGAGCTGGCGGCGGGCGAGATCGCGTCGCGGTTCTCGTCAAGCGGTCCCACGATCTCGCGGCACCTGTCCGTGCTCCGACAGGCCGGCCTCGTCACCGAGCGGCGCGAAGCGAACCGCATCCTCTACTCCCTGGTCGGCGAACGGCTCGCTCTGTCGGTCGGCGACTTCCTCTCCACGGTCTGCCCTGAGCAGATCGTGCTGCGCGAGATCCGTAAGCGCGGATCGGGGCGCGATGAGGTCGCACCGGCCGAGGCGTGAATCCACGGCCCTCCCGGACGGTCCGCTCAGGGGGCGGTGCGAGGATTGAGGGCATGAGCCACGAGCCAGCCCCCTCGGATCAGACGCCCCGCCCCGACCCCGCGGAACTGGCAGAACGCGCATCGCACCGCCATGTCGTCGTGATCGGCGGGGGAGTCGGCGGACTCATCGCGGCCCGTGAGTGCGTCAAGGTCGGCATGCGCGTCACGGTGTTGGAAGCGGCGGATGCCGTCGGCGGCGCGATCCGCCGGACCGAACTCGACGGCGTGGTGCTGGATGCGGGCGCCGAGAGCTACGCCACGCGAGGCGGGCACGTGCGGGCTCTCGTCACGGAGCTCGGCCTGGCCGACCGGATCGTGAGGCCCGCCGCGGGAGGGGCCTGGGTCTCCGGCATCCCGGGTGTGGGCGCGGCGCCGCTGCCGGCGGGCGGCATCCTCGGCATCCCGAGCAACCCCTTCCAGGAGGACGTGCGTCGAGTGATCGGATGGTCGGGCGTGTGGCGCGCGTATCTCGACCGCGTGCGCCCTCCGCTGACGATCGGGCACAGCCACAGTCTCGGCAAGCTGGTCGCGTCGCGCATGGGCGCCAAGGTGCGGGATCGTCTCGTCGCACCCGTCACGACGGGCGTGTACTCGGCGTCGCCGGATGACGTTGACGTCGACGTCGCAGCGCCGGGGCTGAACGCGGCCCTCACGAGCGTCGGCTCTCTGTCGGGCGCCGTGCAGGCGCTCCGCGACGAGGGCGCGGCGAAGGCCGCGAAGGCGCAGACTCCCGGCGCGGCGGTCGAGGGGCTCGTCGGCGGCATGTCGGTGCTGTCCGACGCACTCGTCGCAGACATCGAGAAGCTCGGCGGGGTCGTGCGCACCGGCATCCGTGTCACCGATGTCTCGCGTGACGGCGACGTCTGGACGGTGCGGACCGATGCCGATGCCGATGCCGATGAGGAGGCCGATCTCGCCGAGCTCACCGCCGACGGCGTCGTCGTCGCGACCTCCGAGTCCGTGGCCCGCGAGCTGCTCGTCGCTGCCGCACCCGCGCTCGCCGCGACCGAGACCGCGACCGCTCCCGAGATCGAGATCGTGACCCTGCTGCTTCGGGCGTCGTCGCTCAGCGGCGCCCCTCGGGGCACCGGGGTCCTGACGGTGCCGGGCAGCCACACCGCGAAGGCGCTCACCCATTCGACGGCGAAGTGGGAGTGGGTGCGTGAGGCCGCCGGAGACCGGCACGTCGTGCGGGTGTCGTTCGGCGCTCAGGGGGAGCCGGCCGCGACGTCGACCCTCGACGACGACGGGGCCGCGCGGTTGGCGCTCCGTGAGGCGGCCGCGCTGCTCGGTCTCCCCCTCCGGGACGGGGATCTCGTGGCCGCGCATCGGTCGCGCTTCGTGCAGTCGCAGCCCGCCTCGATCATCGGGTCGGCGGAACGCCGTGACGCTGCGCGCACCGCTGTGCAGGCCGTCCCCGGACTCGCTGCCGTCGGCGCCTGGCTCGCCGGCACCGGACTGGCCCAGGTGGTGCCGGATGCCGTCGACGAGGCCGACCGCCTCCGCCGGGCGCTGCTCTGGGACTGAGCCGACGCGCCGCGGACCAGCGAGCGCGGCGCACGTGACCGCTTCGCGCCCATCTGTCAACCCTCCCCCTGATAGATGCCGAAAACGGCATACGGCGTTACGCTGGACACCTGTCAGGCGGCGCCGAGCCGTCGGTTCGCCCATCGGCGTTCACACCGGAACAACGTGAGGAGACCCCATGAAGGGGAAGATCGGACTCGTCGTAGGACTCGGCGTGGGATACGTGCTCGGAACACGCGCAGGACGCGAGCGCTATGAGCAGATCAAGACGCAGTGGCTCAAGGTCTGGAACCTCGACCCGGTGCAGGAGCAGGTCGAGAAGGCGAAGGGATTCATCGGCGACAAGGCTGCTGCGGTCCCCGGCGCGATCTGGACCGGCGTGCAGAAGGTCGTGAAGTCGGCGAGCGGCAACGGTACCCCCGGCCAGCGCCTCGATTCCGCGGTCGCCGCGGGTCGCAAGGCGGCGGAGGACGTGGTCGACGCGACCGAGGATGCCGTGGACGAGGCCAAGGCGAACGCCGAGAAGCCCGCTGCGAAGAAGCCTGCCGCCAAGAAGCCGGCGTCGTCGTCTGTGAAGACCGGGAGCTGACATGGCTCGCGGATACCGCGATCGCGCCGAGGACAGCCTGCTGTCGCTGATCGGCGATCTGCCCGAACTCATCGGCAACCTCGTCAAGGCCGAGATCGACGCGGCCAAGGTGTGGATCTCGAAGACGGCGAAGGACGCCGGGATCGGCTCCGTCTGGTTCCTCGTCGCGCTGTTCTTCCTGTTCTGGGCCGTGCCGGTGATCCTCGTGTTCGCGATCGCGGGGTTGTCGTCGTGGTGGCCGGTGTGGCTCTCGGCGCTGGCCGTGCTCGGCATCCTGATCCTCGCCGTGCTGTTCTTCGCGCTGCTCGGCATCCTGAAGTTCCGCAAGGTGCTCCGTCGCCAGAATCCCGCCCAGGCGGTCGGCGATGACATCCGAATCGTGAAGGAAGCCGGCGATGACGAACTCTGAGATCTCGCGGCGCCGCACGGCGCCGACCATGGACACGCTGCCGAAGACCGCCGTTCCCGCAGGGATCGTCGACGCCCGGGAGTCGGCGCGGGCCGAGCTGAAGGCCGCCCTCGCCGCGATCGAGGTCAAGGCCAACTTCCCGCGTCGCATCGACAAGGCGTCGAAGCGCGCCGTGGCGAAGGCGCGCGTGTTCGCCGACCGGAACCCCGTGGCGGCGGTCGCGGCCGCGGTCGCGGTGGCCGCCGTCGTCGGGGGAGCCGTCTGGGTCATCGCCAGGGCCGTCTCGCGCTGACACGCCCCGTCGCCCCTGCGTGGAGGACGCGGTAGGACGAGACCCGCAGAGCGACACCGGGGGTTCGCCACCACTCCGCAAAAGGGGGCAGACTGGATCCATGTCCGTTGAGCACGAAGAGAACCCGTCCGGCTTCACTCTGTGGGCCGTGTGGCGACGCAATCCTGACGCCCCGGTGACCGAGGCCGACTCCACCGAACTCGAGACGATCGTCTCGTACATCGAGGATTCCGGCGTCACCGTGCGCGGTTTCTACGACGTCTCCGGGCTCAAGGCGGACGCCGATCTCATGGTCTGGCTGCACGGCGACACCGCCGAGGAGCTGCAGCGGGCGCTGCGCCGTCTGCGCCGCACGGAGCTGCTGCGCACGCTGCTGCCGGTCTGGAACGTCATGGGCGTGCACCGCGACGCCGAGTTCAATCGCTCTCACGTCCCGGGTTTCCTGCGCGGCGTCGAGCCGAAGGACTGGCTGTGCCTGTACCCGTTCGTGCGGACCCCGGAGTGGTACCTCGCGCCCGAGGGGGAGCGTCGCGCGATGCTCGCCGACCACGGACGCAAGGGGGCCGCGTTCACCGGTGTGATCGCGAACACGGTCGCCGCGTTCGCGCTCGGCGACTACGAGTGGATCCTCCCGATGGAGGCCGACGACGTGACCGACCTCGTCGACATGATGCGCGACCTGCGGTACACCGACGCGCGCCTGTTCGTGAAGGAGGAGGTGCCCTTCTACACCGGCCGCCGTCTGCGCTTCGACGAGATCGCGGACGTGCTGCAGTAGGTCTCCCATGAGCACTTCGTCTTCGCTGTCCTCCCCGATCCGGCTGGGCACCCGTCGCAGCGCGCTCGCGCAGGCGCAGTCCGGTCATGTCGCCGCCGCCCTCGAGAAGGTGTCGGGTCGCCGCGTCGAGCTCGTGCCGATCACGAGCGAGGGCGACACGAACCGCGCCTCGCTGTCGGAGATCGGCGGCCAGGGCATCTTCGCGACTCGACTGCGCGAGGCGCTGTTCGCCGGTGAGTGCGACGTCCTCGTGCACTCGCTCAAGGATCTGCCGACGGCGATCCCCGACGGGTTGACGATTGCGGCGACCCCGCCGCGCGTCGACGCCCGTGACGTCGCGATCACGCGGGCTGGCACACCGCTGCACGAGCTGCGCACCGGCAGCACGGTCGGTACCGGCTCGCCGCGGCGTATCGCGCAGGTGCGCAGGCGTGCACCGCACGCGCAGGTCGTCGACATCCGCGGCAACGTCGACTCGCGTCTGCAGCGCGTGGCCTCGGGAGAACTGGATGCCGTGATCCTGGCGGCTGCGGGGCTCTCGCGCCTCGGCAGCGACTCCCCGCTGCGCCGCGAGGAGCTCGGACTGGCCGAGTGGCCGACGGCGCCAGGGCAAGGAGCGCTCGGCGTCGAGACGCTGGCGGATGCACCCGCTGAGCTGCTGGAGACGCTCGCGGCGCTCGACGATCACGACACCCGACTTGCGGTGACGGTCGAGCGTGCCGTTCTCGAGGGTCTGGACGCCGGATGCCAGGCGCCGATGGCCGCGCACGCCGTTCTTTCGGGCGATGAGATCCGCGTCAGGACGGTCGTGTACGCCCCCGAGGGCGGGCGTCGGATCGGGCTCGACGTCACCGAGGTGCTGAACGGGGAGTATATTCGTCGGAACGGCAGTGGCAATGATGCGGATGCTGCCGATGGTGCAGACCCGATGCACGCAGCGCGCGAGCTCGGGTTGACTCTTGCCCGTCGGCTGCTCGAACAGGGGGCGGCTGACCTCGTCTCCCGAGAGCATTCTTCATGACTGATTCGAAGCAGGACCGACCGCTGAGCGGGTGGCGCATTCTCGTGCCCCGCGGCGGACCGTGGGGCGATGGCGTCGCCGCGAGTCTGCGAGCCCAGGGGGCGGTTCCCGTGGTGGCGCCCCTCATCAACTTCGCGCCGACGACCGACCAGGCGGCGCTCGATGTCGCGCTGGCGCAGCTCGCCGACGGCGTGTACGACTGGCTGACCGTGACGAGTGCGACGACCGTCGACGTGATGTTCGCTCATCGCGCCGTCGTGCCCCGCAGCACGAAGATCGCGGCGGTGGGCGAGACGACCGCAGCCGCGTTGCAGGCCGTCGGGTACGAGGTCGCCCTCGTGCCCGAGCAGGACAACTCCGCCGAGGGGATGGCGGAGCAGCTCATCGCTCTCGAGACCGAGCCCCGGCGCATCCTCGCCCTGCGGAGTGAGATCGCGAAGCCCGTGCTGAGCGTGCTGCTGCAGGAGGCAGGGCATGACGTCGACAGCGTCGTCGCGTACCGCACGGTGGGGGTGCCGGTCACGGATCGCATCAAGCGCGACGTCGAGAACGGGCGCATCAACGCGATCCTCATCACGAGCGGGTCGGTCGCCGCGCAGGTGCGCGAGCAGTTCCCGGAGATCCCCGACGACACTCTCCTCGCGGCGATCGGACCCCGCACCGCGCGCGATGCCGACAAGGCGGGTCTGCCGATCACGGTCATCGCCGATCGGCAGACGGTGGATGCCCTGATCGAAGCCGTGTCGAGCTTCACGCTTCCGCACGCGGCGGACGAGCTGGCGCCATGAGTTTTCCCGATGTGAGGATGCGTCGGCTGCGTCAATCGCCGGCGATGCGCGGTCTCGTTCGGGAGACCTCCGTGGAGCCGCGCCAGCTCGTGCTGCCGCTGTTCGTGCGGGAGGGGCTGACCGAGCCGCAGCCGATCGGTTCCATGCCCGGTGTCGCCCAACACTCGCTCGACTCGCTCCGCGCGGTCGCGACGGAGGCGGCGGAGGCCGGTGTCGGCGGCGTCATGCTGTTCGGCGTGCCGGCGGTCCGCGATGCCCGGGGCTCGGGAGCGGACGACCCGAAGGGCATTCTCAACGTGGCCACGGAGGCGCTGGCCGCCGAGGTGGGCGACGCGCTGGTCGTGCAGACCGATCTCTGCCTGGACGAGTTCACCGATCACGGCCACTGCGGTGTGCTGGCAGCGGACGGCTCCGTCGACAACGACGCGACCCTGGAGCGGTACACGTCGATGGCCCTGTCGCAGGCGCGAGCCGGTTCGCAGCTGCTCGGCCTGTCGGGGATGATGGACGGCCAGGTCGCGGTGATCCGTCGCGCTCTCGACGCGGAGGGGTTCACCGACACTCTGCTGCTGGCGTACGCCGCGAAGTACGCGAGCGCGTTCTACGGCCCGTTCCGCGAGGCCGTGGACTCGCAGCTGCGGGGAGACCGGCGCACGTACCAGCTCGATCCCGGCAACCGTCGCGAGGGCGTGCGCGAGGCCGTCGTGGACGAGCAGGAGGGTGCCGACATCGTCATGGTGAAGCCGGCCATGGCCTTCCTCGATGTGCTGCGCGAGGTCCGCGATACCGTGGATGTCCCCGTGTGGGCGTACCAGGTGTCGGGCGAGTACGCGATGATCGAGGCCGCCGCGGCGAACGGCTGGATCGATCGTCGTGCGTCGATCCTCGAGTCGCTGCTGTCGATCCGTCGGGCGGGCGCGGATGCCGTGCTGACGTACTGGGCGACCGAGGCGGCTCGCTGGCTGCGCAGCTGAGTCCGGCGCCCAGCCGCGCGGGCTAGCCTGGAGGATGCCGGTATCCGCCGTGCGACGCCTGAGGAGTGTGCTGTGACCGACCGCAATGACGACCTGTTCTCCGCTGCCCGTGCGGTGATCCCCGGCGGCGTGAACTCGCCGGTGCGGGCGTACGGTTCGGTGGGCGGGACGCCGCGGTTCCTGGCGTCGGCGCGCGGTGCTCGCGTGACGGATGCCGCCGGTGCGGAGTACGTCGACCTCGTGGCGTCGTGGGGCCCCGCACTCCTCGGGCACGCCCACCCGGAGGTCGTCGCGGCCGTGCAGGAGGCCGCGAATCGGGGTCTGTCCTTCGGTGCTCCGACGGAGGGCGAGGTGGAGCTCGCGGAGCTGATCGCCGACCGTGTGCGCGTGGGCGACGCGGCACCGGTCGAGCGGGTGCGCCTCGTATCGACGGGCACCGAGGCGACGATGACGGCGATTCGACTGGCGCGGGGTGCGACCGGCCGGGACCTGCTCGTGAAGTTCGCCGGCCACTATCACGGGCATTCCGACGGACTGCTCGCGGCCGCGGGCTCGGGCGTCGCAACGCTCGCGCTCCCTGGCTCTGCGGGTGTGCCGGCTCCGATCGCCGCCCAGACGCTCGTGATCGACTACAACGACCGCGCGGCGCTGGAGGCGGTCTTCGCCGAGCACGGAGATCGGATCGCCGCCGTCATCGTCGAGGCTGCCGCCGCGAATATGGGAGTCGTGACCCCGGAGCCGGGGTTCAACCGCTTCCTCGCCGACATCGCGCACCAGCACGGCGCGCTGCTGATCCTCGACGAGGTGCTCACCGGGTTCCGGGTGCACCCGGCGGGGTACTGGGGCCTGCAGGCGGAGGCGGGCGAGGATTATCGGCCCGACATCATCACGTTCGGCAAGGTCGTCGGAGGCGGAATGCCCCTCGCCGCCCTCGGCGGACGGGCCGAGGTCATGGACATGCTCGCCCCGGTCGGTCCGGTCTACCAGGCCGGGACGCTCTCCGGGAACCCGCTGTCGGTGGCCGCGGGTCTCGCGACTCTGCGGCTCGCCACCCCCGACGTCTACGCGACAGTGGATGCCGCGGCGTCGCGCATCGCCAGCGCACTCGATGCGGCGCTGACGGATGCCGGTGTCACGCACGCGATCTCCCACGCCGGCAGCCTGTTCAGCGCGTCGTTCCGTGACGGTGCTCCCCGCGACTACGCGCAGGCTCAGGCGCAGGAGTCCTTCCGGTACGCTCCGTTCTTCCACAGCATGCGCGAACAGGGTGTCGCGCTGCCTCCGAGCGTCTTCGAGGCCTGGTTCCTCACAGCTGCTCATGGCGAGGACGAGCTGCAGCGTATCGAGGCGGCGCTTCCTGCTGCCGCCTCGGCTGCTGCTCGCGCCCTCGCGGCGAGCTGACACCCCGACGCGAGCCATCACACGAAGATCACTCGTCGTTGCGGCGAATCCCGGTAGCTCCGGCCCGATGGACTGAGCCAGTCGATTGTGCCGTCCGGCAGCTGTCGCGCCGACCACCGATGGTCGTCGGCGATGTCCGGATGCTTGAGCGCATGGTGTCCGCGGCAGAGGTGAGCGAGATTGTGGACGTCGGTGCGCCCGCCCTTCGCGTGGTCGTGGGTGTGATCGGCCTCGCATCGGTGCACCGGCATTCTGCATCCGGGAAAGCGGCAGTGCTGATCCCGCGCCCTGAGGAAACGTCGCATCGGCTCGGTCGGTGTGTACGTGTCGGTCTCGGTGACCAACCCGCTCGCGTCGAGGAACAGGCGCGACCATCCGAGGTTCCGCCCGGCGAGATCACGGGCGTGGTCGGGGTGGAGCGGTCCGTATCCGTCGAGTTCGGCGGGCCGCTCGTCGAACCCGGCGAGCGTCGTCGCCGCGATCGTGACCTGGATGCGCCCGCGGATGTTGTCGAGCCCGGGGCCGTTCGCCGGACTGGGGTCGGCTGCGAGCAGCAGGTCAGTCAATAGGTCGGCGCGCACCTGGTCGATCGTGCGCGAGTCCGCGGGGACGGCTTCGGCGTCGCTCGAGGCAGTGAGGCGCCCGGGGTCGGTCGTGAACGTGACGTCGGCGAAGATCGCCGTCCGATCGAGCGAATCGAGGCGGGGCTCGATGCCCTGATCGCCCTCCGAGGCGCACGCCTCCGGAGTCTGCCGCGCTGCCACCACTCCGCGGGCGAGCTGTGTGAGCCGGTCCATGATCGCGGCGGCGAGGTGCTCGGGCAGCACGACGGTGAGCAGCGCCAGCCCGTCGTCCACCGAGCGCATCGTCACGGCGCGCTCAGACCGCGCGCGCTCGTGCCGCTCGACCACCGTGTCGCCTGCCAGGGCCGCGGCGAGGCGCTTCACGTGAGCGGCGGTGCGGGCCGGCGTCTCTGCTTCCGCCACGACGCGCGCGGCCGTGTCGAAGGTGGCGAGTGCCGCGGCATCCGCTCGGCCGTTGTTGATCGCTTCGCGTACGATGCCACCCGCTCGGACGATCTCGCGCACATGCCCCGCGGTGATCGCTCCCTCCCGGAACGCGGCGAGCACCTCGGGATGACCCCGCTCGAGGAAGGCGGCATCGGTGAACGCGTACTCCATCGTGCTGTGCGCCACGCGACCCGCGGCGGCGTACTCCGCGACCATCGACCGGTGGATCGCGTCGCGGTGGAAGGGGTGCTCCTCGGCATCCTGTTGATCGACCCGCATCCTCTCTGCGAGAAGGTGCGACGCGTGCGCTTCGAGCGTCGCGATCCGGCGGCGGGTCTCCGTCCACGCGTCGAGAAGCGTAGCGCGCTGCTCGATGTCGGTCTCGACGACGGAGGTGGAAGCCATGCTTCGAGTTTAGTATATTTGTTCGAATCTCGAGGAGAACATCGGAATGGAGCGACGAGTATATGACGGTCGTACACAACGGATCGTTGCGGTCCTGTGAAGAAGACGCAGACAACTGGCAGGACGCCGCTGGCAGACTGGACGCATGGTGACGTTGCTGCTGGACCAGACGCAACTCGAGATCGTGCTCTCGCCGATCGAGCGTGCCGCGAGCTTCCACCGGGACAACCTGCGGATCGAGCGCGAGACCATCACCAAGGTGCAGCTCACCGACGACGCGTGGACCTGGCTGCGCGGCGTGCCGAACCCCGGAACGCACATCCCGGGTATCCTCGCGGCCGGGACCTGGAAGGCCGCGGGAAGCACCGATTTCGTGCTGATCCGTCGGCATCGACCGAGCGTGGTGATCGACCTCGACGGTGACGAGCAGTTCCGGCGCCTGATCCTCACGACCCGCCACGGGCTCTCGCTCACGCAGGCGCTGCGACTCCCTGTCTCGGAGGAACCCGCCGACGTCGAGGAGATCGTCGCCACCGCGCCGACGCCGGTGTCGAAGGCGCGCAAGCGTCCCGTCATCCGCCCCAGGCCCGCCTGAATCCCTCGGACACAGGAATGCCTCCCCGCTGATCGGCGGGGAGGCATTCGACTGTCGGGAGGGCGCGGAGCGCTCAGTCGTGACGGTGCTCGTGGTGCTCACCCTCGTGGTGCTCGTGCTCGTGGTACCCGCCCTCGTGGTGCTCACCCTCGTGGTGCTCGTGCTCGCCCCCGGCCTGCGCCTCCGCACCCTCGCCGGGCGCAGACGCGGGAACCTGGTCGATCACCCCGGTGCTGGCGACAGACCACTGGGTGTCGCCCTCGCCGGTTCGGTCGTGCTCGTCAGCATCGGGCGCGTCGCCGTGGGGGTAGTCTCGCGGCTCGTCCTCGTAATAGGCGCGTGCTGCGGCGGCCAGCATCGAGCTGACCGCGGCGGAGCGAGGATCCTCGTCGCCCTGTTCCCGGGGCTGGTCGCCCTCGTCCGCGGGCTCGTCGCCGTGTTCCTCGGGCTGGTCGCCCTGCTCGCCCGACTCGGATGCAGCGGTGTCGCCCGTTGCGTCCGTCTCGCCGAGGCTGTCGAACACATCCACGCCTGAGTCGTGTGATTCCTCCGCGGCGTCGCTGTCCTCCGGCTCATCCGTCTCGGCCTGCGTCGATCCGGCGCCGAACAGGATGTCGTCGAAAGACGGCCCGCCCTCGACGGGCGCTTCCGCGGGCGCCGCGGCCGTCGCGTCGGTCTCCGCCGCGGTGTCCGCGTCGGCCCCGGCGTTCGACGGGGCCTCGACGGCAGCCTCGGCGCCGGGTGCTTCGTCCGGCTCGGCGGCAGCGTCAGCATCCGGTTCGGCGACAGCGTCAGCATCCGGTTCAGCGACAGCGTCGGCAACCGGCGCAGCGTCGGCCTCGGCATCCGCCGCGACGTACTCGGATGCCGCGGCGACCGCGCGCGGCTCGAGTGTGCCGCCGCGGACGAGCTCGATGAAGACGTCCTCGAGCGTGGGGCCGCGCTGCACGAGCGTGGTGAGCGCGATGCCGGCCGCGGCGGCGATGGCGCCGACCCTCGCCGCGTCCCCTCCGCGGACGCGGAGTCCGGAGCGCAGCACCTCGATCTGGAACCCGGCCTCGGCCAGGGCGCTGCGCAGGGCTGCACGGTCCGCCGCGTCGACCACGACCGATCCGGCGGTGGGGTCGGCGAGCTTCTCGATGCCGCTCGACAGCATCAGCTGCCCCTTCGAGAGCACGAGCACGTTGTCGGCGACCTGCTCGACCTCGCTGAGCACGTGCGACGACACCAGCACGGTCCGTCCCTCGTCGGCGAGGCGACGCATGAGCAGGCGCATCCACCGGATGCCCTCGGGGTCGAGCCCGTTGGCCGGCTCGTCGAACACGAGGGCGCCGGGGTCGCCGAGCAGGGCGTGCGCGACGCTGAGGCGCTGCCTCATGCCGAGCGAGAAGCTGCCGACGCGTCCCTCGGCCTCGTGCTCCAGGCCGACGAGCGAGAGCACCTCGTCGACGCGCGAGAGCGGGATGCCGTTGGCCTTGGCGGCGATCGTCAGGTGGCGGGTCGCACTGCGACGGGGCCGGTAGACCGTCTCCTCGAGCACGGAGCCGATCGTGCGCAGAGGGTGGCGCAGCTCGGAATGGGCGACGCCGCCGATCGTGGCGGTTCCGCTGGTGGCGCGCACCTGTCCGAGCAGGATGCGCAGTGTCGTGGTCTTCCCGGCGCCGTTCGGGCCGAGGAAGGCGGTGACGGCTCCCGGCTCGACCCGTGCGGAGAAGTCGGACACCGCCGTCACGTCATTGAAGCGCTTCGTCACGCGCGTGAACTCGAGCACCTGTCCGTCGGGCATCCGCGACCTCTCGTTGCAATGGGCAGTTCCGTCTATCCTGCCGGAAAAGCCGTCCGATCGCGTATTTACCCCACGGACGGGTGCGAGGGCAAGCATGAATCCAGCGGGTAGCCTGGCACGCGTGACCGATTCCACCACCGCGCCCCGGGTCCTCGTCCGCACGGAGGGGGCGCTGGGACGGCTCACTCTCAACCGCCCCGAGGCGATCAACGCCCTCGACCCCGGCATGATCGACCTGCTCACCGAGGCGCTCGAGGCCTGGCGTCACGACAGCGACGTGCAGATCGTGATGATCGACGGGGCAGGGGAGCGCGGGATGTGCGCCGGGGGCGATGTGCGCGCCCTGTATTCGCAGATCGTGGCGGGCGATACCGACGTCACTGCGGAGTTCTTCCGCGCGGAGTACGCGCTCGACGCCCTCATCGCGGAGTACCCGAAGCCCGTCGTGACGATCGCCGACGGCATCACGATGGGCGGCGGGATCGGCCTCTCCGGCCACGCGGCGATCCGCATCGTGACGGAGCGCTCGAAGCTGGCGATGCCGGAGACGCGCATCGGCTTCACGCCCGACGTCGGCGGCACCTGGCTGCTCGGCCTCATGCCGGGCCGGCTCGGCGAGTACTTCGGTCTGACCGGTTCGACGATGGATGCCGCGGACGCGGTGCTGCTCGGGTTCGCCGACCACGTGGTGCCCTCCGACCGGCTCGACGCTCTGCGCGAGGCCCTCGCCTACCGCGCCGACCCGACCGGCCCCTCCGAGATCGTGCTGCTGTTCGACGAGACGCCCGAACCCTCGACGGTGCCGGCGTCGCGCGTGTGGATCGACGAGGCCTTCTCGGCCGACACGGTCGCAGAGATCGTCGAGCGGCTGCGGGCGCGCGAGGAGCAGGATGCCGCGGCCACGGCCGACCTGCTCGAGAGTCTCGCGCCGACCGCCCTGGCCGTGACGCTCGACGCCGTCCGCGAGGCGCGGGCGATGAGCAGCCTGAGGGACGCCCTCGCCGGGGAGTACCGCCGCGTGATGTGGTTCGTGATGCAGCATCCGGATCTCGTCGAGGGCATCAGGGCGCAGCTCGTCGACAAGGATCGCACCCCGAAGTGGCAGCCCTCGTCGATCGCGGAGCTCCCCGAGGATGCCGGGGCCGATGCGCGTGCATACACCCCGGAGCGCGCACTCTTCTGAGGGTGAGGCGGGGCCGCGTCTTGTTCGCCGCGGTCCAACTACTCGGGGCCTTCGATCGGCCGGTTCGCTGTGAGCGAAGGTCATCCCCGCGGGGGATACGAATGTCGGCGGTTCGTGGCACTCTTGCATGTGCGCGATCGTCGGCCCGCGTCCGCCTGCCGGGAGATCCGCCGCGTCACCCTTCATAGAAAGTCCGCCTGTGCTGGGAAAAATTCTCGTCCGCTATCTGTCCCGCTATAAGTGGCTGCTGCTCGTGGTGCTGGTCTTCCAGTTCGCGAGCGCGCTGGCCACGCTCTATCTGCCCCGTCTGAACGAAGACATCATCAACAAGGGTGTCGCGCTCTCCGACACGGGGTACATCTGGCGCACCGGCCTGTTCATGCTCGCGGTGTCGCTCGGTCAGATCGTCGCGTCGATCATCGCGACCTACTTCGCGGCCCGTGCCGCCATGGGGGCCGGTCGCGACATCCGCGCCGACGTCTTCGGCCGCGTCAGCGGCTTCTCGGAGCGCGAGGTGTCGCAGTTCGGCGCCGGCTCGCTCATCACGCGCAACACGAACGACGTGCAGCAGGTGCAGATGCTCGCGATGATGGGCGCCACGATGCTCGTCACCGCGCCGCTGCTCGCGATCGGCGGCATCATCTTCGCGATCCAGACCAATGTGGGTCTGAGCTGGCTGATCGCCGTCTCGGTGCCGCTGCTCCTCATCGTCGCCGGGCTCGTCGTGAGCCGCATGGTCCCGCTGTTCCGCAGCTACCAGGGCAAGCTCGACGCGGTGAACCGGGTGATGCGCGAGCAGCTGACCGGGGTGCGCGTCGTGCGCGCCTTCGTGCGCGAGCGCATCGAGGAGGGCCGCTTCCGCGAGGCGAACACCGACATCATGGTGGTCGGTCGCAGGGTCGGCTCGCTGTTCGTGCTGCTGTTCCCGCTGTTCATGCTGATCCTCAACGTCACCGTCGTCGCCGTCATCTGGTTCGGCGGCATCGAGGTCAACGCGGGCACGGCGCAGGTCGGCACGATCTTCGCCTTCATGCAGTACATCGGGCAGATCATGGGCGGCGTCATCATGGCCAGCTTCATGGCGATCATGATCCCGCGCGCCGCCGTCTCGGCGGAGCGCATCGGCGAGGTGCTCGAGACCGAATCGAGCATGACCCGGCCGGACGCCGGGGTCACGGAATTCCCCGACCCGGGCGCCGTCTCGTTCGACGACGTCTCCTTCACGTATCCGGGCGCGGACGCCCCGGTGCTCTCGGGGATCAGCTTCGGCGCACGACCGGGCGAGACCGTCGCGATCGTCGGTTCGACGGGTGCGGGCAAGACGACTCTCGTGTCGCTCATCCCGCGCCTCTTCGACGTCTCCGGCGGAGCCATGCTCGTGGGCGGGACCGACGTGCGCGAGGCCGACGTCGAGTCGCTGTGGGCATCGATCGGACTCGTGCCGCAGCGCCCGTTCCTCTTCACCGGCACCGTCGCGTCGAACCTCCGGTACGGCCGCGAGGATGCCACCGACGAAGATCTCTGGCACGCACTGGAGATCGCGCAGGGCCGCGATTTCGTGGAGGACATGCCCGACGGGCTCGAGTCCCGCATCGCGCAGGGCGGCACCAACGTCTCGGGCGGTCAGCGTCAGCGCCTCGCCATCGCCCGTGCGATCGTGCGCCAGCCGCAGATCCTCGTGTTCGACGACTCGTTCTCCGCGCTCGACCTCACCACCGACGCGCGGCTGCGGCAGGCGCTCTGGCGGGAGCTGCCGAACGTGACGAAGATCGTCGTGGCGCAGCGCGTCTCGACCATCACCGATGCCGACCGCATCGTCGTGCTCGAGGGCGGCACCATGGTCGGGGTCGGCACGCACGAGGAGCTGCTCGAGACGAGCACCACCTATCGAGAGATCGTCGAATCGCAGCTGGGGGTGGACGCATGAGCGACCAGAAGCCGCAGAGGGCACGGCGCCAGCGCGGGGGCGCGCCAACAGCCCCCGTCGTCGAGCGCGAGCTCTCCGACGAGGAGAAGTACGAGGCGGAACTCGCCGAGAAGGCGAGGCAGGACGGCGGCGGCTGGGACAGCGTCGCGCCCGGGAAGGCCGACAACTTCGGTCGGAGCTTCAGCCGGATGATCGGCCTGCTCAAGCCGTCGGCCGTATGGTTCGTGTTCGTGTCGATCCTCGGCGCCATCGGCGTGGTTCTCACGGTCGCAGCGCCGAAGGTGCTCGCGGAGGCGACGAACCTCATCTACACGGGCTTCATCGCCAACCAGCTGGGACAGTCGCAGGGCGACCTCCCCGGTTTCCCCGCGGGGACGCCGAAGGCCGAGGTCGTGGAGCAGCTGCGCGCCGCCGGTCAGGACGACTACGCGAACCAGGTGTCGGCACTCCACGATTTCCAGGTCGGATCCGGCATCGACTTCGACGCGCTGCGCTGGATCATCGCCGCCGTGCTGGCGATCTACATCGTGGCGGCGTTCCTCAGCTGGGTCCAGGGCTACGTCATCAACGTGATCATGGTCCGCACCATGTGGCGGCTGCGCGAGCGCGTCGAGGCGAAGATCAACCGACTGCCGCTGTCGTACTTCGACAAGGTGCAGCGCGGCGACCTGATCTCGCGCGTGACGAACGACATCGACAACATCACCCAGACCATGCAGCAGTCGCTGTCCGGTGCGCTCACCGCGGTGCTGACCGTGGTCGGCGTGCTCGTGCTGATGTTCTCGATCTCCTGGCAGCTCGCGCTCGTCGCCCTCGTGGCACTGCCTCTCATGGGCGTGATCTTCGGCGTGATCGGCCCGCGTTCGCAGAAGGCCTTCGGCACCCAGTGGCGCAAGGTCGGTCGTCTCAACGCGCGCGTCGAGGAGTCGTTCTCGGGGCACGCTCTCGTCAAGGTCTTCGGCCGGGAACAGGACGCGCTGCAGAAGTTCAAGGACGAGAACGAGGAGCTGTTCCAGGCGAGCTTCAAGGCCCAGTTCCTGTCCGGCATCATCATGCCGGCCATGACGTTCGTCGGCAGCCTCACGTATGTCGGGATCGCGGTGCTCGGCGGCCTCATGGTCGCGAGCGGTCAGCTCCGCATCGGCGACGTCCAGGCGTTCATCCAGTACTCGCAGCAGTTCACTCAGCCGCTCTCCGAGCTCGGCGGCATGGCCGCGGTCGTGCAGTCCGGCACCGCGTCGGCCGAGCGGGTGTTCGAGCTGCTCGACGCCGACGAACAGGAGGCGGATGCGAAGGACGCGCCACCGCTCGAGGAGGGCACGGGCGTCATCGAGTTCGAGAACGTGCAGTTCTCCTACACGCCGGAACGTCCGCTCATCACCGACCTGTCCTTCCGGGTCGAGCCGGGGCAGACGGTCGCGATCGTCGGTCCGACCGGAGCCGGGAAGACCACGCTCGTGAACCTCATCATGCGGTTCTACGAGCTCAGCGGCGGTCGGATCACGCTCGACGGCCAGGACATCTCGGAGATCACCCGCGACGAACTGCGGTCGCGCACCGGCATGGTGCTCCAGGACCCGTGGCTGTTCGCCGGCACCATCCGCGAGAACATCCGATACGGTCGCTCCACGGCGACCGACGAGGACGTGCTCGAGGCCGCGAAGGCGACCTACGTCGACCGGTTCGTCCACGCTCTCCCCGAGGGGTACGACACCGTGCTCGACGAGGACGCCTCGAACGTCTCCGCCGGTGAGCGTCAGCTGATCACGATCGCCCGCGCATTCGTCGCCCAGCCGTCGATCCTCATCCTCGACGAAGCCACGTCCGCGGTCGACACCCGCACCGAGCTGCTGCTGCAGAACGCGATGGCGGCACTGCGTCAGGGGCGCACGTCGTTCGTGATCGCGCACCGGCTGTCGACGATCCGCGACGCCGACCTCATCCTCGTGATGGAGCATGGCGACATCGTCGAGAAGGGCACGCACGACGAGCTCATCGCCGCGCAGGGCGCCTACTGGCGTCTGTATCAGTCGCAGTTCGAGCAGGCGGCGACCGACATCGACGCCGAAGACGCTCTCACCGGCTCGACGCCCGTGGTCGTCAGCGGCGAAGCCGAGGAGATCGCCGCCGCGCAGGTGGGCGCCTCGGTGGGAGCGCAGCAACCCGTCGCCGAGGCTGCGGCAGCCAAGGCGGTCGTCGAGCGCCCGGACGGCGAGTCACCGGCCTGACTCCGTTCTCACGGGAGCTGACTCCGTACAGACGAGAGCGCCGTGTCCCTTCGGGGCGCGGCGCTCTCGTCTGTGCGGGTGGTCACCAGGCCGCTCGCGCGCCCCGCTGAGTCGACACCGACCTCGCAGTTCCCGTGGAACTCCCGCAGCGGGTGCCAAGGGAACGGGCGCGCGGCCGGCCCGTCAGCGCTGCGCTTCGCTGATGCCGAACAGCTCGAAGGGGTGCGTGAGCCGCCACCACGGATCCGGTCCCTCGACATCGGCGTCGAGGGCGAGCGGCGTGACGACCGAGTCGAGCGGACCCGCCACCAGCAGCGTCCCGACCTCGTCGCCGTCGTCGCGGTGGTCGCCGAGATCGAACGTGGGGGTGCTCTGCGCTCCCGCGCCGTTCCACAGCACGACGTCGGAGTCCGCAGCGGTGACGATGTCGATCGTCGTGCCCCACAGCGTCGTGACGGTGCCGACGACCGTCCCCCTGGGGACGGCGGGCTCCTGCGCGGTCAGCGCGGCCTCGACCTGCGCGAAGAGCGCCCGCGTCTCCGACAGGCGCTGCTCGTCGTCGGCCTGTCCGAGCACCGCGGCGTACAGGTGCACCGTCGTGTCGTCGACCGTGATGTCCTTGGCCGTCAGCAGGTTCCAGCTCTCACCGAGGGTTCCCGTCTTCACGCCGACGACGCCGGCATCCGCGAGCATCCCGTTCGTGTTCACGACCGTGCCCGCTCCGGGCAGGTCGACCGAGGTCGTGCTGACGATGCTCGCGAACACCGGGTTCTGCATCGCGCGCTCCGCGAGGGCGACGAGCGCCTCGGGCGTCGCGGTGTTGCGGTCGTCGAAGCCCGAGGGGGTCACGACGGTGATGCCGTCGAGGCCGCGGTCGCGCAGCCACACCTGCGCGGCGGAGGCGAAGGCGGCCTCCGTCCCCCAGATCTCGCGGGCCAGCCGGTCGATGTAGTTGTTGGCCGACCCCATGAGCGTGCCCTGCAGCAGCTGATACTCGGTGAGCGTGCCGCCGACGGGCACGTCGAGCGACGACTGGTCGGAGCGTCGATACTGCCAGTAGGCGAGGTTGTCGGCGCGCGTGAACGCGAACTCCGGACCCTGTTCTCCGGGCTGCAGCGGCATCCTGTCGAGCACCATGAGGCTCGACACGACCTTGGTCACGCTCGCGATCGCTGCAGGGTCCAGCGTCGACGCCGTCGTGTTGATGCCGCCGACTCCCACGGCGGCGCTTCCCTGCGCTGGCCAGAGGATGCCGGCGGCCGGCGCGGCCGTCGACGCGAACTCCGCGGTCTGCACCGTGGGCGGGATCTCGTGCAGAGGCCAGAGCATCGTGGCTCCCGCATACGTGCCGACGAGCCCGACGAGCACGCCGATCGGCACGAGCACGCCGGCCGAGGCGGCCCGGGAACGGAGTCGGGCCCCGCGCATGATCGTGCTGGCGGGGTCAGGATCGTCATCCCCGCTGAGCGAAGGGACCGCGGTCGACTCCTCCACGGCTGTCGCGTCGACCCAGGTGAGCGCGGTGGCGCCCGTGCCGTCCTCGGCCCAGCGCGCTTCGGGGG
The DNA here is from genome assembly GCF_041954735.1 of Microbacterium sp. LS_15. NCBI lineage: Bacteria > Bacillati > Actinomycetota > Actinomycetes > Micrococcales > Microbacteriaceae > Microbacterium > Microbacterium sp. LS_15. The sequence goes on along the minus strand of NZ_JAVAYD010000002.1, from coordinate 21,857 downwards.
TGCCATCGACCTCTCGCATGCCGAGTTCGTCCAGGCCGTCGCGCTCTGCCGGAGGGGCGGGGCGCGTCAACGCAGGGGTCGCGTCGCTCGTGGTCGCGGACGGTGCGACGGAGGTGGCCTCGGCGGAGTCTGGAGCGGTCACCCCCTCACGGTAACCGAATCGCCGCCGAGATCCGTGGTGCGTCGGGCGGAGGCGACACAAGTGTCGGGTGACTGGGTAAGATCGTCAGCACAACCACGGGAGTCCGGCGAGCCGGGCTGAGAGGGAGCGAATCGCGCTTCGACCGTCGAACCTGATCTGGGTCATGCCAGCGCAGGGAGGAGCATTCAATGAGCACATCCACGTCCGGATCCACCACCGGATCCGTCACCGCCACCGCATCCCCGAAGGGGCTCGGCCGCCCGGAGCTCTGGCGCTGGCGGGTCGTCGACATCGTCGTCGCCAGTGTCATCGCCGTCGCCTGCGCGCTGATCTTCCTGCTGTGGAACGTGGGATACGAGGTCCCCAGCAGCCTCCTGAAGCCGCTGCTGCCCGGCGTGCAGGGCCTGCTCGCCGGCCCATGGCTGATCGCCGGCGTCCTCGGCGGGCTCATCATCCGCAAGCCGGGCGCAGCCCTGTACACCGAGCTCGTCGCCGCCGTCATCTCCGCTCTCGTCGGCAACGCGTGGGGCCCGCTCACGATCGTCTCCGGCATCGTGCAGGGTCTGGGTGCCGAGCTGGTCCTCCTCGTCTTCCTCTACGGTGTGTGGCGTCTGCCGGTCGCGATGCTCGCCGGGGCCGGTGCAGGTCTGGCGTGCGGCATCAACGACCGCATCCTCTGGTACGCGGGTGCCGACACCCTGTTCACGGTCGTGTACATCGTCTCGACGACGATCTCGGGCGCGGTCATCGCCGGCCTCGGCGGCTGGCTGATCGCACGCGGGCTGGCCGCCACGGGGGCACTCGGCCGGTTCGCCGCCGGCCGCGAGGTCACCGCACGAGTGTGACGGCCGCCGTGCAGCCCGCCGCGCTCGAGGCGCGCGGCTGGGGGTGGCGGTACGCCACGCGCCGTCGGTGGGCGGTCCGCGACGTCGAGCTGCGCATCGAGCCGGGGGAGCGGGTGCTGCTGCTCGGCGCCTCCGGCTCGGGCAAGTCCACCCTGCTGCAGGGATTCGGCGGCGTGCTGGGCGGAGCCGACGAGGGTGAGACCCTCGGGCAGCTCCTCGTCGACGGGCAGGCCCCCGTGGATGCGCGCGGACGCGTCGGCATGGTGCTGCAGGACCCCGACACACAGACGATCCTGGCGCGGGTCGGCGACGACGTCGCGTTCGGCTGCGAGAACCTCGGCGTCCCGAGGGACGAGATCTGGGCCCGCGTGCGCGAGGCGCTGGATGCTGTGCAGCTCGACGTCGCGCTCGACCGCTCGACGGCGGCACTGTCCGGCGGACAGAAGCAGCGCCTCGCGCTGGCCGGCGTGCTGGCCATGCGCCCCGGTGCGATCCTCCTGGACGAGCCGACCGCGAACCTCGACCCGGCGGGTGTGGGCGAGGTGCGGGATGCCGTCGGCGCAGCGCTCGACCGCACCGGGGCGACGCTCGTGGTGATCGAGCACCGCATCGACGTGTGGCTGCCCCTCGTGACCAGGGTGATCGTACTCGGCGCGGACGACGACAGCACGGTGGTGCTGGCCGACGGCACGCCCGAGGCCGTGCTGGGTGCCCGCGGCGCTGAGCTCGCGGCATCGGGCGTCTGGGTCCCCGGCCACCCGCCTGCTCTTCCTCCTGCGCCGCGCACGGAGCCGGGGGAGCCTCTGATCGAGACTCGGGCGCTGCGGGTCTCGCGTCGCCGGGGACTGCCGGTCGCCGGCCCGTTCGACTTCGCGGTGCACGCGGGCGAGGTGCTGGGCATCACCGGGCCGAACGGTGCGGGCAAGTCGACGCTGGGACTCACGCTCGCCGGGCTGATTCCCGCCGAGGAGGGAGCAGTGCGTGCGACGGCGTCGCTCGCCGCGGGCGAGACGCCCGATCCTCTCGCCTGGTCGTCGCGGGCGCTGCTGACGCGCATCGCGACGGTGCTGCAGACGCCGGAGCATCAGCTGCTCGCCAAGACGGTTCGCGAGGAGCTCGCGGTCGGCCCCCGCGCCCTGCGGCTCGCGCCCGACGAGACCGCGTCCCGCACCGACGACCTGCTCGACCGCCTGCGGCTCCGCGCCCTCGCGGACGCCAACCCGTACACGCTGTCCGGCGGCGAGAAGCGGCGGCTGACGGTGGCGGCGGCGATCGCCACCCGGCCGCGCATGCTCGTGCTCGACGAGCCCACCTTCGGACAGGATGCCGTGACGTGGGCCGAGCTGGTGGGCCTCATGGCCGCTCTCCGCGACGAGGGCACCGCGATCGTCGCGATCAGTCATGACAAGGCCGTGCTCAGTGCTCTCCACGCCGGACGGATCGAGGTCGGACGATGATCGACCCGCTGACCGCCCGCGTCGACCGCACAGGGCCCATCGCTCCCCGCTCCGCGCTCGCCAAGCTCGCCGCCGCGCTGCTGATCGCTCTGCCGCTCGTGCTGACGATCGACGTCGTCTCGGCATCCGTCGCCCTGGTGCTCGAGATCCCCGTGCTGCTGCTCGCGGGGCTGAGGCCGCGGGAGTACTGGCTGCGCACCGCCGTGCTCTGGATCGCCGCACCGCTCAGCGCGGTCACGATCGCCCTCTACGGCGCGACGAGCGGCACGGTTCACGTCGAATGGTTCGTGATGAGGGTCAGCGACGGGTCGCTCGCGCTCGCCGCCGCCACCGCGGTTCGTGTGCTGGCGATCGGCCTCCCGGCTGTCGTGCTGTTCGTCACGGTCGATCCGACCGATCTCGCCGACGACCTCGCGCAGCGCCTGCGCCTGCCCGCCCGCTTCGTCGTGGGCGCGCTCGCCGGAATGCGGATGCTGGGACTCCTGGCCGACGACTGGCGTGCCCTGGCGCTGGCGAGGCGCGCGCGGGGGGTCGCCGACGAGGGCAGGGTGCGCCGGGCGCTCGGCATGGCGTTCGCCCTGTTCGTGCTGGCGATCCGTCGCGGCTCGTCACTGGCCACGGCCATGGAGGCGCGCGGGTTCGGCGGCTCCGGTGCCCGGTCGTGGGCGCGTCCGTCGCGGTGGGACCGCAGGGACACGGCGCTCGTCGTCGTGGCGGCGGTCATCCCGGTCGCCGCGATCGCGGTCGCCGTGGTCACGGGCGCGTGGAACTTCATCCTCGGTCCGACCGCCTGACGACTCCCACGCCGCGCGGAATCTCGATATTCAGCTTTTTCATAGCCCCGGTGCCCGCGGGTTCGCTACCATCGACGTAACCCAAGGGGAGTACTCCGACACGGGTGGCTCGTCATTACGGATGTCCCTGCATCCCGGGTCCCCGGTCCTCGTTCGAGGATGGAGAAGACCTTGGCGTAGACCCTGTCGCGCCAGTTCTCGGAGACCCTTGTGAACATCACCCCCCTCGTCTGGATCATCACGATCCTCGTAACGATCGCCTTCTTCGTGTACGAGTTCTTCGCGCACGTCCGCAAGCCGCACGAGCCCACCGTCGGCGAGTCCGCCCGCTGGTCGGCCTTCTACATCGGCCTCGCCCTGCTGTTCGGCGTCGGCATCGGAGTGGTTTCCGGGTGGGAGTTCGGCGGAGAGTACTTCGCCGGCTACCTGACCGAGAAGGCGCTGTCGATCGACAACCTGTTCGTCTTCCTCATCGTGATGGCCGGTTTCGCGGTGCCGCGCATCTATCAGCAGAAGGTGCTGATGATCGGCATCGTGATCGCGCTCATCATGCGCGGCGCGTTCATCGCCCTGGGCGCCACGCTCATCGAGAACTTCTCCTGGATCTTCTACCTGTTCGGCGCCCTGCTGCTCGTGCTCGCGTACCGCCAGGCGTTCGCGGGCGGCGACCACAACCCCGCCGACGGACGCTTCATGCGGTTCGTCCGCCGCATCCTCCCCGTCAGCGACGAGTACGCCGGAGACCGCCTCACCGTCGTCAAGGCGGGTCGCCGCTTCGTGACGCCGATGTTCCTCGTCATCATCGCGATCGGCTTCGTCGACCTGATCTTCGCCGTCGACTCGATCCCCGCGATCTACGGCCTCACCGAGGAGGCGTACATCGTCTTCACGGCCAACGCCTTCGCCCTGATGGGCCTGCGTCAGCTGTACTTCCTCATCGGCGGTCTGCTCGAGCGCCTCGTGTACCTGGCTCAGGGACTCGCCGTCATCCTCGCCTTCATCGGCGTCAAGCTCGTGCTCCACGCGATGCACGTCAACGAGCTGCCGTTCATCAACGGCGGCGAGCCGATGCTGTGGGCCCCCGAGATCCCGATCTGGTTCTCGCTCGTCTTCATCGGCGCGACGATCGCCGTGGCCACCGTCGCGAGCCTCGCCAAGACCCGACGCGACGACCGTCGCGCCGCCCTCGACTCCTCCTCCGCAGGCACTCCCGCCGACACCACCCCTCGCACAGACAAGGACCCCTCGTGAACCAGTCGCGCCGCTCCGACGCGTCCGCAGACCCTGACAGACCCGGTGCCCGAATGACCTCGGGCACCACCTCGCCGCAGGAGGCGACCCGATGATGGGCGACCTGCTGTGGAACATCGCACTCGTCTTCGTCTTCGTCCTCGTCGGTGGCGTGTTCGCCGCGACGGAGATGGCCCTCGTCACGCTGCGGGAGAGCCAGATCAACGCGATCGCCGCCCGCGGGCGCCGCGGCGCGAAGGTCGCGGGCCTCGCCCGCAACCCGAACACGTTCCTCTCGGCCGTGCAGATCGGCGTCACGGTGGCCGGCTTCGCATCGGCCGCTTACGGTGCGACCTCGATCGCGCCGTCGGTCGCGCCGCTCCTGCAGTCGCTCGGCCTCGACGAGCAGCTGTCGTTCACGCTCGCGACCGTCATCCTGACCCTGCTGATCGCGTACCTGTCGCTCGTCCTCGGCGAGCTCGTGCCGAAGCGCCTGGCGATCCAGCGCAACGCGCAGTTCGCCTACGCCGTGGCTCCGGTGCTCGACGGCTTCGCGACCGTGATGCGCCCGGTGATCTGGCTGCTCTCGGTCTCGACCAACGCGCTCGTGCGTCTGCTCGGCGGTGATCCGCACAAGACCGCCGACGAGCTGAGCGAGGAGGAGCTGCGCGACATCGTCGCGACGCACCAGAGCCTCCCCGACGACGAGCGCCGCATCCTCGACGACGTGCTGTCGCTGCGCGACCGCCAGGTCAGCGAGGTCATGCGCCCGAGGCCCGAGGTCGTCGCGCTCGACGGCACGGCCACGATCGCCGAATCGATGGCGCAGGTCACGGAGCTGCCGTTCTCGCGGTACCCCGTGGTCGACGCCTCGATCGACGACATCGTCGGCTTCGTGCACGTGCGCGACCTGTTCGAGGCCGCGGTGGCCGATCCGTCACGGACGGTCGACAGTCTCGCGCGTCCCGTCGAATACCTGCCGTCCACCGCGCGGGTGCTGCCGACGCTCACCCGGCTGCGTGCGGCCGGCCACCACATCGCCGTCGTCGTCGACGAGTACGGCGGCACCGACGGCATCGTCACTCTCGAGGACCTCGTGGAGGAGGTCGTCGGCGAGATCTTCGACGAGTACGACACCGAGGACCGCATCCCCGCCGCCGGCGGGTCGCTCGACGGCCGCCTCAATCTCGGCGACTTCGCCGAGATCACCGGGATCGCGCTGCCGCGCGGGGCGTCGGACACGGTCGCGGGCTTCGTGACAGAGATGCTCGGCCGCCTCGCGGTGGTGGGCGACTCGGTCGAGGTGCCCGGCGCGACGATCCGCGTGACCGCGGTGGACCGCCGACGCATCTCGGAGATCCGGGTGGTGCTGCACGACGAGTCCGGCTCGTCGGACAGCACGGATGCCGCCGAGGGCGCCCCGGCCTGACATACCGCGCGACCGCTGCCGGCGGCTCAGGTCTCGTTCCAGAGCCGCCGGTAGTAGTCGATCCTCGCGCGGTCGGGTGCGACGCCGTACGCCTCGATGAGGGCGTCCTCCCACCCGCGCCCGTAGTTCCACTCGGTGCTCATCGAGGCGACCGCGATGTCGGCCCAGCGGTCGGCGACGCCGAGCGCGGCGAGGTCGACATGGCCGAGTGGGCGGCCGTCGTCGTCGAGCAGCGTGTTCGGCACGCAGGCGTCGCCGTGGCACACCACGAGCATGTCGACCGGCGGCGGAACCCGCAGATCGTCAGGGGCGCGGATGCCGCGCTGCGCCGCGTTCGCGATGCGCGACGCCGGGTCCCACGACCACGGGCACTCGGCGGCCGGCAGGGCGTCGTGCAGCGCGCGGAGCCCCGCGCCGACGGCTCGCACCGCCGTGGCAGGATCCGCGACCCATCGCGGGTCGACGGCGCTGCGGCCGGGCAGCGCCGTCGTCACGAGCCACTCGTGCGCGGCATCCTGACCCTGGTCCAGGACCTCGGGGACCGTCGTCCAGCGGCGAGCCCACCGCATCCGCTCCGCCTCGTCGCGCATGTTCGCCTCGGCGTCGTGCGGGCCCCACTTGATGTAGCGGCCGTCGTCGGTGCGGAAGGTCACGCCGCCGAGGGAGTTCCGCCACACGGGCGTGAGCGCGGCGCCGCCCGCGAGCGAGCGGACGATCTCGGGCACCGGCAGCGCCGCCTCGGGGATGCTCATGCGTCCATCCTCGCGTCTGCGCCCGCGGCTCTGATCCGCCGCGCCGGGTGTCGTAGGCTCGGAGCGATCGCCGGGACGACGCGGCGATCGGGATGACACTCGGAATCAGTTAGGCTGGCACCGAGTCGCACACGTTCGAAGGGGAACCGCATGCAGATCCAGGGATCCAGCGCTCTCGTCACCGGCGGCGCGTCGGGCCTCGGCCTCGCCACCGCGCGGGCGCTCGCCGCCGACGGGGCCGTCGTCACGATCCTCGACCTCCCGTCGTCCGCCGGCGCGGAGATCGCCCACGAGCTCGGGGGCGTGTTCAGCCCCGGCGACGTGACGAACGCCGAGGATGCCGCAGCAGCCGCCCGTGCCGCACAGGACGCCGCTCCGCTGCGCATCGTCGTGAACTGCGCGGGTATCGCGCCCCCGGCCAAGGTGCTCGACCGCGAGGGCAACCCGGCGGTGCTCGCCGACTTCGAACGCATCGTGCGCATCAACCTCGTCGGCACGTTCAACGTGCTGTCCCAGGCCGCAGCCGTCATCGCGAAGAACGACCCCGTCGAGGGCGGTGACCGCGGCGTGGTCGTGAACACCGCGAGCGTCGCCGCGTTCGACGGCCAGATCGGGCAGCCCGCCTACTCGGCGTCGAAGGGCGGCGTCCACGCCATGACCCTCCCCGTCGCGCGCGAGCTCGCCCGCTACGGCATCCGCGTGTGCACGATCGCACCCGGCATCATGGAGACCCCGATGCTGATGGGACTGCCGCAGGAGGCCCAGGACTCGCTCGGCACCCAGGTGCCGTATCCGTCGAGGCTCGGCCGGCCCGACGAGTACGCATCGCTCGTGCGCCAGATCGTCGAGAACGGCTACCTCAACGGCGAGACGATCCGCCTCGACGGCGCGATCCGCATGGCGCCGAAGTGAGCACCCTGCCGGCTTTCGAATCGCGCGCTTTGCACGAATCGGGGCGGCAGAACTGCAATTCACGCGATTCGAAACGGAAAGGTGGGCGATGAGCGCACTGGCAGGCAAGACCATCCTCATGTCGGGCGGCAGCCGCGGCATCGGCCTCGCGATCGCCCTGCGTGCCGCGGCCGACGGCGCGAACATCGCGATGCTCGCGAAGACCGACTCCCCGCATCCGAAGCTCGAGGGCACGGTGCACACCGCGGCGGAGCAGATCCGCGCGGCGGGCGGGCAGGCGCTGCCGATCGTCGGCGACGTCCGTGACGACGACGACATCACCGAGGCCGTGCTGAAGACCCAGGGCGAGTTCGGCGGCATCGACATCGTCGTCAACAACGCCAGCGTCATCGACCTCTCTCGGTCGCTGGAGCTCGGGGCCAAGAAGTACGACCTCATGCAGGACGTGAACGTGCGCGGCACCTTCATGCTGTCGCGCGCCGCGATCCCCATGCTCAAGGATGCCGAGAACCCGCACATCCTGTCGCTGTCGCCGCCCCTCAACCCGACGCCGAAGTGGCTCGGCGCGCACACCGGCTACACGCTCGCGAAGTTCGGCATGACCATGGTCACGCTGGGTCTCGCGGCGGAGTTCGCCCGCGACGGCATCGCCGCCAACACCCTCTGGCCGCGCACGACCATCGCGACAGCGGCCGTGCAGAACCTGCTCGGCGGAGACAAGGTCATGGCCGCGAGCCGCACCGCCGAGATCTATGCCGACGCCGCCTACTCGGTGCTGACCAAGCCCGCCGGCGGGTACACGGGGCAGACGCTCATCGTGGAGGATGTGCTCGAGGCCGACGGCGTCACCGACTTCTCACGGTACGCGGCGGTGCCGGGCACCCCCGACGACCGCCTCTTCCCCGACATCTTCCTGGACTGACGAGGGGGACGGGTGGCGCTTCTCCGATCGCCGTCAGAACAGCAGGTAGACCGCGCCGACCACGGTGAGGACGATGACGATCCGGTCGAACAGCACCTGGTTCAGCCGCCGCGCGACGACGAGTCCGAGCAGCGCGCCGATGACGACGAGCGGTGCGAGGGCGGCATCCATCAGCAGCACCGGCGGATGGAAGAGGCCGAGTCCGGCCAGGAACGGCACTTTCGTGACGTTGATGATCGCGAAGAACCAGGCCGATGTGCCGAGGAACACCTGCACCGGTGTGCGGGTCGCGAGGAAGTACATCGACATCACGGGTCCGCCGGCGTTCGCGACCATGGTCGTGAAACCGCCGAGCGTTCCGTAGGTGCCGGCGAGCAGGATGCCGCCGCGCGGCGTCTCCTGCACCTCCCGCCGACTCTGTCGCCACCGCCGCCACAGCGTCACCGCGATCATGAGCAGCAGGATCACGCCGATCGCCCGGCGCACGATGCCGTCGCCCGCGATCGCGAGGAAGGCGAAACCGACGAGGAGACCTGCCACGACCGCCGGCGCGAGGCGCAGCAGCGTCGGCCAGTGCGCGTGGCGGCGATACGCGGCGATCGCGAAGACATCGCCGACCATGAGCAGCAGGAGCATCGCCGCCGTGGAGGTGCGGGCGGGAAGCACGGTCGCGAAGAGCGCGATGGCGAGGATGTTCGCGCCGGGGAGCGCTGTCTTGGAGATGCCGATCGTGACGGCGGCGAGGCTGAGCGCAGCCCACGCCCAGGAGTCGAGCGCGGGCACGGTCAGACTCCGACCGTCACGCGCGTCAGCTGCGGGAAGCGGCGAGGGCGGCGGCGAAGCGCGCTGCGCGCTGCTCGAGGTCGTCCCAGTCGGAGTTCTTGATCGAGGCGCCGTTCGCGAGGTCGCCTCCGGCTCCGACGGCGACGGCCCCTGCCCCGAACCAGTCGGCGAGGTTGTCGGGCGTGACGCCGCCGGTCGGCATCAGCGGCGCATCGGGGAACGGCCCGCGCAGCGCGCCGAGGTACGAGGGGCCGCCGAGCGAGGCGGGGAAGATCTTCACCACGTCGACGCCGAGCTCGAGAGCGCCCATGACCTCGGTCGGGGTCATGGCTCCCGTCATGACGACGCGACCGGTGTCGAGCATGGTGCGGGTGAGCGCCGGCAGGGTGCCGGGGCTGACGAGGAATTCGGCGCCGGCGTCGGCCGCGGCCGTCGCCTGCTCGGTGGTGGTCACGGTGCCTGCTCCGACGTAGGCGGCGTCGCTGTGGCGCGCGATGAGCTCGCGGATGACGGCGGGAGCATCGGGGGTCGAGAACGTGACCTCGATGCCGGTCACCCCGCCGCGGATGATCGCCTCGGACGCCTCGAGAGCGAGCTCGGGGGAGGGTGCGCGGAGGACGGCGAGGACGCCGGTGGCGCGGGCGCGGTCGAGACGGTCGGGCATCGAGGCTCCTTCAGTGGGGGGATGCGTCCATTCTCTCGGACGCGCACCTGTAGCTACAAGCTGTGCGACGGCCAGACGTCGATCGCGTCCTTCGACTGCTTGAGCCCGAGCCCGGAGTGCTCGCGCAGCAGCTTGATCGCGGCGATCGCCTGCTCGGCCGCGACCAGGCGATCGATCTCGGCCGCGACGGAGGCCGGGAGAGACGAGCGGAGCGCCGCGGCATCCGTCGGCGACGATGCCGTGAGCGGGATCGCCGTCGTCGCCGGCGCGGAACCCACCACCCAGCGATCGATGCGGTTCTTCGCCTCGCGCAGGCTCACGTCGGTGTGGTCTCGATAGACCTTGATCGCCTGGATCTTCTGCTCGGCGGCGACGAGCCGGTCGATCTCGGCCACGACATCCGGCGGCAGGGTGACGGCGGGGCCCGGGTGGCCGGCCGGCGAACCGGGCGTCGCGGGAGCCTGCGGGCGCATCGCCCGGAACGACCGCGACAGCAGGGCGACCACGATCAGGGCGGCGATGACGATTCCGATGATCCACACGAGGTCCATGGTGGCCAGTCTAGGCAGGGCCGCCGACGCCGGCCCGACCGCCCAGGCCGCTCCCACCCGGCCCCCGGTACCCTGGAGACATGACCGAGAATCCCCGCACGCGCGAGACGCGCGCTCAGGCAGCGCCCGCGTCGTCCCGTTCGGGGACCGCGATCCGTTCGACCGGCGGCACCCAGGTGCGCCCGGCGACCGAGGGCTGGACCCAGCAGAAGGATGCCGAGGGTCGGCCGCTCCTGCAGTTCGCGAGCCCGAAGCGCGGCAAGCCGCCCGTGCACCTGGCCGACCTCACTCCGGCCGAGCGCGTCGAGAAGGTCACCGAGCTCGGGCTGCCGGGCTTCCGGGCGAAGCAGCTCGCGACCCACTACTTCCGCCACTACACGTCGGACCCGGCGGAGATGACCGACCTTCCCGCCGGAATCCGCGACGACCTCGTGGCCGGCATGCTGCCCCCGCTCATGACCGAGGTGCGCCGTCTCGAGACCGACCGCGGCGACACGATCAAATTCCTCTGGCGTCTGCACGACGGCGCTCTCGTCGAGTCGGTGCTCATGCGCTACCCCGGCCGCATCACGCTGTGCGTGTCGTCGCAGGCCGGATGCGGCATGAACTGCCCGTTCTGCGCGACCGGCCAGGCCGGCCTCACGCGCAACATGTCGACCGCCGAGATCATCGAGCAGATCGTGCGGGCCAACCGGGCGATCGCGAACGGCGAGCTGGGCGGCAAGAAGGCCGACGACCACTCGATGGAACGCGTCTCCAACATCGTCTTCATGGGCATGGGCGAGCCGCTCGCGAACTACAAGCGGGTCATGGACGCCGTCCGCACCATGGTCGCCCCGCAGCCCGACGGCCTCGGTATGAGCGCGCGCGGCATCACCGTCTCGACCGTCGGTCTCGTGCCGGCGATCAAGAAGCTCGCCGACGAGAACATCCCGGTGACGTTCGCCCTGTCGCTGCACGCGCCGGACGACCACCTTCGCGACGAGCTCATCCCGGTGAACTCGCGCTGGAAGGTCGACGAGGCACTCGACGCCGCCTACGGCTACTACGCCAAGACCGGCCGCCGCGTCTCGATCGAGTACGCGCTCATCAAGGACATGAACGACCACGCGTGGCGCGCCGACCTCCTCGCCGAGAAGCTCAATGCGCGCGGGCGGGGCTGGGTGCACGTGAACCCGATCCCGCTCAACCCGACGCCCGGCTCGATCTGGACGTCGTCGGACCGTGACGTCACCGACGAGTTCGTGCGCCGACTCAACGACGCCGGTATCCCGACGACCCTCCGCGACACCCGCGGCAAGGAGATCGACGGCGCCTGCGGTCAGCTCGTCGCGACCACGGAGGATGAAGCGGCCTCGGCCGCGATGGCCTGACCCGCCTGTGAGCGACCGGCGTCGCGGATGCCGTCGCGGCGGCCGTGCTGTTCCACGCGCGCGATCCACGATGCGATGCGCTCCGGGCTCGCCGTCTTGACGCCGAGCATCCGGTGCGTGGGCACCGCGCGGATGCCGCAGAGGCGGAGTGTGTTGCGGGCGACCTGCCTCTGCGCCGGCAGCCCCGTGAACGGCACCGCGTACCAGGGGGTGTCGGCGAGCAGGAGCAGCCGGCCGTGACGGCCGGGGAGCAGCCCCTCGGGAAGGCCGAGCTTCGTGTAGCGATACTCCTGCTGCGGCAGCAGCGCGCGGTCGAAGAAGCCCTTGAGCACGGCGGGGACGGAGCCCCACCACAGCGGAGTCGCCACGATCACGGACGCGGCCTCGCTCAGCATCCGCTTGGCATCCGCCAGGTCGGGCTCGAGCTCCATGCGTTCGCGGTAGCCGAAGCGCAACGACGGGTCGAAGGCGAGGTCGCGAACCGCGAGGACGCGGGCGTCGCCGTGAGCCGCGGCGTAGCGCCGGGCCAGCTCGGCGGTCAGCGAGCGGGCGTCTGGGTGACCGTCGAGGACGAGGGCGGTGGTCATGGCTGCTCCAATGTTGACACTGTCAATAAGGTGGACACTGTCAAGATGGGGAACAATGTTGCTCGTGTCAAGTTCTCGTTCCGGCTATCACCACGGCGACCTCGCCCACGCCCTCGAGGCGGCGGCGATGCAGCTGCTCGCCGACCGCCCGGCGCAGGACATCAGCCTGCGCGAGGTCGCCCGCGCCGCCGACGTGAGCCACAACGCGCCGTACCACCACTTCTCCGACCGCCGCGGTCTGCTCAAGGTGCTCGCCGAGCGCAGCATGGCCGACCTCGTCGAGGCCGTGCGCGTCGCGATCGCGAACGCACCGGACGCGATCTCGGCGGTGATCGAGGGCGGGGGTGCCTACATCCGCTACGCGGTCGAGAATCCGCACGGCTTCGACGTCATCTACGATCCGACCGTCTGCATCCCCGGCGAGCCGAGCGCGACCATGGCGCCACTGATCGCCGAACTCGAGGGACAGCTGTCGCGCGCCGCGGCCGCGGCCGGGCTGGACACCGCGGAGGATGTCGTCGGAGTGTGGGGTCTCGTGCACGGTCTCGGCACCCTCTGCGCTGCCGGGCACTTCCCTCTCGACGTCGCGCTCGCCGGGTACGAGCACACGCTGCGCCGTATGCTGCCGGCGTGAAAACCGCCGGACCTCGCGGCGGAGATTCAGGTCCCGTCCACGTGTTCCACAGGCGGCATTTCGTAGATTGTCGGGATGCCCTATTCCGCTCACCGTCCAGGACGGTTCGATTCGCAGGGCCGGATCATCCTCGACAGCGACCCGAACGCTGACACGGACGACCTGGACTTCCTGCGCGCCTACGAGCCGACCGGTGCCGACGACCGCGCCGAAGCGCAGCCGACCGTGCCGATCGACGCCGCCGCGGTGACGCCGGAGGACGAGACGGATGCCGCGGCATCCGCCTCTCGCGAGCCGAAGCCGCGGCGGAAGCCCCGCGAGCGGAAGCCCCGGGTGCCCGGGTCCCGGTTGCGGACGCTCGCGATCCTCGGCGGCGCCGAGGGGGAGATCCTCGACCGCGTCCCCGGCGAGACGCCGCGCTTCGTGCAGATGTTCTTCGTGCTCGCGGGGACCGCCCTCGTCTCGGCGATCTCGATGCTCTTCGCCCTCACCACCGGGGTGCAGGCGGCGATCTGGCTGGCCGTGCCGCTGGCGATCGTGTGGGCACTCATCATCTTCAACCTCGACCGCTTCCTCACCTCGACCATGACATCGACCCGCAACGTGTGGCGCCTGATCGGCCTCGCCATCCCGCGGGTCATCATGGCCGCGATCATCGGCTTCGTGGTCGCCGAGCCGCTCGTGCTGCAGATCTTCCACAACGACATCTCGCGCGAGGTCGCCGCCACCAACATCACGCAGGCGCAGTCCGACCAGGAGGCCCTCGAGACGGGGCCCGAGAAGAAGGCCCTCGACGCGGCATCCGACCGTGTGGCCGAGCTCGAGAACCAAGCCGCGACGGGCATCGTGGCCGGAACCGAGTCGTCGTCGGCGACCGAGTCCGCCGCGCAGGCCACGGTCGACGACCTCACCGCGAAGATGACCGCGCAGCAGGCCGTGATCGACCAGGCGCGCGTGCTCTACCAGTGCGAGCTGACCGGCGAGGGCGCGGGCTCCGTGCCGGGCTGCACCGGTGTGAACGGCGAGGGCGCGAGCTCGGACGCCGCGCAGGCGCAGCTCGCCGAGGCACAGCAGACCTACGACGCGCTCGCCGCGCAGCTGCGCACCGCGAACGAGGAGCTCGCCGCCGCCGGCACCGCCGCGAAGGAGAACACCTCGACCTCGGAGACGCAGAACCGCCAGCAGGCGCAGGACCAGCTCCCGGCCGCCCGCGACACCTACGAGTCGGCGCTCGCGGCGTACAACGCGCGGGCCGAGTCCGTGGCCTCCGGCAACGCGGGAGCCACCGGACTGCTCAGCCAGATCAGCGGCCTCAACCGGCTCAGCGAGAAGGAGCCCGCGATCCTCTGGGCCCACATCCTCATCGCGGCGCTCTTCTTCATGATCGAGCTGCTGCCCGTGCTCGTGAAGGTGCTCACGTCGTACGGCGACCCTTCGCTGTACGAGCGGGCGCTGGCGATCCGCAAGCAGGTCGCCCTCGACAAGGTCACTGCCGAAGGCTTCCGCGACCGGGCCGCGATCGTGAACGAGCAGTCGAACGGCATCCAGGCCGAGGCGGATGCGGCGGCTCCGCAGACCCGTGCAGAGCGGCGCGAGGCGGAGCAGGAGCGAGAGCGCGCCGATCAGCGCGCGCAAGCTCAGACGCTGGAGGAGCAGGAGCGGATGCTGCAGTCGCAGGGCTGACCGGCCCGGTCCGTCGAGGCCGTATGAAGGCGTCGAGTTCGGGATGCTCTCAGCGAGCGCTCCTACGGTGAGGACATGACGTCGCGTCGCTCCCGCATCCTGGTATCCGTCGTCGGCGTCCTCCTCGTGATGCTCTATGCGGGGCTGGCTGCGGTGCAGATCCTCGTGCTGAACCCGATCGCCGCCGCGCCCGGTCTGACACTCGACGACATTCGAGCAGACATGCGCAGCGCCAACGAGAGTCTGGGCGCCGAGATGGTGTTCCTGGTCTTGGGGATCGGAGTCGCGCTCGCGGTCGCCGTCGCGATCATCGTCATCGCGAGGTCGGCGCCGCCCCGGCTCGCCGCGATGCTCTTCCTCTCGATCCTCACGATGGGCGTGCCCGCCTATTTCGTGGCATCCTTCACCGCGGGGATGGGGCTCGCCGACACCTACGGAATCGGTGGCGGCGACCATTCGCCGTGGTCTCGCGTCCTCTACGTCGCGAGCCTCGCCTCGTTCGTCGCCGTCGTCACGATCGCGGTGCAGTCCGCGCGGGGCGGCCGGCAGTCGCCCGATATCGCGCCGGCGTGATCCGGGATGCCGCAACCGGCCCAGCATGCCGGTGTGCGCGAGTAGCGTTGGCTCATGGTCAACTATCGCTACCTCGGAAACAGCGGCCTCAAGGTCTCGGAGATCACCTACGGCAACTGGGTCACCCACGCATCGCAGGTCGAAGACGACGCGGCCGTCAAGACGGTGCACGCCGCCCTCGACGCCGGGATCACCACGTTCGACACCGCCGACGCGTACGCCAACACCGCGGCCGAGGTCATCCTCGGCAAGGCGCTCGAGGGTCAGCGCCGCGAGGGTCTCGAGATCTTCACGAAGGTGTATTTCCCGACCGGCGCGAAGGGCCCGAACGACACCGGCCTCAGCCGCAAGCACATCATGGACTCGATCAACGGATCGCTGAAGCGCCTCGGCACCGACTACGTCGACCTGTACCAGGCGCATCGCTTCGACTACGAGACCCCGCTCGAGGAGACGTTCCAGGCGTTCGCCGACATCGTCCGTCAGGGCAAGGCGCTCTACATCGGCGTCTCGGAGTGGACCGCCGAGCAGCTGCGCGAGGGTCACGCGCTCGCGAAGCAGCTCGGCATCCAGCTCATCTCGAACCAGCCCCAGTACTCCATGCTGTGGCGTGTCATCGAGGGCAAGGTCGTTCCCGCGTCGGAGGAGCTCGGCATCTCGCAGATCGTCTGGTCGCCGATGGCGCAGGGCGTGCTCAGCGGAAAGTACCTGCCCGGGCAGCCCGTGCCCGAGGGGTCGCGCGCGACCGACCCGCACAGCGGCGCCGACTTCATCAAGAGCTTCCTCAAGGACGACATCCTCGAGGCGGTGCAGAAGCTCAAGCCGATCGCCGAGCAGGCCGGTCTCACCATGCCGCAGCTCGCGATCGCGTGGGTGCTGCAGAACCCGAACGTCGCCGCCGCCCTGGTCGGAGCCTCGCGTCCGGAGCAGCTCGCCGACACGGTCAAGGCGTCCGGTGTGAAGCTCGACGCCGACACGCTGTCCGCGATCGACGAGGCCCTCGGCGACACGGTGAACCGCGACGCCGAGCGCACGTACGAGACGTCGCCGAAGACCCGCCTCGTCTGAGCACGGTTCTTTCCGCGCCGACGCCCCGGCTGCGCGCCGACGCCCCGCCTGGATCACGAATCTCAGGCGGGGCGTCGGCGAGCGGACGGGGCGTCGGCGAATGAGGGGCGGCTACTCCTTCACGGCACCCGCGGTGAGACCCTGCACGATCCAGCGGCTGGCGAGGGCGAACATCGCCATCGTCGGCAGGATCGTCAGCACGGCGGCGGCGCTCATCGAGCCCCAGTCGATGTTGAACGTCGAGATGAAGCCGTTCAGCGCCGACGGCACGGTGCGATTCTCGTCGGTGTTCATGAGCACCACCGACAGGAACAGCTCGTTCCAGCAGTTCACGAAGTTGAAGATGAACGCCGCGATGATGCCGGGCGTCATCACGGGGACGAGCACGCGGAACAGGGCGCCGAAGCGCGAGCATCCGTCGATCATCGCCGCCTCCTCCAGCGCGTCCGGCACGTTCTCGAAGAACCCGCGGAGCATGACGGTGGAGAACGGGATGCAGATCGCGATGTACACGAGGATGAGGCCGGGCTTGGAGTCGACCAGGCCCAGGTCGGTCATCATCGAGTACAGCGGTCCCAGCGCGATGAATGCGGGGATCATCTGCGTGAGCAGGAACGCCACGAGCACGGTGCCCTTGCCGCGGAACTCGAACCGCGCGATCACGTACGCGCTGAGCAGCGCGATCAGCGTCGCGACGGCGCCGGCGATCACGGCGACGATCGCCGAGTTCGCGAGGAACACCCCGAACGAGCTCTGCTGGAACAGGCTCACGTAGTTGTCGAGCGAGGGCTCGCTCGGCCAGTACTCGATCGGGAACCGGTTGATCGTGCCCGGCGACTTGAACGACGTCAGGGCGATCCAGTACAGCGGGAACAGCGTGATGAGCAGCCACAGTCCGAGACCGACGACGCGTACGACGCCGCCGACCGTGATGCGCCGCTGCGTCGTGCGCGGCGCCGTCGCGGCATCCGGCACCGTGATGCGGCGGGTCTCGGTGATGGTGGTTCCGGTGGGGGTGGTGATGGTCATCGCTGGGCCCTCCGCATCGCCATCAGGTAGAACGCGCAGAACACGAACAGGAAGGCGACGACGATGAGGCCGATCGCACTCGCGATGCCGTAGTTGCCCTGCTGCGTGTAGTTGATCATCCAGGTGGTGACGATGTGGGTCTGGTTCGCCGGTCCGCCGTTCGTCATCGCGTAGATGATGTCGGGGAAGTTGAAGATCCAGATCACGCGCAGCAGGATCGTCAGCAGCAGCGTCATGGAGATGTACGGGATGATGATCGAGAACAGCTGCCGGACCTTGCCCGCGCCGTCGAGGCTCGCGGCCTCGAGCATCTCGTCGGGGACCGACTGCAGCGCCGCGAGGATCATGATCGCGAAGAACGTGACGCCGTACCAGATGTTCGCCACGATGACCGCGAACATCGCGAGCTTCGGGTCGGCCAGCCACGGCAGCGGCGCGTCGATCAGGCCGGCCTTCATGAGCAGGTCGTTGACGACGCCGAACTCCGCGTTGAACATCCAGCGGAACAGCATCCCGATGAGGAAGCCCGAGACGGCCCACGGGAAGAAGACGAGGGCCTGGTAGAGCCCGCGGAATTTGAAGCGCTTGCGCAGGGCGAGCGCGATGAGGAACCCGATCACGAGCTGCGGCACGAGGGAGCCGACCACCCACAGCACCGAGTTCCACGCCACGACGGGGAAAGCCGGGTCCTGGAAGACGGTGACGAAGTTGTCGAAGCCGACCCAGGGCGTGGAGGTGAGGTCCCACAGGTTCCAGTCGTGGAAGGCCATGCGCGCACCCTGCAGCATCGGCCAGTACGTGAACCACACGACGAACACGATCGCCGGGGCCATGAAGGCCAGCAGGGTGAGAGCGTGACGCGCCTTGAACGGGCGCCGGCGCGAGCCGGGGGAGGCCCCGCCGGCGACGCCGGCGGAGCCTCTCTCACGAAGAGCGGATGCCACGGGTCAACCCTTCTCCGCGGCGTACTTCTCGGTCCAGAAGGTGTCCCACGACTCGAGCAGCTCGCTGGTCGACATGTTGCCGAGGAGGACGTTCTGCACATCCTGGTCGGACTTCTGGATCCACTCGGTCCACCAGCTGACGCCGCGCGGCTGACGCACGTTGACGTACGTCTCCGGGTCCTCCGTCATGGTGACGTAGCTCGTCCACGGGCCGGTCGAGTAGAACTCGTCGTCCGCCGCGTCGGCGATGATCGGCACGAGGCTGTTGGCCTGCGCGAACTCGGTCGCAGGCTCCGCCGACGAGAGGAACTCGACGAGCTTCACCGCGGCATCCTTGTTCTCGCTCTTCTCGGCGACGCCCCAGCCGGCGACGGCCAGCGGCTGCGCGGCCTTGCCCGAGGGGCCGACGAGCAGCGGAGCGGTGTCCCACTGGTCCTCGGTGAGCGAGGAGTCCTGCACGGTGGCGATGACCTCGGGGTCCTGCAGCAGGAACGCGGTCGTGCCGTTCGTGAAGCCGGCGACCATCTCGGGGTATCCCCACGACACGGCCGACGGCGGCGAGGCCTTCTTGAAGAGGTCGAAGTAGTCGTCGACGGCCTCCTGCGCTTCGGGCGCCGCGAAGATCGTCGAACCGTCCTCCATGAGGAACGCGTCCTCGGTGTCGAGGCCGTCGATCGTGTACGCCTCGATCGCGGCGACGACGTTGCTGTTGGCGTTCGCCCCGCCGCGGAAGGCGTAGCCGTAGATGTTGTTCGACGGGTCCTGGATCGCGCTGGCCTGCTCGAGCAGATCCTTCCAGCTGTGCGGCGGGCCGTCGAAGCCGGCCTCCTCGACGAGGTCGGTGCGGTAGAACAGCGACAGGCCGTAGAAGCCGTAGGGGACGAAGTAGCTCTTGCCGTCGGCCGCGACCGACGCCGACTGCGCGTTCTCGGTCAGGGCGTCCCAGCCGTCCCACTTCTCGAGGTCGGAGCCGAGGTCGTACAGCCAGCCGTTGTTCGCGAACGGGCCGACCGTGATGTCACGGACCTCGAGCACGTCGACGCCCTTGCCGGACTGCAGCATCTGCTGGATCTTCTGGTCGGCCTGCTCGGTGGGCGGCGAGACGAGCTTGACCTTGATGTCGGGGTTCTCCTGCTCGAACTGGTCGAGCAGCCCGCGGATGAGCTCGGTGCGGGCCGGGTTGGTCAGGCTCTCGACCATCTGCAGGGTGGTGGTGCCGTCGGACGACGAGCCCCCGCCGCCGGAGCAGCCGGTCAGCGCGAGGACGGCGACGGTGCCGAAACCCGCGGCGGCCGTCAAGATGCGGTTCTTCTTCACGAGGTGCCTCTCAATTTCTGGGTGTGGTGGGTCGGGTAGGGAAGGGATCGGGAAGTCAGGAGACGACGACGCGGTCGGCGGTGCGGATGCCGGCGCGGCTGAGGATCTGCGGGACGCAGCGGTCGACGAAGGCTGCGAAGTCGGCGGCCTCGGTGTAGAGGTGTGCCGACAGGCGGAAATAGCCGACGCCGCGGAAGCTCGTGAACGCGGTCTCCACGCCGACGGCGTCGAGCAGGTCCATGCGGAGGGCGTCGGCCTCCTCGCGGGAGGCGCCGAGGCCGAGCGGCAGACGCACGAGGCGCATCGACGGCACGGGGGAGGGAAGCGGGGTCAGCGGGTCCTCGTCGCCGTAGGGGCGCAGGGCCTCAGCGATCAACTCGGCACCGGCATCCGCGATCTGCGCCATCGCGACGCGCGCCGCGGCCCAGCCGAACTCGTCCTCGACGAAGTCGATCGCGGCAGGGGTGGCGAGGTAGGTGGTCGCATCGATCGTGCCCTGGGTGTCGAAGCGCTCGGGGTAGGGCTCGCGCGCGGCCCACGAGTCGATCAGCGGCCACAGCTCGTCGCGGTCGGGTGCGGTGGTGACGAGCAGCGCCGAGCCGCGCGGCGCGCAGGGCCACTTGTGCAGGTTTCCGAACCACCAGTCGCCGCCTGCGACGGCCGCGGCATCCGCGATGAGGCCGGGGGCGTGCGCGCCGTCGACCAGCGTGCGGACGCCGCTCTCGCCGGCGAGGTCTGCGATGCGGCGGGTCGGCAGCACGCGCGCCGTGGGCGACGTGATCTGGTCGACGACGATCAGCCGGGTGCGCGGGCTGAGGGCTGCGGCGAAGAGCTCGACGATCTCGTCGTCGGAGGCGAGGAGCGGCAGGGCGACGGCGCGGACGGTCGCGCCGAAGCGGCGCGCCAGGCGCTCGGCGCCCATGGTGATCGCGCCGTACCCCTGATCGGTCACGAGGATCTCGTCGCCGGCCTCGAGCTGCAGCGCGTTGTAGACGACGGTCGCGGCGGCCGAGGCGTTCGGCACGAAGACGCTGTCGTCGGGGCGAGCGCCGACGAACGGGGCCGTGCGCTCGCGCGCCTCGCGCACACGCTCGGAGATCCGCGGGAACCACTCCACCGGGCTGAGGTCGGCCCGGCGGCGCAGGGCGTCCTGATGCGCGACGACGGCGGACGGGACCGCACCGAATGACCCGTGATTGAGGTGGACGACCTCGGGGTCGAGGGGCCACGCCTCACGCGCACGGATGCCGGACTTCAGCGTGAGCGGTGCAGGGAACAACGGATCGGGCATCGGTCCTCATCGGTGAGTGGGGGGCGAGTTGTTGCACAACTTTGCCACACTGCTCCCGATAGCGCCACGAAAACGCGAAGATGAAACATAGTTGTCATACGAGTTTTCGCGGCCGGCACATTCCGACAGACTTCACGAGGGGCGGGGCGGTGTCAGAGAGGATGACGATGAGCGCACTGGACACAGCGCTGCACGGGCTGCGCGCCCTGATCGCCGACGGCGCGCTGCGCCCCGGAGACCGCCTCCCCAGCGAGGGCGAGCTGTGCGAACGGCTCGGCGTCTCCCGCGGGTCGCTGCGCGAAGCGATCAGGATGCTGGCCGCCCTCGGCGTGCTCGAGACGAGGCACGGCTCTGGCAGCTACGTCGGCGAGCTGCGTGCCGCCGACCTCATCGGCAGCCTCTCGCTGACCGTCGGGCTGCTGCCCATGGCCGGAGTGCTCGAACTCACCGAGCTCCGCCGCGTGCTCGAACCGCACGCGGCAGCGCTCGCCGCCGCCCGCATCGACGACGACACCGTGGCGGTGCTCGACGGCATCCTGTCCGAGATCGAGGCGAGCGACGACTTCGAGGAGCACTCGCGCCTCGATCACGCCTTCCACATGACGATCTCGAAGGTCGCGGGCAACGACGCTCTCACGAGTCTCATCGAGGTGCTGCGGTCGCGGTCGCGCGCCTATCGCATCCCGGATGCCGACGACGCGGCCGAGCTCAAACGGAACTCGGATGCCGGGCACCGCGCCATCCTGCGCGGACTCGCCGCCGCCGACCCGGTCGCGGCATCGACCGCGGCGTCGGCGCATGTCGCGGCGACGGAGTACTGGGTGCGGCTGTACACGGAGGACGCGGAGCCCTCCGCCTGACGTGCTGCCCGGCTGTT
>NZ_JAVAYD010000019.1:0-38986 GCF_041954735.1 Microbacterium sp. LS_15 | reverse complement strand
TCGCCGTCAGCTGGACGACCCCGTCTACCCCGGGTTCGCCGGTCGAGAGCTACACGCTCGAGATCTCGCCCGCCCCGCCCTCGGGCGTCGCGCAGAAGCAGGTCACCGGCAACTCGCTCACCTGGGAAGGCCTCGAGAACGGCGGGAACTACCAGGTGCGGGTGCAGGCGCACAACAAGGCGCCGGATCCGTCGAGTTGGAGCAACTGGTCAGCGTCCGAGGTTCCGGCCGGACCGCCGCTGAAGCCCGCAGCGCCCACGACGACGCAGCTCGCGTCGGTCGGCACCGAGGCGCAGATGCAGGTCAACTGGGCCGCGCCGAACTCGAACGGCGATGCCATCGCCAGCTACCAGCTCGAGGTGCGCAACGGCGGCACGGTCGTGAACACGCTCACCCCCGGTGCGGGAGCGACCTCGCAGGCCGTCAAGGTCCCGACGTCCGAGACGCCGTACACCTACCGCATCCGCGCGCAGAACAAGGCGGGCTGGGGCGAGTGGTCCGAGCTGTCGGCGCCCCGCCGCGGCGTCAACGCGCCGGGCGCGCCGACGAGCCTGAGCGGCCAGGCGGCCGACCGATCGATCATCAACATCTCGTACAACGAGGGCGCCCGCAACGGTGCCAAGTCGAGCGAGCTCACCTACCAGTACACGTTCAACGGCGGCGGGAGCTGGCAGGCGCTGAACGGCAACTCGATCGGCGGCCTGACGAACGGCCAGACCTACAACCTGCAGATCCGCGCGGTCTCGACCGTCGACGGCACCTCGTATGCCGGTGCGGCATCGAACGTGGCGAAGGTGATCCCGTTCGGGCAGCCCAAGGCGCCCGTGGCGAAGGCGGAGAATCTCGGCCAGTCGGTGCGGCTGTCGTGGGACGCGAGGAACTCCGACAACGGGCGGTCGATCGATCAGGTGCAGATCAGCATCGACGGCGGCGGCTGGCAGAACGTGGCGGCGAATGGGTCGCAGACCGTCGGCAACGGCTACGAGGAGACGCACAGCATCAAGGTGCGCGCCCATGCCACAGAGGGCGGCTGGTCGCCGGAGGCATCCGACTCCGCGCGGACGAACAACCGCCCGGCCGAAGTCCTCAAGACCGGCAAGGGCGCGTCCGGCAACTGGCCGGGGGAGTGCACGCACTCCTCGTGCGCGTACGTCACCCTCACGGTGCAGAACTTCCGGAGCCCCGGCAACTACACGCTGCGGTGCGATGACGGCGGACAGTTCGGCAACTCGGCGCGGTACGTGCCCGAGAACGGCACGGTGCAGCTCGGATGCTTCTACGGAAACCCCGGCCGCTCCATCCGCGTCTACATCGTCGAGCTCAACCGGTACGCCGATGCCATCAACTGGTACTAGCGCGACCCGCCACCGCGTCGCGCCGCACGCCCCTTCACAGAACGAGGAACCGACACTCTCATGACCATGACCCCCGAACAGGCCGCCTGGTTCCAGGGCACCTTCCAGCGCCTCGTCGACAACGTCGACCGCGCCGTGCAGGGCAAGCGCGAGATCGTCAGCCTCGTGCTCGCGTCCATGCTCGCCGAGGGCCACGTGCTCCTCGAAGACGCACCGGGCACGGGCAAGACCAGCCTCGCGAAGGCGCTCGCCGCGACCGTGCAGGGCACGAGCACCCGCATCCAGTTCACGCCCGACCTGCTGCCGTCCGACGTCACCGGCGTCACGATCTACGACCAGCAGCAGCACCGGTTCGAATTCCACAAGGGCCCGATCTTCGCGTCGATCGTGCTCGCCGACGAGATCAACCGCGCCTCGCCGAAGACGCAGTCCGCCCTTCTCGAGGTCATGGAGGAGTCGCGGGTCACGGTCGACGGCGTCACGCACGAGACCGGCCGTCCGTTCCTCGTGATCGCGACGCAGAACCCCATCGAGCAGGCGGGGACCTACAAGCTCCCCGAGGCGCAGCTCGACCGGTTCCTCATCAAGACGTCGATCGGGTACCCCGACATCGCGGTGACCGAGAGCATCCTCGCCGGTGCCTCCGACCGCAACCCGTCCGCCGGCCTCTCGGCGATCATCACGACGAGCGCCGTCGCCGACATGGCCGACCTCGGCGCCTCGGTGCACGTGGAGCCCGCCGTGCTGCGGTACGTGGCGGAGATCGCCGAGGCGACCCGTGAGGACTCTGCGATCCGACTCGGCGTCTCGGTGCGAGGCGCGATCGCCATGATCCGCATCGCGAAGGTGTGGGCCGCATCGCAGGGTCGGCACTTCGTGCTCCCCGACGACATCAAGGCGCTCGCCCGCCCCGTGTGGCAGCACCGCCTGCTGCTGGATGCCGAGGCGGAGTTCGCCGGAACCTCCAGCGACACGGTCATCGCGCGCGTCCTGGACGCCGTCGCAGCACCGCAGGCCCGAGCGGCGGCCTGATGACGACGGAGGCCCTCCCGGCTGCGACCGCGCCGATCGACCGCGACGCCGGCTGGCGCGACGTCGCGGCGGTCATCGGCGCGCGCATCCTGAGCCGCCTCCGCCTCGTGACGAGCGCGATCCGGCCGCTGGCGTGGGTGATGATGGCGCTCGCCGTCGGCTTCTGGATCCTCGGTCAGATCGCGGGGTGGGCGGAGTTCACCGTCGCCGCCGTCGTGATCGCCCTCACCGTCGGGCTGTGCGCGCTGTTCCTCATCGGCCGCACCGCCTACGACGTCTCGCTCGATCTCGCGCGCACCCGCGTGGTCGTCGGTGAGCGCGCGGTCGGCGCCCTCACCCTCGCGAACCGCGGCGCCAGGGCGATCCTGCCCTCCCGCGTCGTGCTGCCGGTCGGCTCGGGGCGCGGCGAATTCGGCATCCAGCGTCTCGCTCCGGGCGAGGAGGCGGAGGAGCTGTTCGCGATCCCCACGCAGAAGCGCGCAGTCGTGAAGGTCGGCCCCGTCAGCGTCGTGCGCGGCGATCCGCTCGGGCTGTTCGAGCGCGCGCACCGTCGCGACGAGCCCGTCGACCTGTACGTGCACCCCCGCACGGTGCTGTTCGACGGCCAGTCGCTCGGCTACCTCCGCGACCTCGAGGGCCTGCCGGCCGCCGACCTCTCGCGCGACGACGTCTCGTTCCATGCCCTGCTCGAGTATCAGCCGGGCGACGATCTGCGCCACGTGCACTGGCGCTCGACCGCGCGCACCGGCACGATGATGGTCCGCCAGTACGAGGAGACCCGCCGCTCGCACTTCGTGATCGGCCTCTCGCGCTCGGCCGGCGACTACGCCACCGACGACGACTTCGAGCTGGCGATCTCGGCGGCCGGCTCCATCGGGCTCCGCGCCATCCGCGACTCGCAGCGCGTCGACGTGCGCGTGCAGGGACGCGAGCTCGCCGCCGGCACGGGCAAGCAGCTGCTCGACTCGCTCTCGGGCGTCGAGTACTCCAAGCCCCGTGACGGCGGCATCGACCAGCTCGCCGGCGTCGTGTCGCGCACCATGCCCCTCGCGAGCGTCGTGGTGCTCGTGTGCGGTTCGCGGGTCGACACCGATGGCCTGCGCGTCGCGTGCGCCCGCCTGCCCTTCGGTGCGAAGGTGCTCGCGGTCGTCGCCGATCGCAGCGTGACCGCCCCCGCCCTCCGTCGCATCGGCGAGGCCGACGTCGTCACGATCGGCGCTCTCGAACAGGTGCCCCTCGCACTGCAGAAGGTGCTCGCATGACCGCCGTGTCGACCGCTCTCGCGAAGGACTTCGCCGGGATGCCGGTGCGTCGCTGGATCCTCGATCTCAGCGCCTCCGCGCTGCTCATCGCGGTGTCGATCGTGGGTTTCTGGCCCACGTTCGCCGGACCGTCGTACCTCCCGGCCGCGATCGGCGCCCTGTTCCTCGGACTCGCCATCGCCGCCGTCGCGACGTGGCGGCGCTGGGGCATCCTGATCGTCGCCGGCCTCACGGTCGCCGTCTACTTCGTGCTCGGCGGCGCGCTCGCACTGCCGCACACGGCGATCCTCGGCGTCATCCCGTCGCTGGAGACCCTGGAGAAGCTCGCGGTCGGCACCGTCACGGCCTGGAAGCAGCTCCTCACCACGGTGGCCCCCGTGTCGGGCACCGACGGGCACTTCCTCGTGCCGTTCCTGCTGACCCTCGTCATCACGGTGCTGACGGCATCGCTCGCGCTGCGTCTGCCGCAGGTCGCGTGGGCACTGCTGCCCGCGGGCGTCATGCTCATGCTGGTGATCGCGCTCGGCACGCCCGAGCCCGCCTTCCCCGTGCTCCAGGGCCTCGTGTTCGCGGTGCTCGCCACCGCGTGGCTCGCGCTCCGCCAGCTGTGGGCGCCGCACAACGCCGCCGTCTCGGTGAGCGAGGTCGATCCCTCGCGGGCCGCGCACATGCGGCTGCGTCGGCTGCTCGCGGGTGTGGCCGTGCTCGCGGTCGCCGGCGGCGCGGGCATCGCGACGAGTGCGATCGCCGCCCCGGTGCAGCCGCGGCACGTGTTCCGTGACGTGATCATCCCGCCCTTCAACATCCGCGACTATCCGAGCCCGCTGCAGGCGTTCCGCAAGAACGTGCGCGACGAGGCCGGCGACACGCTCTTCACCGTGAACGGTCTGCCCAAGGGCGCCCGCATGCGCATCGCGGTCATGGACCAGTACGACGGCATGGTCTACAACGTCACCGACGGCGGTGCCGACTCGTCGAGCGCGTTCACACCGATCCGCGCGAACATGTCGCCGGATGCCGAGGGCATCCCCGTGACGCTGCAGGTCGAGATCGACGAGTACCGCGGGGTGTGGGTGCCCGACGCCGGACAGGTGTCGCAGATCGACTTCTCGGGCGGGCGTGCCGACGAGCTGCGCCGCTCGACCTACTACAACACGGCGACGGGCACGGCTGTGGCGACGTCGAAGCTCGCGGAGGGCGACAGCTACACGGTCGACACCGTGATCCCGAACGAGTTCGATGACACGCAGCTCGCCGACGTCGGCTTCGGCACCGTGCCGCTGCCGAAGCAGAGCAACGTGCCGGAGGAGCTGACCTCGCTCGCCGCGGAGACGGTGTCGGGTGCCGAGTCGCCCATCGAGCAGGTGCGGGCGCTCGAGACGTTCCTCGCCGACGGCGGCTTCTTCAGTCACGGCCTCGAGGGCGAGGTGCTGTCGCGGGCCGGCCACACCGCCGAGCGCATCACCACGCTCATCGGCGGCGACCAGATGATCGGCGACGACGAGCAGTACTCGGTCGCGATGGCGCTGCTGGCTCGCGAGGTCGGCATCCCCGCCCGCGTCGTCATGGGCTTCTACCCCGACGAGGAGCAGGCCGGGGACGCCGTGTTCGAGGCGACCGGCGACAACGTGCACGCGTGGGTCGAGGTGAACTTCGAGGGGCTCGGGTGGCTCACGTTCAACCCGACGCCGCCCGAGGACAAGGTCCCCAACGACCAGAACACCAAGCCGAAGGTCGACCCGAAGCCGCAGGTGCTGCAGCCGCCGCCCCCGCCGCAGGAGCCGGTCGACCTGCCCCCGACGCTGCCCGACGACCGCAAGGGCGACGACGAGACGCTCAACATCCTCGGCATCATCGGCACGATCCTCGTGATCGGCGGCATCTCGCTGTCGATCCTCGCGCTGCTCGCCTCTCCGTTCATCGTGATCGGCGCGTGGAAGGCGGCGAAGCGCCGCTCGCGGCGCGCTGCCGCCCGGACCTCCGACCGCATCAGCGGCGGCTGGGACGAGCTCACCGACCGCGCCGTCGACTACGGCGCGCGCCTCGCACCGGGAGGGACCCGGTCGGAGGAGGCCGCGGCTGTCGTCGCGACCCTCGCCGTGCCGCGCGTCACCGATCTCGCGCAGCGGGCGGATGCCGAGGTGTTCGGACCGACCGATCCGACACCCGAAGACGTCGACGCCTTCTGGAGCGAGGTCGACACGATCGTCGGAGGGCTCGGCGCCGAAGCCGGCTTCTGGAAGCGGACCAAGGCGCGCCTGAGCCTTCGTTCGCTGCTGGGCGGCTCCGCGATCTCGAACGGTCTGCAGGGTCTCCGCGATGCCGCCACCGCGCGGGTGCGACGCGAACCTGGCACTATCGAGAGCAGCACCACGACACCGTCCGCACCCGAGAGCGAGACCCCATGACGCAGCCCGCGTTCGCGCAGATCGCGCCGATCAACCGCCGCGCGATCGGCTACCTCATCGACGCGGCCATCGCCGCCGGAATCGCCGTGGTGCTCTACGGTGCGCTGATCGCTGCGATCAGCCTGTCGGGCGGAGTCGAGGCGGGGCTCACGACCCTCCTGATCGGCGGCCCGATCGTCTCGCTCCTGTTGCTCGGCTGGTTCGTCGTCTACACGCTGATGCAGGCGGGCAAGGGCTCGATCGGGATGCGAGCGCAGGGACTGCGTCTCGTCTCCGCGGTCGACGGCTCTCCGCTCGGGTTCGGTCGGGCGCTGCTGCGCAACGTCATCTTCGGTCTCGCCGCCGGCATCGTCGTCGGATACTTCACTCCTCTGTTCGACGGATCCGGACGCTTCCAGGGCTGGCACGACAAGGTCGCGAACGCTCTCGTGCTCGACGCCCGGCTGTCGCCGGCCCCCGTCTCGGCACCGAGCGGCCCCGACGTCACGGT
Source organism: Microbacterium sp. LS_15 (assembly GCF_041954735.1). Classification (NCBI taxonomy): domain Bacteria; kingdom Bacillati; phylum Actinomycetota; class Actinomycetes; order Micrococcales; family Microbacteriaceae; genus Microbacterium; species Microbacterium sp. LS_15. The sequence goes on along the minus strand of NZ_JAVAYD010000019.1, from coordinate 32,439 downwards.
CGCCGCCGGCGCGGCGTACGGTTCCGCCGGCGGTGCACCGGTTCCGCCGGCGATCCCGGGGCTCCCCGCCGCGCCCGCCTCGGGCGGCTTCACGCCTCCGACCGTCCCCGCACCGCCCGCACCCGAGCCCGCTCCGGTGTCGGCTCCCGCAGCGAGCGCCTTCACGGTGCCGGCGGACACACCGCCCGCCGCTCCGGCGACGGCTGCCCCGGCGCCCGCAGCCGCGTACGACCCGGCTGCCCCGGCGCCCGCAGCCGCGTACGACCCGGCAGCCGCATACGACCCGGCTGCCACGCCTCCGCGGCCGCCGGCACCGTTCGAGAGCCCCGCACCGTCGGGGAGCCCCGCGCCGGTCGAGAACCCGTCGGCGGACGAGGGATCACTGATCGCGTTCGTGCCCGGTGTCACACAGCCCGGTCCTCCGTCCAGGGTGGAGCCGCCGGCGGCCGCGCAGGAGCCTGCGTCGGACCTCGATCCGGGACTCGACGAGACGATCGTGCAGCGGCCGAGCACGCCTCCCGCTCCCGCCACACCTCCTGCTCCCGCCACACCTCCTGCTTCCGCGACGCCTCCCGTCGCCGCGACGCCTCCGGTCCCCGCGACGCCTCCCGCCCCCGTGACGCCTCCCGTTCCCGCGATGCCGCCCGCACCGGAGGTGCCGACGGCTCAGCCCGCGACTCCCGAGCCCGTTCCCGCGACGCCCGCGCCCGCGCTCGCCCCGACCACGACGCCCGCGTTCGATGCGGAGTACGACGAGGAGGCCGAGCTCGAGCAGACCCGCATCAGCGTCCCCGGCCACCGCCTCATCTTCACGTGGGACGACGGCACCAGGGTCCCCGTCTCCCGCCGCACGATCTTTGGCCGCAATCCCGCCCCCGAGGACGGCGCGGTGCTCGTTCCGGTGCGCGATGAGACGCTCTCGCTGTCGAAGACGCACTTCGAGGCGGCATCCGAAGCGTCCGGCGGCTGGGTGCTCGACCGGCACTCCACGAACGGCATGACGATCGTGCGCGACGGACAGCGCTTCGCGTGCCCCGCAGGACAGCGCGTTCCCGTGCGCCTCGGCGACGCGATCGAGATCGGCGACCGCATCGTCACCGTCGGCGGCTACGCATGAGGCCCGGGCTGGTCGTCCACACGGGCTCCGCGACCCATGCCGGACTGCGTCGCGCACTGAACGAGGACTCGTACCTCGCGAGCTCTCCGGTCTTCGTCGTCGCAGACGGCATGGGCGGGCACGAGGCAGGCGAGCGCGCCAGCGCCACGGTCATCGAGGAGTTCGCGCTGTTCATCGGCCGGACCTCGCTCGCGCTCGACGACGTCCGCTTCGCGCTGGAGCGGGCCCGCGAGGGCGTCGAGCACCTGTCCACCTCGGGCAACGGCCGCGCGGGCACGACGCTGAGCGGTGTCGTGATCGCGTCGGTCGACGGCATGGGGTACTGGCTCGCGGTGAACATCGGCGACTCGCGCACCTACCGCTTCGCGGATGCCGAGCTCGAGCAGATCACGGTCGACCACTCCGTCGTGCAGGAACTCATCGACGCGGGCGAACTCACCCCCGAGGACGCGTCGACCGATCGGCGGCGCAACATCATCACTCGCGCGATCGGCGCCAGCAGCACGGGGGATGCCGACTACTGGCTGTTCCCCGCAGAGCTCGGCGACCGCATCATCGTGTGCTCCGACGGACTCACCTCGGAGCTGCCCGACCGGCGGATCCGCGAGATCCTGTCGACCACGGCCGATCCGCAGGAGGCTGCGGAGGCCCTGGTCGCCGAGGCGCTCCAGGCCGGCGGGCGCGACAACATCACGGTCGTCATCGCAGATGCGGTCTCGGTGGCCTCGCGCCCCGGCACGCTGCTCGAGACCGACATCGACATGGACACTCGCCCACGCGAGTCAGCAGAAGGGGTTCGCTGATGCAGACGATCTACCGACCGGGTCAGTGGTATCTGATCGTCGTTCCCGGAGCGCTCGTCGCACTCCCGCCAGACGTGTCGAGCCAGGTCGTCGCGCGGCTGTGGGACCGGCTGCCCGCAGAGAAGACCCTCTCCTGCGTGGTGGACGTTCTCACCTCGGGCGAGGGCGGCTCGTTCTCGACGCTGCCGCCGTTCGCCGCCGCAGTCGCGGAGGGCAAGGACGTGCGCATCGCGCTGCGCGGCGGCGTGGTGGCGCGCGTCAGCAGCGGCGCCGACGAGGCCCAGGAGTTCACCGGGGCGGAGGTGACCACCTGGAGCGAGCGCTTCGTCGGCGGCGCCACCCGCATCGAGATCACCGTGGAGGAGACAGCTGTCGCGTCGGGCCTTCCCGTGCAGAGCGGTGTCGTCCGCGCGGCGGCCGTCAGCGCCGAGCTCGAGGCCTCCGACGCCGAGCCGATCACGGCGGTGCTGGGCCCGGTGCCCCTGATCGAGTCGGCGCCCGAGGGAGCATCGGCGGCCGTGCTCGGTGCCGTCCCCGCTCCGCCGCTGGCGTTCTTCGGCGCGGGCACCGCTGCCGCCGTCGCACAGGTCGCGGACGCGGCATCCGCCGAGCCGGAGTCCGAGCCGGAGCCCACCGTCGAGCCGGAGTCTGCCGTCGAGCCCGAGCCCACCGCCGAGTCGGAGCCCACCGTCGAGCCCGAGCCGGAGCCGGAGCCCGAACCCGAGCCGGAGCCCGAACCGGAGCCGGAGCCCGAGCCCGAGCCCGAGCCCGAGCCCGAGCCGGAGCCGGTCGACGACGCGGTCGACGGCAACACCCTGGTCCCCAGTGAGGTCCTCGGGTCGCCGTCGAGCGAGATCGACGACACGGTCGTGCCCTCGGACACCGCCGACGACACGATCGCGCCGAGCGAGATCGACGACTTCGAGCAGCTGTTCGCCCCCACGGTGCACACGGCGCCCGTGCCGGTGGCTGCGGCGCCTCAGCCGCCGATCCCGCCCCTCGTCGAGGGCGATCACGACGGCGCGACGATCTCGGCCGCCGAGATGCGTGCGCTCCGCCAGCAGGCGCCCTCCGGCGACGACGCGCCCACCCAGGTCATCCCGGTGGCGGCATCCGCATCGGGACGCATCCGCGTCTCCACCGGACAGGTCGTCGAGCTCGACCGCACCGTGATCATCGGCCGCCGCCCACGCTCGCAGCGTGCGAGCGGCGAGAACCTCCCGCACCTCGTCGCCGTCGAGAGCCCGCAGCAGGACATCTCGCGCAGCCACCTCGAGGTCCGCCCCGACGCCGACACCGTGGTGGTCATCGACCTGCACACGACCAACGGCTCGACGCTGCTGCGCCCCGGCTCCGACCCTGTTCGTCTGCACCCCGGGGAGCAGACGCTCGTCCTGTCCGGAGATGTCGTCGATCTGGGAGACGGAGTGACCGTCGCGTTCGAGGATCTTCCGTGAGTCGTCGACCTTCACCGCCCCCGCAGCTGCCGGGGTTCACCTACGTCGAGCCCCTCGGGACCGGCGGCTTCGCCGACGTGTTCCTGTACGAGCAGCAGATGCCGCGGCGTCGCGTCGCGGTGAAGGTCCTTCTCGCCGATCGGCTGTCGAGCAACGCCGCGCAGGAGTTCGCCGATGAGGCGAATGTCATGGCCATGCTCTCGACCCATCCCGCGATCGTCACGATCTACCAGGCGGGGGTGGCGGGCGACGGGCGTCCGTACCTCGTCATGGAGTACTGCCCGCGGCCGAACCTGCAGGTGCGCACGCGCAAGGAGCAGTTCTCGGTCGCGGAGGCGCTGCGCGTCGGCGTCCAGGTCGCGGGAGCCGTCGAGACGGCCCACCGCGCGGGGGTCCTGCACCGCGACATCAAGCCGGCGAACATCCTCGTCACCGAGTACAACCGCCCGGCCCTGACTGACTTCGGCATCGCATCGACCACGGGCGCCACGAGCGAGGCATCCGGGATGTCCGTCCCGTGGTCGCCTCCGGAGTCCTTCGCGGAGCCGCCGCGCAGCGGCCCGCGCACCGACGTGTGGGCTCTCGGCGCGACGCTGTACACGCTGTTGGCCGGGCGTTCGCCGTTCGAGCGTGCCGGTCAGCGCAACTCCAGTGCGGATCTCATCGAGCGCATCGAGCGGGCCGCGCTTCCGCCCCTCGGCCGCCCGGATTCGCCGGAGAGCCTGCAGCGGGTGCTCGAGCGGGCCATGGCGAAGAACCCCGACGACCGCTTCCCGAGCGCGGTCGCCTTCGCGCGGGCGCTGCAGAAGGTGCAGATCGAGTTGTCGCACTCGGTCACGCCGATCGACATCGTCGACGACCACCCGCCGGCGGAGGAGCTCGACGACGACGGCGACGGCCTGACCAGGGTCCGCGAGATCGTCAGCATCGATCCAGAGGTCGCGGCTTTCACGCGCCCCTCGGCGACGACCCAGCGCAAGGGACCAGCCGTGCCGGTTCCCGATGTGCCGCGCTTCGACTCGCCTCCGCCCGCGTCGGTCGAGCAGACCCAGATCCGCGTTCCGCCCGCGCCCGCCTCCGCTCCGAATACGGGAGCCGACGACGACCGCACGATCGCTCGCGGTCCGAAGGTCGTGGCGCCGGATGCCGCGGCATCCGTCCCGCAGCCCGCGCCGACGTTCGCCCCTGGCGTGCCGGCGCCCGCCGAGCAGGCGGAACGCCCGCGGAGCCGGCGAGGTCTCTGGATCGCGCTCTCCGCCGTGGCCGCCGTCGTGGTCGTCGGGGGCATCGTGCTCCTGAACCTCCTGGTCGCCGGTGTCGAGACGACCCCCGAGGCGACGGACACGCCGAGCCCGCAGGACGTCCTGTCGGACGTCGTCCCGAAGGTCGGCGACCTCGAGGGCGTCAGGACGGGCGATCAGGTCTCGTTCACGTGGACCAACGCGGATCCTCTCGAGGGCGACTCCTACATCTGGAACGTCGTCAAGGTGTCGGGGGAAGTGGATCCGCAGCAGACCGATCAGACGAGCGCGCAGTTCGCCGCCGAGCCCGGGGCCGTCTGCATCGACGTGATGCTGCGTCGCGACGACGGCCGTGCCTCGGAACCGGTGCGAGGGTGCGTGGAATGAGCGATCCGATCAGGGGGGAAGAGGGATCGATGGACATCACAGTCGAATTCGCGGGGGAGTACTTCACGCCGAGACCGGACGAGCCGTTCTACGTCGGGCGCCAGGGGGATCTGGAGCTGGACGACGACAACCTCTTCCTGCACCGGCACTTCCTCGAGATCTCGCTCATCGACGGCCTCTGGTGGCTGTCGAACATCGGGGCACGGCTGACGGCGACGGTGACCGACTCCACGGGCGGGGTCAACGCCTGGCTCGCACCGGGTGCGCGGCTGCCACTCGTCTTCGAGCGGACCACGGTGGTGTTCACCGCCGGTCCGACGACGTACGAGTTCACGATCCATTCCCAGGGCGCCGCCCTCCGCATCGACTCGAACGGCGGCGCGGACGGCGGGCAGTCGACGATCGGGCACGTGCCGCTGACCTCGCGCCAGAAGCTGCTCATCCTCGCGCTCGCCGAACCCGCGCTGCGGCGCGAGGGGGCCGGGATCAGCGAGATCCCCAGTTCGTCGGAGGCCGCCGCGCGGCTCGGATGGACCAGCACGCGCTTCAACCGCAAGCTCGACAACGTGTGCGAGAAGTTCGACCGCATCGGCGTGCAGGGCATGCGCGGAGGGCAGGGGCGCAACGCCGTCAACCGCAAGGCCCGCCTGGTCGAGTACGCCGTGTCGAGCCGCCTGGTGACGAAGGACGACCTGGCTCTGCTCGACGCCCCGCAGGGGGATGCGGAAGACGACGACGACGCGTAGCGCACGGCTGCGCGGCGCCGAGATCGGATAGTCCGCGCGATAGTGTGAACGCGCGTATTCATTGAAAGCAGGGGGTTCCATGTCGCCTCAGACGACAGCCGTCGCATCATCGCAACTGATACGCCTCTCGGTGCAGTGGGAGTCGGAGCGGATCGATGTCGGCGTGCCGGGCGGCGTGCCGGTCGCCGAGGTCCTCCCGTCGCTCACGCGCCGCCTCCGGATGCTCGACAGCCACTCCGCGTCCTCCGGCTTCCGTCTCGTCCACGCCGACGGCTCACCGCTCGACGGCGACCGCACCCTCGCCGCCCAGGGGGTGCAGGACGGCGACTTCCTCGTGCTGCAGCAGGGAGCATCCGCGACGCTCGCCAAGCGCTACGACGACCTGGTCGAGGCCGTCGCCGACGCGGTCGAGACGAACGCGCCGAAGTGGTCGACGCAGAGCTCCGTCACGACGGCGACGGTCGTGGCGGCCGTCCTCCTGCTCCTCGCGCTCGTCCCGGCGGTGTGGGCCTGGCTCGGCAGCGGGACGATCGTCACCGCAGCCGGCACCGGCGCGGCCGCGGTGGTGCTCCTCATCTGCGCCCTGGTGATGGCGCGAACGGGCGCGCCGTCGCAGGCGACCATGGCTCTCGCGCTGGTGTCGTCCGTGTACGCGGGTGTCGCCGGCTACACGCTCCTCCCCGGCGGTCCGGGGTGGGGAGTCCCCCTCGCCATCGGCGGCGCCGCGGCGCTGGCGTTCGGCGTGGTCTCCCTCCTCGCCCTGAAGTCGCTGCGCGAGTACGGTCTCATCCCGATCGCGGTCGGCGGAGCCCTCCTGGTGATCGGCGCGATCGTCGCCTGGGTCGACGCCCCCGTCGCGGGAACCCTCGCGGCCGCCATGGCGGTCGCCGGCATCGCCGGACTCGGCGCCCCCTGGGTCGCTCTCGCATCCGTGCCGCTCCGCGTGGTCTCCGCTCGTGAGGAGTCCGAGGTCTACGACGCCCCCTCGCACATCTCCCCGGAGGAGGTCGCGAAGCTGTACAGCCGGGCCCACCGGTACCAGGTGTCGCTGCGGATCTCGCTGTGCGTGATCGTGCTCGTCGCGACGGTGCCGGTCGTGGCATCCGGGTTCTGGGGTCTGCTGCTGTGCGCCGTGACCTTCCTCGGCATGTTCCTCGGAACGCGGCAGGTCTACTCCCGCTACGACATCGTGGCGGTCGCGGCCGGCGTCCTCTCCGGAGTCGCCCTGAGCGTCGTCACCGCCATCCTCACCCACCCCGACTGGATCGGCGGGCTGGTGATCGGCCTCGCCGTCGCCGCCGTCTGCATCATCGTCGTGGTGCTGCTGAACCCGCGCACACGCCTGGGGCTCACCCGCTTCGCCGACTTCGCCGAGTGGGCGACGATCGCGCTGCTGCTGCCGCTGGCCATCATCGCGGGCGGCTGGTTCTGATCCATGGCATCCAAGTCCGAGCTCCTGCAGGCGCAGGCCTTCAACAGACGCCGTCTTCAGCGCGCCTTCGTCAGCGGCGCCCCCGGCGGCCGCGAGCTCCCGCCGGGGAAGCCGCTGCGCGGTGTGGTGGTGAGCGTCGCGCTGGGCGTGCTGACCGTCATCGTGTCGCTGCTGATCGGCACGTTCACCGGAAGCCTGCCGAAGGACTGGCGCGACGGCGCGATCATCGTCGTGCAGGGGGAGGGGTCGCGCTACGTGGCCCTCGACGGCACGCTCTACCCGGTCAAGAACCTCGCGAGCGCCCGCCTGCTGGTCGGCTCGGTGAAGATCACCTCGGTGCCCGCGAACAAGCTCGACGGCATCAGCCGTGATCCCTCTCCGGTCGGCATCGACGGGGCGCCCGACTACCTCCCGTCACCCGACCGTCAGTACGACGACCCCTGGCTGAGCTGCGTGGTCGCCGACGCCCCCCTCGAGATCTCGACACGACTGCTCGGCGACGAGGTCGGGGCGGACGACCAGGGGGCCCTCGTGCGCGACGACCGCGAGCGCTACTGGTTCGTCCAGGGCGATCGGAGGTACGCGGTGACCGACGACACCGTCGCGGTCGTGGCCAGCGTGTTCCTCGGGATCGACGACGTCGAGTCGGTGCCGACCGTCTCCGGCCTGTGGCTGAACCTCGTCTCGCCTGGTTCGCCCCTCGCGGTCGACCTCGGCGGCGAGCTGGGAGAGGATGCCGGCACCGCCGGGCTCCGCATCGGGCAGGTCGTGCAGACGCAGTCCGACGGCAACGTCGTGGCGGAGTACGTCGTGGACGGCGAGGGGAGGCTCGTGCCGGCCACGCCCTTCGCGCGCCAGCTCTTCACGGCGTACGTCGGCGTGGACCCCGTCGTGATGACCGTCGCCGAGGCGACGGACCTGGTCGATGTGAACTCCGAGGCCATTCCCGCCGACTGGCCCGAGAACGTGCCGACCGCGTCCACCGACGCGGCGACCGCGTGCCTGCAGATGACCCCCACCGCCGACGGACCCGAGGTGTCGGTCGCAACGGCGCCGCAGGACCTCGAACCGGGCACGCGCGTGACTCCGGGTGCGGGGGCGGCGATCACCTCGCGGTCGACGGGTCAGGGCGCGACGTACGGGTTCGTCTCCGAGGCGGGGGTCTACTTCCCGGTCGAGTCGGCGGACGACCTCGCGCTGCTCGGCTACACCCCCGAGCAGTCGGTGACCGTGCCGGCCACCTGGACGCAGCTGCTCGAGCAGGGTCCCACCCTCAGTCGGTCCATCGCCCGCACCACCGCATCGGGGCAGGGGGACGACTGATGCGGATGCGCATCGCGCGCACTGCCGCGGCGCTGGGGATCGCCGCCCTGCTGGGCGCGGCGGGCGCTCCGTCGGGAGCTCCGTCGGCCTCGACCGATCCCGCGTCGAGCCCCGTCGTCGACGCCGGTCAGCAGTGCACACCGGGTGACAGGGCCTTCGTGTCGTCGGCGAGCTATCTCGTCGAGCGACTCGGCCTCGAAGACGCCTGGGAGTTCAGCCGCGGACAGGGCGTGACGGTCGCGGTCGTCGACTCCGGCATCGATGCCGACAACGTGCACTTCGCGGATGCCCTGGTGCCGGGTGCCAGCACGTTCGGAGACGGCTCGGCGCGAGCCGACGACGACCTCTTCGGACACGGCACCGCCGTGGCCGGCATCATCGCCGCGCGCATGGTCGACGGGTCGGGCGTGGTCGGCATCGCCCCCGCCGCGAAGATCATGCCGGTCCGCGCCTTCGAGTCGGCGCCCGAGGACGGACAGTCGTCGAGAGACGTGGTCGGTCCCAGCGTGCAGTCGGTCGTGGCCGGCATCAAGTGGGCCGCCGACAACGGCGCCCAGATCATCAACGTCTCGCTGTCGGACGACCAGTCGGCCGATCTGTACGCGGATGCCGTGAACTACGCGCATGCGCGGGGCTCGCTGGTGGTCGCGAGTGCGGGCAACCGCAACACGGCGGACTCCGACCGCCCCGACCCCGCGAACTTCTACCCGGGCGAGCTGCCGGGTGCGCTCGCCGTCGCGGCGGTGCTCAGGAACGGCACGTGGAGCGCCGATTCGTCGTACGCCGGTCCGCACGTCGACATCGCGGCGCCCGGCCAGTCGATGCCCTCGGCGTACATCTCCGGCGGAGACTGCGTCTTCAACGGCGACTCCGCGTCGTCGAGCTACGCGACCGCCGTCGTCTCGGGCGCTGCCGCGCTGGTGGCCGCACGGTACCCCGACGAGACCCCCGACCAGTGGGCGTTCCGTCTCACGCAGGCGGCGATGCGCGTCGCTCCCGCCGAGGCGTCCGACACGGTGGGATGGGGCGAGGTGCGCCCCGCCGAAGCGCTCGCCCTGGTCGACGACGGGACGCTACCCGGCCCTCCCTCCCCGGCGTTCGCCGCTCCCGAGCCCACGCCAGAGGAGCCCAGGACGGTCTCGGTCGACGCGGGCGCCGACCCGCTCGGCCCCGCGAGGGAGATCGTCGGATGGGGGTTCGGTGCGGCGGCGACGATCTCCGTGATCGTGCTGCTGCTCGCGCGCGGGCGGACGCGACGCCTTCGGACCTGAGCACCCGGATGGGCACTTCTCCCCCTATGGCCTTCGCGCGGCGCTTCGTAGGATTGCGTCAACGGTCTACGGAAGAGGGAGCCCATGGTCAGCTTGGATATGGCGGACGCCAACCGTCTGATGGCAGAGCTGCAGCAGACGGCAGGCGAACTGCAGCGCGAACTGCGGGCGCTCGCCACGGCGTCGGAGCAGCTGGCGCCCATCACCGTGAAGGATGAGGAGGGCGCGGTCGAGCTCACTCTGGCCGCGAACGGCGCCGTGCAGGCACTCGTCCTCGACGAGGACTGGCGCGACACGATCGGCGAGGAATCGCTCGGGCTCGCCGTCAGCGCGTGCTACCAGTCCGCCATCGAGCAGCGCGCCGCCCAGTGGCTGAAGGCCTACTCCGAGACCACCGACCACGAGGGCGCATCGCCGGTGGCCGCACCAGAGCCGGTCGAGCTGGCCGACCCCAGTTCCGCCTGGGGCCTCGAGGGGCGTGAGCAGCTGCGCGAGATGTACGCGGCAGCCGACGCGGAGCAGGCGGACTTCCTCGCCCACCGTGCGCAGCGCGCTCGTGAGCCGCGCGACGGCGTGAACGCCGCGAGGACCATCACGGTCACCCGCGAGGGCGACACGATCACCGCCGTGACGCTCGACGAGCGGTGGGTCAAGAACACCAACGACGGTGTGATCGAGAAGGAGATCGTGCGGGCGCTGAACAACGTCATGGCGATGTCGGCTCGCGAACGAGAGAACAAGTACGAGGGTTTCCCCGCGATCGCGCAGCTGCGGAAGATCGCCCACAACCCCCACGAGCTGATGCGCCGCATGGGCGCGATCCGCTGAGGCAGGGAGAACACCGATGGGATTTGGAGACGCATTCGGCGATTTCGTCGACGCCGTGAACCCGATCGACGAGATCGTCGACTTCGGCCAGAACGTTGCGGACGGTGACCTTCTCGGCGCCGCCGGGAACGTGCTCGATGCCGCAACGCCGCTCGACGAGGTGGTGAGCGCGGGATTCCACCTGGCCAGTGGCGGAGGAGGAGGCGTGAGCAGCTCGGGCGGCATCCGGCCGGCGGCCCCCGCGCCGCTGAACGACGTGCCGGGGGAGTCGATCCTGCCCGACCCGTCGCCGCAGCCCTCACCCTCGACCTTCGGGCCCGAGGGAGAGGTGAACGTCGAGACCGAGTACCTCCGCAAGGATGCCTCCGCCTTCGACGCGGCTGCGGGGTCGTACGGAGACATCACCTCGGCGGCCCAGGGACTGACGATCGACGCGGCTGCGTTCTCCTTCATCGGAGGACAGGCCTCGAGCGCGTACAACACGTTCCAGGCGACCATGGTGGCGCTCCTCGGCACCGCCCCCGACGCCCTCACGGGCTTCGCGGATTCGCTCCGCCTGACCGCCGACGCGTACGACACGACCGACGTCGAGTCGGCGCAGAACCAGAACCAGGACGTGGACACCGACTACACCGCGCCCGACGGCGGCGGCAGCGGTGGCGGGAGCGGCGGGGGCAGCGGCGGCGGGTCGTCCGGCGGCGGTGGATCCGTCGGCGGCGGAGCAGGCGGCGGCGGCACGCCGTCGGTCGACGACCCGCGCGTGGACGGTTCGCTCGACGGCGAGACCGGCGACGACGAAGCCAGGGCCGAGGCCGATGCGAAGGCCGACCGGCTCGATGCGCGGGCCGACGCGCTCGACAGGCAGGCCGACCAGGCCGACCAGCACGCCGACAAGGCGCAGGAGCAGGTCGAGGCGCTCGACAAGCAGATCGACGAGCTCGAGGAGCAGGCGTCCGCACTCGATCGCAGCGCGACCGACACCGAGCGCCGCGCGACCGAGCTCGACCTGAAGGCGACGCAGCAGGAAGCCGCGGGCGACGACGCCGGTGCGCTGCAGACCCGCACCGAGTCGGCTGCGCTGCGCGCGGACGCCTCGGCCCAGCGCGCGGAGGCCGCGGAGATCCGGGAGCGGATCGAGCAGCTGAAGGAGAGCCGCGACGACGCCGCCGAGGAGATGGCTGACGCCAGGGAGGATGCCGCGGAGCTGCGCGACAAGGCGGCCGAGCTCCGCGACAAGGCAGCCGACCTGCACCACGAGGCTGCCGGTCTCGACCACGGAGACCGCGGCGGTGTCGCGGAGGTCGGCGGCGAGGCGAACGTCGACGGCGACGTCGACGGAGGCATCGACGGAACGGATGCCACGGACGGCGCCGGCGACACGGGCGTCGTGCCCGAGGACCAGGCCGAGAACCCGGTCGATGCCCCGGCCGACGCGACCGACGGCGGAGCCGGCGAGACCCCGGGCGCGGATGCCGACGGAGGCGTCGACGCCGGCCCGGATGCCGACGCAGGCGTGGATGTCGACGGCACCGACCCGACCGCGACCGACGAGGGTGCCGGATCGGTCGATCCCCAGCCCGACGACCTCCTCGGCACACCGGTGACCGCCCAGCCGGCGACGGCTGCCTGGCAGTCCCGACTGAACAGCTGATCGCAGAATTCACGACTGGAAGAAGACGGCACCATGGTTAGAATCCCTTCGCCTCCCCGTCCGCGACCGGACGGTCCCGACGCACCCGTCGGCCGCACGACCCCGCACGGGGACGGCCCCGGCTCGCCCTCCGGTGGTCGCGGCACCCCGCACGGTGGTGGCGACAACGCGGGCGACGTCGACCGCTCACGCTCGAAGTTCACGGAGTTCGTCGACGCCGCCAGCTCCGTCGTCGACCTCATCAACGGCGTCCTCGAGCTCGCCGGTCACATCCCGTTCATCGGCGACCTGATCGACCGGATCAACGACCTCATCCGCAGGATGTTCGAGAAGGTCAACGAGGCGATCTCGAAGACAGCGGAGATCTTCGCGTACGTCGGAAGCCCGACGACGCTCCGTCAGACGGGGATCAGCTGGGTGCGGAACGTCGGCACGCCGGCGACCGTCGCGACCTCCACGGTGGTCCTGTCCTCGCTCCCGAGCACCGGTCACTGGACGGGCGCGGCGTACAACGCCTACTCGGCGCGCGTGGAACTGCAGCAGCCGGCATCCGACAGCATCTACGCCAAGTGCACGATGATCGACGAGCAGCTGAACACGTTCGCCGACGCCATCGTCGACTTCTGGGTCGCATTCTCGATCGCCGCCCTCACCACCGCCGTCGGCGTCGGCCTCGGCATCGCGGAGATCGTCTCGGTGTGGGGCGCGCCGGGCGGTGTGGCCACGATCATCATGGAGGTCGTCTCGTTCATCGCGGACGTCGTGAACCTCGTGAACATCATCCTGACCGCCAACCAGGCCGCCGCCGACTTCATGACCCAGGTCACGAACGAGCTCGGTGCGGTCAGCGCCTTCCCCGGCGGGGCCTGGCCCCGTCACACGGCGTGACGATGGCGGACTCGGGAGGGACGGCGAGCCGGGAGACCCAGGCGGGCGCGGCGATCGATCTCGATTTCGGCGGTCGGCGGCAGCGCATCCCGGCCGGCTCGACGTTCGTCATCGGGCGGGGCGCCGACCTCGCCATGGACGACAACCAGTACGTGCACCGGCGCTTCCTGGAGCTCGAGCAGCGCGAGGGCATCTGGTGGCTGTCGAACGTCGGATCGCGGTTGACGGCCTCCGTCGCGTCCGCCGACGGGATGGCGCAGTCGCTGCTCGCCCCCGGGGAGTCGACGCCGCTGGTGTTCCCGGCGACCACGGTGATGTTCACCGCGGGGCCGACGACGTATGAGATCGAGCTGTCGACGGAGTCCCCGTTCTATCAGGTGTCCACCCCCTGGGCCTCGACGCCCGATGAGGCAGACGTGGTCGGTCTTCTCTCCCCGGTGCAGAAGATCGTGCTCACCGCCCTGGCGGAGCCCATGCTCCGCCAGGCGGCCCAGGGGTCCGTGCGTCTGCCGCCGATGGACGACGTGGCGGTCCGCCTGGGGTGGCCTCTGGCCAAGCTCGAGCGCAGGGCCGGAAGCCTGTGCGACAAGTTCGCGCGGCACGGCGTGCGCGGCCTGCATCGAGACTCCGAGGGTCGGATGCCCGATGCCGTGCGCTCGCGCCTCGTCGAGCACGCCGTCGGTGCGCGCATCGTGACGCCGGATGATCTCGAACTGCTCGAGGCGTTCGATCCCCAGGGTGCGGTCGTCAGCTGACGCTCCGCCGTAGGATGGGTGTTCGCGTGATGCGGACCGCAGCGACGAGGAGGGTGAGCGCATGAGCATGCCGGCTGGGTGGTACGACGACGGTTCAGGGCGACAGCGCTGGTGGGACGGTGCACGGTGGACCGACGACTACGCGCCCGTTCACGACGCAGGCTCCCCGCAGCCCGGTGCGAGCGCGCAGGCGCAGGCTCCCTCGGCTCCGCCCGCAGCAGCCCGCCGGTCGCCGATCCTCGGGTTCGTCGGACTGGGTCTGGCCGTGCTCGGCACGATCCTGGCCTGCATCCCCGTCGTGTTCGGGATCGGCGTGGTCCTTCTGCTCGCAGGCTTCGTGGTGTCGCTGATCGGTCTGTTCACGAAGGGTGCGGCGAAGTGGCCGTCGATCGTAGGCATGATCCTGTCCGTCGTGGGTGGCGTGATCGGAGTCGTCGTCCTCGTCGTGACCCTGCTGGCGAACGCGCCGGCGCCGATCGATACGGCTCCGGCCACGAGCGTCCCGTCGCCCTCCGCCGAGCCTTCGGATCCGTCCACCGACGCGAGCGACAGCCGCCCGTCGCCCGAGGAGATCGGCGCGGCGGCTGCGGAGGTCAACCGCGCGAACGGGCTCACCACCTACGACGACATGCCCGACTTCTACCCGTGCGTCGGGCAGTACGTCTACGACTCAGACCTCTCCGACGACAGTGTCGAGCTCCTCGTCGCGGGAGCCGACCCCCTGCCATCCGAGCGCGAGCTCGCCGTTCAGGTGATCGAGGACGCCACGCTCGCCTGCGACCCTCAGGGCTAGGCGCGCGCCCGACCGCGACGACGACCGCACGGACTCCATGGGGAGCTCTCCCCATGGAGTCCGTGCGTGCCCCGGGCTATCATCGTGGTGCGCGCAGGATCTTCGGAGGGGGAGCGCAATGATCATGATGATGATTCCCGACTTCGGGATGAACGAAGACACGGCCCAGACGCAGATCGACCTGATCAAAGAGGCCTGGGACACGCTGGTGCAGTCGCGCGCCACTCTCGAGCATCTCGCCGAGGGGCAGACCTCCACTCTGTGGACCGCTGATGGGAAGTCCGTCGATCTCGTCGAGGTGCTCAATGCCCGATACGCCGCGGCCATCAAGTGGCTCGATTCGATCCAGTTGGACCTCAACGCCGCGTTCGTGAATCTCGACAAGGCGATTCAGGAGACGAACCAGCTCGACGCCGACCAGAAGGTCGCGTACCAGAACCTGCTCTACAAGGCCGTGGGTTCGACGAACAAGCCGATCGCCGTCTGAGGAGGACACCGTGGGACAGAACGTCGAGCGCCTCGAGAGGCTCAAGCAGAATCGATCGAATATCTGGACCGTCTCGATGCGGGGCGCGCAGTCGATCCAGCGCACGGTCGCCAGCACGGCGGTGGAGACCGTCGCCTCGAACGTGCAGAAGGCGGCGCGCACCGAGGGCTTCGAGGGCGAGTTCGGCATGACAGTGGCCGAAGCGCTCACCAAGATCCGCAAGGACCTCGTCAGCTTCGGCGAGTACCAGGAAGCGCTGAACAAGGCCATCGCCGATGCGGATGACGCGCTGCAGCAGACGGCGAGCGGTACCTCCGGTCTTCCGGGAACCGGGCTCTCCGCCGAGCAGCAGAACACGATCGACATGGCGGCGAAGACCGACAGCCCGGTGCAGGTGTCGCCGGGCGTGACGATGACCCCCGCTCAGGCCCAGCAGCACTACCTGGACCAGGCGGCCGCGGCCCAGGAAGAGGAGGCCCGCAAGCTCGCGGACGCCCTCGACCAGCGTCTGCAGGAGATCATCGACGGGATGCCGACGAGCGACTACGACGAGCACAAGCCGACCGACGAACCGAAGGACGGCGAGGGGCCAGGAGGGCGCACGCCGATCGACTACCCCGGCGTGAACGGCGGTGGTGGCTCCGGCGGTGGCGGCAACGGCAGCGTCGGCGGCGGCTCGGTGATCGACGGCGGCGGCAACGGCGGCGGCGGGAACGGCGGCAACGGCAACGACAACGACAACGGCACCATTGGTCGCCCGCCGATCATCCGGGAGCCTCCGGTCAACCCTCCTGTCATCGAGGAGCCGCCTTTCCCCCGCCCGAGGGACGACGATCCCCGCATCGACGGAGGCATCGGCGGCGAGATCCCCGGCGTGAGTCCGGGTGGCAACGGCGCGTTCCCCGGTGGCACCACCGGCGGCGGTGCCGGCTCGGTCGGCGCAGGCGTCGGCGGGGTCGTGGGCGGTGCAGGACTCGCGGGAGGCGCGGCCCTCGCGAATCGTCTCAGCGGCGGTGCCGGCCTCATCGCAGGCGGCGTTGGCGGCGTTGGCGGCGTCGGCGGTGTGGGCGGCGCAGGAGCCCCGGGAGCGACCGGAGTCGTCGCCCAGTCCGGCGCGGCGGCCGGTGGCCGAGGCGGTGCCATGGCCGGAGGCGCGATGGCCGGCGGAGCCGGTCGCGCCGACAAGCGCAACCGCCGCCGTGGCCAGGACCTGATGGCGTTCGAGGTCGAAGCGGACGACGACGAGTCCGTGCCCGACATGGGTTCGGCGGGTGCCGCCGGACGCTCGACGTCGGAGGGGCGCGAAGAGCTCGGCTGGTAGTCCACCAGACGCAGAAGCCGCTCACCCGCATGCGGGTGAGCGGCTTCTCTTTCTGCTCCGATCGGATGCCGCGGGCTGGTCTCACACGGCGATGACCCGGATGACGCATTCGCCGAGCTGCAGCACGGTGCCCGGGATCAGGCCGAATCGCTGGTGGGGCGTCATCGGTCCGGTCCGGCCGTCCTCGGTGCGCAGCGACGAGCCGTTGCCCGACCCGAGATCCTCGAACCAGGTCTGCCCGTCGACGATGCCGAATCGTCCGTGCGTGCGCGAGACCGAGCGGTCTCCGTCCGGAACGGCGACGAGTACGGCATCCGCCCGCTCGCCCTCCGGCAGACGCGGCGCGCGTCCGATGTAGCCGAGGCCGTGGATGGGCACGGTCGTGCCGTCCTGGAACAGCAGGGCGATGACCGGTGCCACTGCCACGGGGGCAGGAGGTGCCGGAGTCGGCGCGGGCGCCGCGGCCGCGGGCGCCGCGGCCGCGGGCGCTGCAGGCTCGGGCGCCGGCGGTACCGGCTCGGCTGTCGGCGCGGGCGCGGGGCGCGCGATCTGTGGGGCCGCATCCGGTGCGGCCGGAGCCGCCGGGGTCTGCGCAGGCCCGAGCCTGGCCGAGACCGAGGGTGCGTCGGACGCGGATCCGGTCGGCCGGCCGCCCCGGGCGACGATGCGTCGGTAGGCCAGTTCGGCATCGGTGTCGAGCACGAGCACGTCCCCCGGAACGAGGAACCCGGGAACGTGCGGAGTGAGTTCCGAGACCGTCCCGTCGGCGTGACGGACCGACGCGCCGTTCGCCGACCCCAGGTCCTGCACCCACAGCTGACCGTCCTCGAGGCCGAACGCGGCATGCGTGCGGGACAGCGAACGGCTGCCCTCCGGGACGCGGATGAGGATCGCGTCGGGGATCGACTCCGGGGCGCGCGGCGCCCGACCGATGAACCCCAGACCGGTCGCCTGGATCACCGTGCCGTCCGAGAGGACGAAGGCCGGGACGGTGCCCGCGTCGCTCTGCGGTGCGGGCGCCGCGGTCGGCGTCGGGGCGGCGATCGCGGCCGGCGCCGCCGTGAGCGGGGTCTGGGTGATGACGCCCGGCTGATCGGCGATGGCGGTGGTCGAGGAGTCGGCGCCGGTCACCCGTGCCGTCAGATCGAGGGTGCGGGGCGCTCCGTTCTGCGCGATCACGCGGCTCTTGCGGACGTCGATCACCCGCGCGCCGGCGAGGCCGTCGAGCAGACCCGAGGCGGTCAACCCGACCGGGAGCAGCACGGGCACGACGTGCGACAGACCCATCGCGAGACTCCGGGGGAACAGCCGCAGTGCTCCCACGCTGAGATCGCCGTCGCGCTGCACGGTGCGGATGCCGCAGACGAGGTTGCCCGGCGTCGCGCCGGTGTGGCCTTCCCAGACCCATCCGATGGCCCACAGCTCGACCACGGCGACCGCCGCGAGGACGAGCGATCCCGTGGTGAACCAGATCGCGACGGCCACGGCTGCCACGATCGCGACGTCGATCAGGTACGCACCGGCGCGCTGGCCGGACGTCGCCGGGGCGGCGATCGTCGTCGGCACGGGCGGGGGAGTCGTTCGTGTCCGCGATCGCAGCGGAGCGGCGGGCGGGGAGACGGTCACGAGAAGACCTCCAGAATCTGTCCGGCGATCCCGGAGCCGTACAGCAGGGCGGCCGGGGCCAGCGCGAGGAGCAGCCCTTCGACGATGTCGCCGGTGCGCGACCATCCGAGCGACCGCCAGTCTCGGGCGAGCGGCACCGTCAGGCATCCGACCACGACGCCCGCCAGCAGGAGCGCGAGCGAGACCAGCAGCCCACTGGGCTGCAGGGCGAGGATGAGGGCAGTCGCCGAGATGGCCGCGATGACGGTCCCGGTGACCAGGGCGGCTGCTCGGGAGATGCCGTTGCGCACCGTCCGCGAGGTGAGGAGGAAGTAGCAGCCGGCGCCGAGCGACCCGCCCAGCACGCACCACGACTCGATCGACCGGTCGACGGCCGTCGGCACGGCGTAGAGGGCCGACAGCATCGCGAGCGTGCAGGCGATCACAATGCCCGCTTCCGAGCGGCGTCGCGCGAGGAAGTACTGCCGTGCAGCGGCCTCGGCATGCACCGGGGACGGAGGGATCGGAGTTCCCGATCGCAACCCCTGCGCGTCGCGGATCACAAAGGGCGTGTCGATCAGCTCGTTCGCGTCGACGTCGAGTGCTGCCGCGCGCATGTAGTGGAAGATCGGGATTGCGCAGGCGATGTGCACGGCCGTCATCGTCGTGGCCGGGATCTCGACGAGGAACGCGGCGGTGTCGACGACCGCGAACACCGACCAGAGCACGGCGACGACCGCCGTCGTCGCACGGGGCACGGTGCCCGCCACCTGCGCCTGGGCATGACGGATGCAGGCGATCGTGGCGCCTGCCACGAGGCCGGCCGCGATCATGGCCCCCGCATCATGGAAGCCGGCGAGCAGGACGGCGCCCCCCGCGCCGCCGAGCAGCGGCGCGATGTACGCCACGGACGGAGCCGAGTCGTCCACCGGCCGGGTCAGCATGCTCACGGCGCCCGCGAGCAGCAGGACGGCCGACAGCCCCACGATCAGTGGCGTCGGAGTGAGCACCGCGCAGAGGACGAGGGTCGCGGTGATCAGGAGCAGCAGTGCCAGCAGCAGCGGAGCCAGGTGCGCGCGAGAGGCAGGCGCATCGGCCCGCGCGGCGCGACCCGACGACGCCGCCTCGGTCTGCGTGCGGTCGAACAGCCAGATGACACCGCCGTCTCCCGGCGTGACCGAGACGGTGCTGTCGAGATCGATCGCCGCGCCGGAGGTCGTCGTGCCCACGTAGCGGCGCAGGTCCACGCCGCCGACGGCGAGGAGCTCTGACACGGTGGAATCAGCGGCGACGACGAGGTCGTGTCGTCCGTTCGCGTCGGCGACGGTGAGGCGAATCGTCTTCGCTGACATCCCCGCCCCTCGAAGTTCTCGCGCGATACCGGTTCATCTCGGCGTCCTGCCACAATAGTAGGCGACGCGAGGAGGGCCAGTCGTGAGCACCACCAGCAATCGCCGTGCGCCGAAACCCCCGGCCGGGGGCCAACTCACCCTGCAGCAGGCGCCGGAGCTCCCGAAGCCCGAAGGTGCCTCGAACACCCTCATGATGGCACTGCCGATGGTGGGGAGCCTCGGGTCCGTCGCGGTGCTCTCGCTCACCCAGGGCGGCGACGCCACACGCACCTACATCATGGGCGGGCTGTTCCTGTTCATGGCGCTGTCGATGGTCGGCGGGCAGATGTGGCGGCAGAAGTCGCAGCACTCCACCAACGTCGAGAACACCCGCCGCGAGTACCTCGCCTACCTCGCCGAGACGCGCGACGCCGTCCGCGAGGTGGCGTCTCGCCAGCGCCGCTACGAGGAGTGGATGCTGCCGGCCCCCGACTCCCTGCCCTTCATCGTGGAGGAGGGGTCCCGCGTGTGGGAGCGGCCGGTCGGCGACCCGCAGTTCCTGGTGACGAGGGTCGGCACGGCCACGCAGCCGCTCGTCATGACGCTCGACGAGGCTCCGATCCCGCCGCTCGCGCAGCTCGACCCGGTCAGCGCCTCGGCGGCGCACCGCTTCGTCCTCACCCACGACCAGGTGCCCGACCTGCCGTTCGGTCTGAACATCGCCACCTGCGCACGCATCGAGCTCGTGGGCGACACCGTGCGCGGACGGGGCCTCGCGCGGGCCATGATCGCGCAGCTGGTGACCTTCGCCGCGCCGGAGGACCTGCAGGTCGCGGTCATCGCATCCGGCGTCGACCTCCCCTACTGGGAGTGGGTCAAGTGGCTCCCGCACGCGCAGTCGGAGAGCAAGACGGATGCCGTGGGCGGCGCGCGCCGGATCGGCTCCTCCTGGGCGGAGATCGAGCCGCTGATCGCCGACATCCGTTCGCGCGGACCGGTGAGCGGCCGGGGCGGCGGAGCCGTCCCGCACATCCTGGTGATCACCGACGGCGTCGAGCTGCCGGTGGGCAACCTGCTGAACGAGGAGGGCGGCGTGGACGGCGTGACCGTGCTCGACATCCCTCGGGAGTGGGACCAGCTGACCGACCCGCTCACGATCCGGCTCATCCTCGAGGGCGAGACCGGCACGGCGCTGACGGTCGCGCGGCGCGGTGTGGGTGCGGTCTCGGCATCCGCTGACTTCCTCGGCATCGCATCGGCGGAGGCGGTCGCGCGGCGGCTCACCGGCCTCGGCGAGGCGGCGCAGGACGAGGATGCCGGCGGTGCCCGCACGATCAGCGCCGAGCTCACCGACCTGCTGTCGTTGCCGGACGTGCGCGACTTCGACCCGGAGGTGGCGTGGAAGCCGCGCTCCGCCCGGGACCGGCTGCGGGTGCCGATCGGGCTCACCTCCACGGGGCAGCCGATGGTGCTCGACCTCAAGGAATCCGCGCAGCAGGGCATGGGCCCGCACGGCATGCTGATCGGCGCCACCGGATCGGGGAAGTCGGAGGTGCTGCGCACCCTGGTGCTGTCGCTGGCGATGACCCACTCGTCCGAAGCCCTCAACTTCGTCCTCATCGACTTCAAGGGCGGTGCGACCTTCGCCGGTATGGCCGATATGCCGCACGTGTCGGCGGTCATCACGAACCTCGGCGACGACCTCACGCTCGTCGACCGCATGCAGGACGCGATCCAGGGCGAGATGACGCGTCGGCAAGAGCTGCTCCGCGACGCCGGCAACTTCGCGAACGTGACCGACTACGAGACCGCGCGCAAGGGCGGTCGCACCGATCTCAAGCCGCTGCCCGCGCTGCTGATCGTCGCCGACGAGTTCTCCGAGCTGCTCGCCGCGAAGCCGGACTTCACCGAGCTGTTCGTCGCGATCGGCCGCCTCGGTCGGTCGCTGCAGGTGCACCTCCTGCTCTCGACGCAGCGCCTGGAGGAGGGCAAGCTCCGTGGCCTCGACTCGCACCTCTCGTACCGGATCGGTCTGAAGACCTTCTCCGGCGCCGACTCGCGTGCGGTCATCGGCGTGCCGGACGCGTTCACCCTTCCCGGAGGCGGTGGCCACGGCATCCTGAAGTCGGATGCCGAGACCCTCACCCAGTTCCGTGCGGCCTACGTCTCCGCCCCGCCGAAGACTCGTCGGCGCAAGCCCGGCGCGACGGCGGAGGCGCCGGGAAGCGACCTGCCGGTCCGCGCGATCGAGGCGCGCTCGTTCACCGCCGCCCCCGTGCACGTGCAGGAGGACGCCGAGGAGCCGCAACTGGCTCTGGGTGCTGCTGCCGGCGAGGCCCCGGAGAAGCGCGTGACGTTCGACATCGCCGTCTCGCTCATGAAGGGTCGGAGCGTGCCCGCGCATCAGGTGTGGTTGCCCCCGCTCGACGTTCCGCCCACCTTCGACGAGATGCTCGGCGATCTGGTCGAGGACCCGCAGCTGGGTCTCATCTCGCCGCGCTGGCGCGCGCAGGGGCCGTTGACCATCCCCCTCGGCATCGTCGACCGGCCGCTCGAACAGCGTCGCGACAGCCTCGTCATGAGCCTCACCGGTGCAGGCGGTCACCTCGCCATCGTCGGCGGGGCGCGGAGCGGCAAGAGCACACTGGCTCGCAGCGTCCTCACCGGCATCGCCCTGACCCACACCCCGCAGGAGGTGCAGTTCTACGTCATGGACTTCGGGGGCGGCACGTTCGTGCCGTTCGGCAAGATGGCGCACGTCGCAGGGGTCGCCGGCAGGAACCAGCCCGACGTCCTGCGACGCATGTTCCAGGAGGTCGTGGGGATCGTCAACGCCCGCGAGCGCTACTTCACCGCGAACTCCATCGACTCGATCGAGACGTACCGGCGACTGCGTGCCAGGGGGCAGGCCGACGACGGGTACGGCGACGTCTTCCTCGTCATCGACGGCTGGCCGACGATCCGCGCCGAGTTCGACGAGATGGAGTTCGGCATCCAGGCGCTCGCCGGTCGGGCGCTGACGTTCGGCGTGCACCTGATCGTGACGACGACCCGCTGGATGGACTTCCGCACCGCCATCCGCGACACCTTCGGATCGAAGCTCGAGCTGCGTCTCGGCGACACGACCGACTCGGAGATCGACCGCAAGGTCGCCGCCAACGTGCCGCTCGGGCGGCCGGGCCGAGGCCTCGCCCCGTCGAAGCACCACATGCTGACGGCCCTGCCCCGCGTGGACGGGTCCGGAGACCCGGAGACCCTCGGTGAGGGCGTCGAGCATCTGATCGAGCGGGTCAATGCGGCGTGGAAGGGGCCGCAGGCCCCCAAGCTCCGGCTGCTGCCCGAGATGCTGGAGCTGCCGCGTCTGCAGCAGCTCGCCGCCGGCACGCCGCTCGAGAGCCAGGTGCTCCTGGGGGTCGACGAGGCGGAGCTCGCGCCCACCGCGTTCGACGTGCGTCGCAACCCGCACCTGTACGTCTTCGGCGACAGTCAGTCGGGCAAGTCGAGCTTCCTGCGCGCCTTCGCGCGCGAGGTCATGCGCACGACCACCCCGAAGACGGCGCAGGTGTTCGTCGTCGACTACCGCCGTGCCCTGCTCTCGGAGATCCCCGACGAGTACCTCGCCGGCTACTACACGACGGCGCAGCAGGCCTCGGAGGAGCTCGCCGGCCTGGCGGAGTATCTGCGCGGACGACTGCCCGGTCCGGATGTGACGCCGCAGCAGCTCCGCGACCGGTCCTGGTGGACGGGTGCGGAGGTCTACGTGCTGGTCGACGACTACGACCTCGTGAACACGCAGTCGGGCAACCCGATCGCGGTGCTGCAGCCCCTGCTCGCGCAGGCCACCGATGTGGGCCTGCATCTCGTGCTCGCCCGCCGTTCCGGCGGTGCGTCCCGCGCGACGTTCGAGCCGGTGATGCAGACGCTGCGCGATCTGGCCTCTCCCGGCATCCTCCTGTCGGGAAGCCCCGACGAGGGGCCGCTCATCGGCAACGTCAAGGCGACGCCGGCCGTGCCCGGTCGGGCCAAGGTCATCACGCGCGAGCGCGGGGTGCAGACCATGCAGCTCGCGTACGCGCCCTCGTCCCACCTCTGACGACGATGAGTCCGAGGTTCGACCGACAGGTGGGCAGAGCTACCCATGGGCAGCGCCGCACCTGACCCGTAAGGTGATATCTGTCGCCGGGCATCGGCGTCACGGCCCCCATCCGGGGTCGATCAATCGGGGCCCAAGAGCCCTTATGACCAGGAGGTGACCGTGGCAGGAGAAGTCTCTGCAGCGGATGGTGCCCTGCAGCAAGGTGCCAGCATCGTCAGCAGTTCGAAAACGGACATCATCGGTGAGCTGAACTCGATTCAGAGCCAGCTCTCCGGCATCGGTGCGTCTTGGGCCGGCTCGGGCGCCGCTGCGTTCCAGCAGACCTTCCAGGCGTGGCAGGAGAAGTCGCGGAAGATCACGAACGCGCTCGACACGTTCGAGCAGAACCTGCGCGACTCGCAGTCTGCTTACACCCAGACCGACGACGCGTCGGCGCAGGCTCAGAACAAGTTCATGGGCCGTCTCGGCTGAGATCGGAGGGGAAGACACTATGGGTAACGACGGTTACAAGATGCAGTTCGGCGCTGTCGACACGGCGGGTACCGACCTGGTCCGCGGCGCCAACAACATCGAGAGCAAGCTCAACGACATGGAGGACGCGCTCAAGCCCCTCCAGGCCAACTGGACGGGTTCGGCCTCGGAGGCCTACCTCCAGGCGAAGGCGCAGTGGAACTCGGCCCTGAGCGAGATGAAGGCGCTCCTGACCGACATCGGACGCCAGGTCTCGCAGGACTCTGCCGACGGCCAGGCGAACGAGAACAAGAACATGAACCGCTGGTGACGATGTCGCCACCTTCACGGTGAGTTCTGAGCCGGCTGTCACCCTCGGGTGGCAGCCGGCTTTCTCGTGCGGGGAGGAGCCGGAGGCCGAGCCGACTCAGCGCGCGGCGGTGGCGTCGGCGAGGTGCCGCGCGTTGTGACTGAGCACCTTGACGATGATGCCGTGGCGGCGCAGCTCCGCGACGGTGCGGGCGCCCTCGTCGGCGTCACGGCCGAGGGCGCGGATGTTCGCGACGACGAGCACGTCGCCCTTGTGCAGCGTCGCGATGAGGCGGGAGAGTCGGTCGTTCCAGCTCTCCAGGATGTCGGGGGCCGGATGACGGAAGCCCTCGATAGGCACGCCGAAGCGCGTGAGATCGTCGCGCTGCTCGACCACCGACGGCATGTCGTCGCGCGACACGACGAGTCCGACGAGGCGCGAGCCGTCGGGGCGGGCGAGCCAGAAATCACGGTTCTGCTGCAGCTCGGTGAAGCACTTCGGGCACTCGGCCGCGGCGTGCGGCAGGTGCAGCGGGCTGGTCAGCGGCTCCTCGACGGATGCCGCCGCCCTCGTGGGATCGATCGTCTCGCTCATCGCGCACCTCCGGCATCCATTCTGCCCTGAATGAGACGCGAACGGTGACGCGTCAGAGCAGTCCGAGCGCGGTCACCGCGTCGCGCTCCTCGACGAGCTCGGCCACCGACGCGTCGATGCGCTGACGCGCCCAGTCGCTCACCTCGAGTCCCTCGACGACCTGCCATTCTCCGTCGACCGACTGCACCGGGAACGAGCAGACGAGACCCTCGGGCACCCCGTACTCGCCCTGCGAGACGACGCCGGCCGACGTCCAGTCCTGGCTGCCGCGCACCCAGTCGCGCACATGGTCGAGGGTCGCGTTGGCCGCGGAGGCGACGGACGAGGAGCCGCGCACCTCGATGATCTCCGCGCCGCGCTTGGCGACCCGGGGGATGAACGTCGAGTCGAGCCAGGCGGGCACATCGCCGACGATGGCCTCGAGCGCCTCGTGCACCGGTCTGCCGGCCACGGTGGCGTGCGACACGTCGGGGAACTGCGTGGCCGAGTGGTTGCCCCAGATCGGCACGCGACGCACCGTGTCGACGGGCACCGCGAGGGTCTGAGCGAGCTGCGCGCGGGCGCGGTTCTCGTCGAGGCGCGTCAGAGCGGTGAAGCGCGCCGACGGCACTCCGTCGGCGGCTGCCGCAGCGATGAGGGCGTTGGTGTTCGCCGGGTTGCCCACCACCGTGACGCGCACGTCCGGCGAGGCGTTCGCGGCGATCGCCGCCCCCTGCGGACCGAAGATGCCGCCGTTGGCCGCGAGCAGGTCGCCGCGTTCCATGCCGGGTCCCCGCGGGCGAGCGCCGACGAGCAGCGCGAGGTCGCATCCGTCGAATCCGACCGCTGCGTCGTCGGTGACCTCGACGTGCTCGAGCAGTCCGAACGCGCCGTCCTGCAGTTCGAGGGCGGCGCCCTCCGCGGCGCCGAGCCCCTGGGGGATCTCGAGCAGTCGCAGCCGCACCTTCTCGTCAGGGCCGAGCAGGTCTCCGGCGGCGATGCGGAACAGCAGCGCGTAGCCGATCTGTCCGCCCGCGCCCGTGATCGTGATCGTGGTGCTCATGCCCCGAGCCTACGACGGGCGCCGGCGATGCGGGGGCGCGGCACCCGGGCGGAGTACCCTCGTGGCATGACCTTCAACCCCGAGGCCGATGTCTCCGGCAACACCGCCCGTCGCAAGGGCCGCGGCGCGGTCGTGGCCGGTGCCGGAGGCGTGGGCCTTCTCGGCATCATCGCGCTCATCGCCGGTCCGCTGCTCGGCATCGACCTCACCGGACTCCTCGGCGGGTCCGGCGGCGGGGGCACCGGGTCCGAGCCCGCCGAGGGCAGCGTGATCGAGAACTGCCTGACCGGCCAGGACGCGAACGAGAACGTCGACTGCCGGGTCGCGAGCTCCCAGCTCGCCCTCGACGGCTACTGGGAGGACCACGTCGAGAACTACCGGCCGCCGCAGCTGATCATCGTCGACGGTGCGACGGCCAGCTCCTGCGGGACGGCGTCGAACGCCGTGGGGCCGTTCTACTGCCCGCCCGATGAGACGGTGTACATCGATCCGACGTTCTTCCAGCTCATGCAGCAGCAGTTCGGCGCATCGGCCGGTAACCTCGCGCAGCTGTACATCGTGGGGCACGAGTGGGGCCACCACATCCAATACATCACCGGCGACATGGAGCGCTACCCGAACAACGGCACCGGGCCGGACAGCAACGGCGTGCGCATCGAGCTGCAGGCGGACTGCTACGCCGGCGCGTGGATCGGGCAGATGGAGGGCGAGAAGGACAAGAACGGCGTGCCCTACCTGCAGCCCAGCACCGAGGCGGAGCGGCAGGATGCTCTGAACGCCGCGTTCACGGTCGGCGACGACAACATCCAGGAGCAGTCGAGCGGCACGGTGAACCCGGAGAGCTTCACGCACGGATCGAGCACGCAGCGCCAGTTCTGGTTCGCGAGCGGCTACCAGAACGGCCTCGACAGCTGCTCGCAGCCCCTCACGGTCTCCGGCGACGAGCTCTGATCTCGGCGCGAGTCCGTGTGCTCAGGCGCGCAGCGCCGCTGTCAGCGTCCTGAGGAGCCCCGCGATCCCGCCGCCGGCACGGAACCGGGTCAGGCCCTCGCTCACCTGCGCACCCGTGCGCGCGGAGACGAACCACGGCGGCGTCGGCAGGATCGTGAACCGGCCTCCGCCGTTGATGAGCGGCAGCGAGCGAGGGAACGGACGGAACGGCCCGCGGATGACCGAGCGCTCGACGCCGTCCAGCAGCAGCGCGTTGTGCACGACGCCGATCCCGCTGCCCACGTCGTCGATCGTGTTGCCGGGGAAGGCGCCCCACGTGAGCGTCGGGATGATGAAGCCGAATGCGGTCCAGCTGTTGATGGCGATCGACCCGTACCGCAGTGCGGCGATCGCGCGCTCGAAACCGGTGCCGAGCGACTTCTCCGTCACCGGGTCGACGAGCAGGTTGGCGCCGAGCGTGCCCTGCAGGCTGTCGTTCGCATACGCGACGGCGGCGTCGAGGAACGCCTGTCCGGAGCCCGGCAGCGAGACGACGCCGAGCACCGGCGCGAAGTACTCCGTGCTCTGCAGCGCCGCGGCATCCCGTCCCTCGTCGATCTCGACGAGCAGTCTGTCGCCGAGCACGAGGGCGTCGGGGTAGTCCTCCGTGGCCGCGTCCATGCGCGACGGCGATCCCGGGTACCAGATCGGCCGCTCCGGGGCGTTCGCGTAGGCGCGGCGCAGCGCGGCCCGGAACGCATCCGCCTGCTCCCAGTCCGCCGACACGATGACGACCTGTCCGGCGATGCAGTTGTGGCCGCTGTTCTGCAGGCGCATGGTCGCGATGTGCTCGGCCTGGTAGGTCAGGTCCGCCTCGGTCCACGGACCGGGCACGACGATGATGGGCGAGACCCCGCCGAGCTCTGCGGTGATCGGCTTCTCCATTTGCGGGCGGTTGTCCCGGCGGCGGCGCGTGGCGCCCGAGCCGCTTCCCCAGACGATCGCGTCGAAAGTCGTGGCGGATCCGGTGATGTGCACGTATGCGAGATCGCGGTGGCCGGTGAGGTAGGCGCCGGCGGCGGGGCCGCCGCGGACGATGCGCAGGAATCCCGGGCCGATGAGCGGAGCCAGGGCCCTCTTGAACACGGGGACGAGGGCGTCCTGCGTCGGGTTCACCTTGAGCAGCGCGGTGCGGTTGTGCGCGAGCAGCTCGTAGAGCACGTCGAGCACCGGGATCGACGTGACGTTGCCGGCGCCGAGCACCAGTCCCACACCCCCGGATGCCGTGGGTGTGCGCTGCGCCAGGCCGGCGCGGGAACGGGCACCGTTCGGGGTGATGCCCGGCTCGAGCCACACCTCGCCCGTGAAGCCGGACAGCAGGAACCGGTCGATGCCCGTGAGGGGGAACGCCTGCACGCGGACGCGTCCGCCCG
Organism: Microbacterium sp. LS_15; assembly: GCF_041954735.1. Classification (NCBI taxonomy): domain Bacteria; kingdom Bacillati; phylum Actinomycetota; class Actinomycetes; order Micrococcales; family Microbacteriaceae; genus Microbacterium; species Microbacterium sp. LS_15. Next base: position 4,148 of record NZ_JAVAYD010000019.1, on the reverse strand, counting down.
GTGCACGGCCCACGCGCACACCATCCAGCGGATTGCGACCGTCGGCGAGGCGGGCGAGTGTGTCGATGTACGCGTCGAGCGCACCCAGCACGCTGTAGGGGCCGCTCAGCCACTCCTCACCACGCAGCGGATGGCGTCCGTCCAGGCGCTTCGACGCGGCGGCCGTGACGGCCCAGTCCTCCGCCGCGGCGGCGACGCTCGTCCGCACCTGACGCAGCAGGGTGACCCGCTGGGCGAGAGTCAGCGCCGACCAGGTGGCGGCGCCGACGTGCAGCTCGCCGATCGCGGCGTCGAGGCGGGCTCGTTCGCCCTCGTCGAGGTCGGGCCCTTGGGCGGAGCCGGCGGTGGGCGAGGCGGACGTGGTCGCAGAAGTCATCGGCGTCTCCTTCGGACGGGTCTCCAGCCTATGCCGCCGGCACCACCCCGCGACGGGTCATGCCCCGGTCAGATCAGCGACAGCTCGCGCAGCTTGGCCTCGACGTCGGCGTTCGAAGGCTCGACGTGGTGCGAGGAGTCCGGGTAGAGCACGACAGGGATGTTCGTGCGGCCCGAGATCTCCTTGGCGACGTCGGCGGCCGAGGGGTCGGCCACGAGGTCGACGTAGGTGTACTCGACACCCAGCTCGTCGAGCTGCTTCTTGGTGCGGATGCAGTCGCGGCACCAGTCGGCGCCGAACATCGTGATGGTGGATGCTGCGGGAGAGGTCATGCATCAAGGCTACGTCCGCGTGGGGTGCACGGCGCCGGGACGACGGGGGATCGCGACCCGAAGGGTTGCCAGGTTAGGTAAGCCTTACCTAGACTTGTCGGCATGACGACAGCGAGCGAGCACCTCGAGGATCCGGACTGGGAGCGCATCGAGGGAGCCGTGCTCATCGCCGGAGACGCCGCCGATGTCAGCCTGATCGCCGCGATCGCCGCGCGCATGCCGTGGGACGCCGAGGGTGTGATCCTCATCGAGGCCGCCGCTCGCATCCAGTTCCGTCACATCGACGTTCCCGAGGGGGTCTCCGTGCGGTGGCTGCTGCGCGGCGACGGTATCCGTCAGCACGCGAAGGGCGAGCGCCTCGCGAACGCCGTGCACTCGTGGTGCGTCGAGTGGACGTGCTCCGAGCCCCCCGCCCAGTGGACGGTCTGGCTCGGGCCGCACACGCCGCCGCACGTCGCGCGCATGGCGCGCAGCCTGCTCGGCGTCGCGAACTAGCGGGTCGCGGCGCTCAGACGGTCGCGAGCGCCGGTGCCTGTGCGGACGCGCCGGCCGTGATCGCATCGAGCGCACGGCGCAGCGACGAGCTCGACGTGTGCGCGGTGTACGGGAAGTACACGACCTCCACGCCCACCTCGGCGAACTCCCGCTCGAGGCGCAGACCCTTCTCGGTGCCCCGCCAGTCGTCGCCCTTGAAGAAGTGCGTGAAGTGCACGTCGCGCCACGAATCCATCTTCGACGGGCTCGTCTCGACGTACACGTCGTCGACGAACGAGATGTGCTTGACGATCTCCGCGCGCTCGGCCGTCGGGATGACGGGCTCGATGCCCTTCACCTGGCGGAGCATCTCGTCGCTGACGACGCCGGCGATCAGGATGTCGCACTGCTGCTTGGCGTGACGAAGAAGGTTCAGATGCCCGACGTGAAACAGGTCGAAGGCACCAACGGCATAGCCGATGCGCGTCTGCATGATCTCCCCAGATCAAGTAGTTCCCCAGAAGGCGGATCCCCATCCGCCCAGCGACTCCCACAGCCGCATTCGAGCAGTGTAGCAGGGACGGGTTTCACCGCGCACAGCAACCCGTGGAACGATGGAGGCCGCAGCGAGAGTCATCGCCGCCGAAGGGGGACCCGTGCAGACAGCGGTCACGGTCATCGTGCCGACGTTCAACGAGCGCGACAACGTCGCGGAACTCGTCGCACGCACCGCCGACGCGCTCGCCGGATACGACGCCGAGATCCTCTTCGTCGACGACAGCACCGACGACACCGCAGCCGAGGTGGCGCGTGTCGCGGCCGACGCGCCGCTGCCCGTCCGTGTCATCCACCGCGACGACAACACCGGCGGTCTGGGCGGCGCCGTGGTCGTCGGCCTCGGGGCCGCGGCATCCGATCTGTGCATCGTGATGGACGGCGACCTGCAGCATCCGCCGGAGCTGCTGCCCGCGCTCGTCGCGCGGCACGCACGGAGCGGGGCCGACGTGGTCGCCGCGTCACGGTACGTGGGCGGCGGCGACACGAGCGGTCTCGGCACCGCGGTGCGGTTCGGCGTGTCCAGGGCGGCGACCTGGCTGACCCGCTCGATGTTCCCGATCCGCCTCGCTCGCAGTACCGACCCGATGACCGGGTTCTTCCTCGTCGACCGGAGTCGGCTCGACCTCGCGACCCTCAAGCCGCAGGGTTTCAAGATCCTTCTCGAGATCCTCGCCCGCACCGACCTGCGCATCGCCGAGGTGCCGATGGAGTTCGCCGAGCGGCGCCACGGCACCTCGAAGGCGAGCCTCCGGCAGGGGACGACCTTCATCGCCCACCTCGCGCGCCTGCGGTTCGGCAAGATGTCGCTGTTCGCGCTCATCGGCGTGATCGGGGCCGTCGCGAACCTCGCCATCATGTGGGCGCTCACCACCGCAGGCGTGCCCTACGTGTGGGCGGCGATCATCGGGGCCGAGGTCACGATCGTCGGAAACTTCCTGCTGCAGGAGCGCTTCGTCTTCGCCGACATGCGCACCGACGCACGGGGACTCGGTCTGCGCTTCGCCGCCTCGTTCGGGTTCAACAACGTCGAGGCCGCACTGCGCATCCCGCTGATGGCCCTCATGGTCGAGACGTGGCACATCTCGAGCGTTCTCGCGACCGGGCTCTCGCTCGTCGTCGCCTTCTTCGCGCGCTTCCTCTTCCACTCGCTCGTCGTCTACGCGCCGAAGCGCGCGCGGGGCGCCGACGCGCCGTCCGAGCCGAAGGCGGATACCGCCGCCCTGCGCGTGATCAAGGCGATCGATGCGGAGGCGATGAAACCGGGCGAGCTCTGAGGCACGCTCCCCGCGGATCCGCCCTCCTTCAGCGGAAACGGAGCGCCCGCTCAGATACGAGCAAAGTGCGGAGCGTATTTTCCGTGGTGAACCTGACAATCTCCCGAGAGATGCCTGCCAAAGGTTTGAGGACTCTCCGGCCTCTGTGTTTGATGAACTCGACCGTTACCCGATCTTGATCTTCGAGAGCGGACGCCTCCTCCCGATAGGTATCCGATATGCGTTCTGCCCGGCATCGCCGTACCCTCCTCACCGCCGCCCTGGTGGTCGTGCTCGGCCTCACGCCGCAGGCGGCACTCGCGGCCGCGCCGGACCCCTCCGCCCCCGAGGACCCGGTCGTCGATGCGTCGGCCCCGCCCTCGACGGTGTGGGACGACCCCTTCACGAGGGACGACGAGGGTGGGTGGGGCGACGACTACGTCTCCGTGCCCGCGTTCGTCGCGTCCGTGCAGGATGGCGCCGGGGCGATCCGGATCCGCGGCGGACACCGCAGCATCCTCTCGGCGACGACGGGGTATGCGGCTGACGGAGTGGTCGGCGCCACGCTGAGCTTCGATCGGACACCGGCTGTCGGGTACGGTGCCACGGCGATCGTGACGGCGCGGAACGGCGAATCCGGATCCTACGGAGCGCGGTTCCGCCTGGACACGCATTCACGGGGAGTCCTGTCGATCGCACGATACGACGTCGACGACGCGCAGACCGTGCTCCGCCCCGACCTGCTTCTGCTCGACGAGGTGCCTGCCGGGGCCGCGGTGCGCGTGGAGATCGAGACCGCGGGAACGGATCCCGTGACGATCCGGGCGCGAGCGTGGGTGCTCGGGACCGAACGTCCGGACTGGCAGATCTCCGTCGAGGACGCGGCGGACGAGGCGGTTCGTTCCGCAGGCACGTCCGGGATCACGACCTACATGTCGCGAGGGAACCGCTCGCTCGCGCTCCACGTCGACGACCTCACGGTGTCATCCACCGACGTGCTCCCGGTTCCGGTCCCGGAACCCGAGCCTTCCCCGGAACCGCAGCCCACGGCGATCCCTGTCCCGTCGCCGGAGCCGACCGCGCCGGTCGAGCCGACAGCCGAGCCGACACCGTCGGTGGAGCCGAGTCCGGTGCCGACGGCCGAGCCGTCGCCGA
>NZ_JAVAYD010000018.1:0-43960 GCF_041954735.1 Microbacterium sp. LS_15 | reverse complement strand
AAAGGGGTGGTTCGCGGAAGGGGTGGGCCGCGGGGGAAGTGGGTCGCGGTGAGGTCTCGCGCAGAACGCGCGTGGAAAGGCGGTGGGTCGCGCAGGTCGCGCACCGGAACGACCCCGACCGTGCCTGCCCGGGCTAGTCTCGAACCATGGCGGGGAACGGGGAGAGGCGATGACGGCCGTACCCGTCGCGATCGGGCGGCGGACGACCGCTTCCGACGCTGCGCTCGCGGCCATGGGCGACCGCCTCGTCGACACCCACGGTCGCGTCCACCGCGACCTGCGCGTCTCGCTGACCGACCGCTGCTCGCTGCGCTGCACCTACTGCATGCCCGAGCAGGGTAACGAGTGGCTCGCGCGCTCCAGCATCCTGTCGACCGACGAGATCGTCGAGGTCGCCGAGGTGGCGGCGAGCCTCGGCATCCGCACGTTCCGTCTCACCGGTGGCGAGCCGCTGCTCCGTCCCGACATCGTCGACGTGGTGCGGCGGGTCGCGCGGATCGAGGGTCCGGACGGTCCCGTCGAGGTCGCCATGACGACGAACGGCATCACGCTCGCGGCCAAGCTGCCTGACCTCATCGACGCGGGGCTCACGCGGCTCAACATCAGCATCGACACGGTCGACCGACAGAAGTTCGCCGACCTGACCCGCCGTGACCGCCTCGGCGACGTCCTGGAGGGGATCGCCGCGGCCGCGGCATCCGAACTCCGCCCGCTCAAGCTGAACGCCGTCGCGATGCGCGGCGTGAACGACGACGAGCTCGTCGACCTCGTGCAGTTCGCGATGGACGTGGGCGCCCAGTTGCGGTTCATCGAGCAGATGCCGTTGGATGCCGGACACACCTGGGACCGCGCCTCGATGGTGACCCGCGAAGAGATCCTCGGCGCGCTCGGCACGCGGTGGCGGCTCGACCCCGTGCCCGGCCGAGGGGGAGCGCCCGCCGAGAAGTGGCGCATCGACGACGGACCGCACGAGGTGGGTGTGATCGCCTCGGTGACCGCCCCGTTCTGCGGCGCGTGCGACCGGCTGCGGCTCACCGCCGACGGGCAGTTCCGCAACTGCCTGTTCTCGAACTCCGAGTACGACCTCGCGGCTGTGCTGCGGCAGGAGTCGGCATCCACCACCGCCGTCCGCGCCGATGCGATCGCCGACCTGCTGCGATCCTGCGTGCACGGCAAGCTGCCCGGTCATGCGATCGACGACCCGTCGTTCCTGCAGCCGGCGCGCGGCATGAACGCCATCGGCGGCTGACCGGCGCGGCGCGTCAACTCCTGCGGCCATCGTCACGTTCTGCGGTCTCGGCTGCGCCCCTTGGCCGCAGAAGTCGACGATGGCCGCAGAAGTGACGGGCCCCGTCAGCCCAGGAACTCCCGGGCGGCGGCCGACAGCGCCGTGACGCCGACCTCGATGGTCGGGTGGATCTCGGGAGCGAAGAACGGCGAGTGGTTGGTGGGGATGTCCCTGTCGAGCGTGCCGGCGGCCATCGCGGTCTGGAACGCCACCGGGTCGACGCCGCCCCAGAACCAGAACACGAGCGGCGCGCCCGAGTCGCGGGCGAACCACGACACGTCCTCGCTGCCGGTGAACATGCCAGGGTCGATGACGGCAGTCTCGCCGAGCGCCTTCTGCAGAGCGGATGTGACGCGGGCGGTCGCCTCGGCGTCGTTGATGGTCGGCGGCAGGGTGTGGTCGGTGCGGATCTCGGGCTCGCGCTCGGCTCCGGAGGCCGCGGCCTCGGCGCGCACGATGCGCTCGACGCTCGCCAGCACCTTGTCGCGCATCTCGTCGGTGGGGTAGCGCAGGCTCAGTTCGAGCTTCGCCTCGGCCGGGATGATGTTGTTCTTCAGTCCCGCGTGGATCGATCCGACCGTCACGACCGCGACGTCGCGCGGGTCGACCTCGCGCGACGCGATCGTCTGCAGCCGCATGACCGTGGCCGCCGCCATGACGACGGGGTCGATGGTGGAGTGGGGGCGGGAGCCGTGCCCGCCGCGCCCGTGCAGGGTGACGGTGAGTCCATCGGATGCCGCCATCTGCGTGCCCGGGCGCACGCCGATCGTTCCGGCCGGCAGCGGCGTCACGTGCTGGCCGAGCACCACATCGGGGCGGGGGAGGCGGTCGAGGATGCCGTCGTCGAGCATCGCGCGCGCACCGGCGCCGTACTCCTCGGCGGGCTGGATGATCACGACGAGCGTGCCGGACCAGTCGGCGCGGTCGGCGACGAGGCGCTCGACGGCGCCGATCATCGCGGTCACGTGCATGTCGTGGCCGCACGCGTGCATGACGGGCACGGTGTTGCCGGCGGGGTCGATGCCGGTCGCGGTGCTGGCGTAGGCGAGGCCGGTCTCCTCACCGACGGGGAGGGCGTCCATGTCGGCTCGGGCCCACACGACCGGGCCGTCGCCGTTCTCGAGCACTCCGATCACCCCGGTGATGCCCACGCCCTCCTGCACGTCGAGTCCGAGGTCGCGCAGATGGGCGGCGGCGATGCCGGCCGTGCGCGTCTCCTGGAACGAGAGCTCGGGATGCTGGTGCAGGTCGATGTAGAGCGCTTCGAGGTCGATCGTCATGGCCCCGAGCCTACTCGCGCGGGTCAGTGCCGGTACGAGGAGAGCGACGGGCCGGGATGCAGCACGCCGTTCACGATCGCGCGGATCGCGAACTCGCTCGCCTCGCCCAGGTCGAACACGTCGCGGTGGAGGAGCCACTGCAGCTGCAGTCCGTCCATGACGGCGAGGATGCTGGCGGCCGCCGTCGCGATCGTGTCGGGCTCGGTCACGCCCTCCTGGGCGCACAGTTCGCGGAACGCCTCGGTGACCTCGCGGCGGAGCGTGGTGTAGCGCTCCTCGAAGTACTCGCGTCCCGGATGGTTGTCGGTGACCGACTCCGACGAGAGCACGGTGTACGCCTGCACGATTCCGGGTCGGCGCTCGTTGGCGATGGCCGTGCGCACGAGGTGCAGGAAGAGCTCGGGTCCGCCCGGGATGTGCTTCTCGGCGAGGTTCTGCACGTCGGCCTGGTCGCGGTAGGCGAGCACCTCGAGCAGCAGCTTCTGCTTCGATCCGAAGTGGTGGAGCACTCCGGCATGCGTGATGCCGACCTGCTCGGCGACGTCGGCGAGGGTGCCGTTCGTGGAGCCCTTGTTGCCGAAGATCTCGACGGCGGCCTTGAGGATCTGCTCGCGCTTCTCACGCGTGGCAGGGCGAACGGGCGCTTTCGCGACGGCATCCTTCGGCATGGCTCCTCCTCTCGTGCACGACCCTACTTGCCAACCTTACTTACTAACGAGTAACCTCGCACCAGCTTACTTTCTCGCCAGTAAGCAAAACAGGAGCGGATGCCCGAGCATCCGTCGCCCACAGCACAACGACCCGTGCCCAAGGAGAAGCAATGAAGCTCAGAAAGTCCCTCATCGCCGCGCTCGCGGTCGGCGCCCTCGGCGCCACGGTCCTCGCAGGATGCTCGTCGGACGGAGGGTCCGGCGACGGCTCCGACGGCGGCGCCGCCCTCACGATCGCGAAGCCCGACGGCGCGATCACCACCGAGTCGAACAACCCCTTCGTCGGCGACTCGTCGGCGTCGAAGTACGGCTACGGCAAGGTCATCTTCGAGACCCTCGGCCTCGTCAACCAGACCGGCGACCGCGGCGTCACCCCCTGGCTCGCCGAGAGCATCGAGTGGAACGACGACTACACCGCGCTGACCGTCGTCCCCCGCAAGGACGTCACCTGGAGCGACGGCGAGCCCTTCACCGCCGACGACATCGTCTACACCTACGAGCTCGTCTCGACGCCCGCGCTCGACACCGCCGGCCTAAAATTCGAGAGCGCCACCGTCGACGGAGACGCCGTGACCCTCACCTTCGGCGAGTCGAAGTTCGTGAACCAGGCGCGCGTTCTGCACGTGCCGATCGTGCCCAAGCACATCTGGGAGAACCTCGACGACCCGGCCACCGACCCCGTCAAGGGCGACGACCTGGTCGGCACCGGACCCTACGCGCTCTCGAACTGGTCGACCGAGTCGGTCACCCTCGAGGCTCGCGACGACTACTGGGGCGGCGACCTGGCCGTGCCCGAGCTGCACTACGTCTCGTACGGCGACAACACGGCGCTGACGACCGCGCTGTCGCAGGGCGAGGCCGATTGGGCGCAGGCGTTCATCCCGCAGATCCAGGAGCAGTTCCTCGACGCCGACCCGGAGCACAACAAGTTCTGGGCGGCCCCGACGACGGGTTCCGCGACCCTGTTCATGAACCTGCAGCAGAAGCCGTTCGACGACGTCGTCTTCCGCCAGGCGCTCGCCTGGGTCATCGACCGCGACGCCTACGTCGACATCGCCCGCGAGGGTGCGAGCGAGCCCGTGTGGTCGGTCACCGGTCTGTCGTCGATCCTCGACGACGAGATCCAGCCGGAGTTCCAGGGCCAGGACTACTCGGTGGATGCCGAGAAGGCGCGCGATCTGCTCGAGTCCGCCGGCTACACGTGGAAGGACGACGCGCTGATCGACCCCGACGGCACCCCCGTCTCGTTCACCCTCTCCGTGCCCTCCGGCTGGAGCGACTGGAACACCGCCCAGGAGCTCATCGCCGAGGACGTCAAGGAGGGCATCGGCGCCGAGGTCAAGATCGACATGCCCGACTGGGGCGGCTGGGCCGACCCGCGCGACAACGGCACGTTCTCGGCCATCATCCACTGGCTGGAGGACAGCGGCACGGCCTACGGCCTCTACACGTCGACCATGGACCCGCGCTGGATCTCGCCCGAGGGCGTCGCCGGCTTCAACTTCGGCCGCTTCGACGACCCCGCCGCGACCGAGGCGCTGAACGCCTACGCCAACGCGTCGTCCGACGAGGAGCGCACCGCCGCCCTCGACATCCTGCAGAAGACGTTCGTCGCACAGGTGCCGGCGATCCCGCTCGGAGCCCACCCGCTGCTCGGCGAGTTCAACACCCGCAACTACGTGGGGTGGCCCTCGGAGGAGGACCCGTACGCGTCGGCCGACCCGACGCAGCAGAACATCGTGCAGATCCTCACGAAGCTGAAGCCGGCCGAGTAAGAAGCAGCCTCACCCGGTCGTTGAGCGAGGACCGAAGGACCGAGACGAAACGCGTCCGTCCCGGAGCGGAACGTCGCACGCAGGCGCAGCGCGTCTCGTCTCGCTCCGCTCGCTCAACGACCGGGTGTTCAGCACCCGACGAAGGACACCACTCATGTCAGAACCCCTGCTCAGCGTGCGCGACTTCTCGGTCGTGTACGACGTCGATCCACCCGTCGAGGCGGTGAGGAACGTCACGCTCGAACTGCAGCGCGGCGAGATCCTCGGCCTCGCCGGAGAGAGCGGATGCGGCAAGACCACCCTCGCGTACGGCGTGCAGCGTCTGCTGCGGGCACCGGCCGTGATCGCCGGAGGCAGCGTGACGTTCCACGATGCATCCGGGGTCGACGTCGACGTGAACGCGCTCGACGTCGAGGCGATGCAGCGTTTCCGCTGGGACAAGGTGTCGATGGTGTTCCAGGGCGCGATGAACGCCCTGAATCCCGTGGCGACGATCGGATCGCAGCTCGAGGACGTCTTCGAGATCCATCGCCCCGACATGACCAGGCGCCAGCGGCGCGCAGAGGCCGAGGACCTGCTCGAGATCGTCAAGGTCGGCCGTCAGCGCATCTCCTCGTTCCCGCATGAGCTGTCGGGCGGCATGCGGCAGCGCGTGATGATCGCGATGGCGCTCGCGCTGCGTCCGCAGCTCATGGTCATGGACGAGCCGACCACCGCGCTCGACGTGCTCGTGCAGCGGGAGATCCTCAAGCAGATCTCGCAGCTGCGGCACGAGTTCGGCTTCTCGGTCATCTTCATCACCCACGACCTGCCGTTGCTGCTGGAGATCAGCGACCGCATCGCGATCATGCGGGCGGGCGAGATCGTCGAGCTGGCGCCGGCCGAGCAGATCTGGACCGACCCGCAGCACGAGTACACGAGGACGCTGCTGTCGTCGTTCCCGCGGCTGACGGGCGAGAGAGGAGTGCTGACGCGATGACCACCCTCGAATTCGCGAACGTCACGAAGGTCTACAACGTCCGGGGAGCCGGGCAGCTCAGGGCCCTCGACGACGTCAGCTTCACCCTCACCTCCGGCCGCACGATCGGACTCGTCGGGCAGTCGGGCAGCGGCAAGTCGACGATCGCGAAGATCCTCACCCAGCTCGAGACGCCGACCAGCGGAGAGGTGCGCCTCGACGGCAAGCCGATCCCGCGACGCGGCAAGGGCCTGCGCGCCTACCGTCAGCAGCTGCGCATGGTCTTCCAGGATCCGTTCGCCTCGCTCAACCCGTACCACTCCATCCGGTACCACCTGGAGCGCCCGATCCGCCTCGACGACGTCGTGCCGAAGAAGGAGACCGAGACCGAGGTGCGCCGCCTCCTCGAGCGCGTGCGCCTCGACGCGGATGCCGTGATCGACCGCCGTCCGCACGAGCTGTCCGGCGGTCAGCGTCAGCGGGTCGCGATCGCGCGCGCCCTGGCATCCCGCCCGACACTGCTCGTCGCCGACGAGCCCGTGTCGATGCTCGACGTGTCGATCCGCCTCGGGGTGCTCACGCTGCTCGCCGACCTGCAGCGCGAGGAGGGGCTCGGGGTGCTGTACATCACGCACGACCTCGCGACGGCCCGTCACTTCAGCGACGAGATCATGGTGCTTAACCAGGGTCGCGTCGTCGAGTACGGCGACGCCGACGACGTCATCCTCGACCCGCAGGACCCGTACACCCGCGAGCTGCGGGCGGCATCGCCCGATCCCGAGAAGCACTTCGCCTCGGCCGGACACCACGGCGTCGGCAACCCAGGAGGAGCCCAGTGACCACCGCATCGCCCGAGCTCGGGCAGACCGGGGTGAATCCCGAGGACGGCAGGCCGGACGCGCTGGAGGTCGGCACCACGGCGACCGCCGCCCGGAAGGGCCGCAAGATCGTGCCGTGGCGCTTCTTCGTGGGGCGCGCGGGCTTCTACCTGTTCACCCTGTGGGCGGCCATCACGATCAACTTCTTCCTGCCGCGGTTCATGAAGGGCGACGCGGTCAGCTCGTACCTCGCCCGCAACCGCAACGTCAGTCCCGAGGCGGCGGAATCCCTCCGCATCCTGCTCGGCATCGACTCCGACAAGTCGCTGTGGCAGCAGTACGTCGAGTACTGGGCCACCCTGCTCCGCGGCGACCTCGGCATCTCGACGCTGCACGGCCTGCGGCCCGTGGCCGAGGTGCTCGGTGCCGCGCTGCCGTGGACCCTCGGCCTCGTCGGCCTCGCGACGATCATCTCGTTCGCGCTGGGCACGGTAGGCGGCGCGATCGTCGGATGGAAGCGGGGGAGCCGGCTCGACGCCCTCATCCCGATCACGACGTTCTTCAACACCATCCCGTACTTCTGGCTCGGTCTCATCGCGATCGCGGTGTTCTCGTCGACCCTGAAGTGGTTCCCGTCGTCGCACGCCTACGACAAGGGGCAGTCGCCGGAGTGGAGCCTCGACTTCATCGGCCAGGTCATCGCGCACGGCACGCTGCCCGCGGTCACGATCATCATCGCCTCGCTCGGCGGCTGGATGCTGGGCATGCGCAACATGATGCTGACCGTGCTCGACGAGGACTACATCACCGTCGCGCAGGCCAAGGGCATGCCGAACCGCCGGGTGCTGTGGGCCTACGCCGCCCGCAACGCGGTGCTGCCGCAGATCCAGAGCTTCGCGCTGTCGATCGGCTTCATCGTCGGCGGCACCATCGTCATGGAGATGGTGTTCAGCTACCCCGGCGTCGGCAAGCTGCTGCTCGACGCCACCAACGCGAAGGACTTCGCTCTCATGCAGGGCGTGTTCCTCGTGATCACCCTGTCGGTGCTGATCGCCAACATCCTCGCCGACATCGTCTACGCATACCTCGACCCGCGCACGCGCCAGACGGAGGCCTGACATGAGCGTCCCCACCCAGTCGGACACCACCGCACCCGACGGCAGCGCCCTCGCCACCGGGATGCCGGAGACGGCGACCTTCCGCACGGCCGGCGCCGACCAGCCCCCGCGCAAGACGTTCTGGTCGCAGTTGGCGCAGGCGTTCGCGATGTTCCGCAACCGCAAGTCGATCGCCGGCCTGATCATCCTCGGGGTGTTCGTGCTCGTGGCGATCTTCGCTCCGCTCATCGCGCCGTACGGAGCGACGCAGAAGGACCGCACGGCTCTGCGCCAGCCGCCCTCGTTCGAGCACTGGCTCGGCACCACCCACATGGGAGAGGACGTGCTCAGCCAGATCATCTTCGGCACCCGCGGCGTGGTCGTGGTCGGCTTCCTGTCGGCGATCATCGCGACCCTCATCGCCATCACGATCGGCGTGATCGCCGGATACGTGCGCGGGTGGAAGAGCGAGTCGCTGTCGGCGCTGACCAACGTGTTCCTCGTGATCCCCGGCATCCCGCTGATCATCATCGTCGCGTCGCAGTTCGAGAACCCGCCGCTCATCGTGATCGCCGCCGTGCTCGGGCTCACCGGCTGGGCATGGGGCGCGCGCGTGCTGCGCGCGCAGACCATGTCGCTGCGCAACCGGGACTTCATCCAAGCGGCCCGTGCGAACGGCGAGCCGCTGCGGCGCATCATCACGGTCGAGATGCTGCCGAACCTCATGGCGCTCATCGCGTCGAGCTTCGTCGGCACCGTGACCGCCGCGATCCTCGGCCTCACCACGCTCGCCTTCATCGGCGTGATCCCCGTGAGCAACCTCAACTGGGGCACGATCCTCTTCTGGGCGCAGCAGAACGGCGCCTTCCCGCGGCTGTGGTGGTGGTACGTGCCGGCCGGACTCTGCATCGCGATCATCGGCGTCGCGCTCTCGCTCATCAACTTCGGCATCGACGAGTACGTCAACCCGCGACTGCGCTCCGCGGGCGAGCGGGCCCGAGCCATGAAGAAGAAGGGCTTGAACGTGAACGACCCGGTGACGGCGGTGCGCAGCATCCCGACCCCGGCGTCCGCCCCGCTCGCCCCGAACGACCCGCACACCGAGAACGCGAAGTGATGACCTCTCCCACCCTGACCGAATCCCTGCCCTACCTCGACCCCGAACTGCCCATCGCCGCCCGCGTCGCCGATCTCCTCGACCGCATGACGGTCGAGGAGAAGGTCGGGCAGATGCTGCAGCTCGACGCCCGCGACGATCTCGACGACCACGTCCTGCGTCGTCATGTCGGGTCGATCCTGCACACCTCGCCCGAGCGGCTGATCCGCGCGAACGAGCTGACGGCGCAGACGCGGCTGCGCATCCCGCTGCTCGTCGGCGAGGACTGCATCCACGGGCACTCGTTCTGGCCGGGCGCCACGATCTACCCGACCCAGCTGGGGATGGCGGCGTCGTGGGACGCCGAGCTCGTCGAGAGAGTGGCTCGCGCCACCGCGGTCGAGGTCGCCGCGACCGGCATCCACTGGACCTTCTCGCCGGTGCTGTGCATCGCCCGCGATCTGCGCTGGGGTCGCGTGGACGAGACGTTCGGAGAGGACCCGTTCCTCATCGGCGAGCTCGCCTCGGCCATGGTGCGGGGGTACCAGGGCGACGGTCTCGACGACCCGACCGCGATCCTCGCGACCGCCAAGCACTTCGCCGGATACTCCGAGACGCAGGGCGGACGCGACGCGAGCGAGGCCGACATCTCGCGGCGCAAGCTGCGCTCGTGGTTCCTTCCGCCGTTCGAGCGCGTCGCGCGCGAGGGATGCCGCACCTTCATGCTCGGCTACCAGACCACCGACGGCGTGCCGATCACCGTCAACGACTGGCTGCTCAGCGACGTGCTGCGCGGCGAGTGGGGGTACACCGGCACCCTCATCACCGACTGGGACAACGTCGGCCGCATGGTGTGGGAGCAGCAGGTGCAGCCCGACTACACGCACGCCGCCGCCGCGGCGGTGAAGGCCGGCAACGACATGGTCATGACGACGCCGAGGTTCTTCGAGGGGGCGCTCGACGCGGTCGCCCGAGGGATGCTGTCGTCCAGTGACTTCGACACCGCGGTCACCCGCATCCTCACGCTCAAGTTCGAGCTCGGCCTGTTCGAGGACCCGCGACTCCCCCGGGACGGACGGGATGCCGTCGTCGGCAGCCCCGCGCACGCCGACCTCAACCTCGAGATCGCCCGCCGCTCGCTCGTGCTGCTCGAGAACGACGGCACACTGCCGCTCTCGCCCACCGCCCCGCTGTCGGTGGCGGTGGTCGGTCCGCTCGCCGACGACGCGCAGACGCAGCTCGGCGACTGGGCGGGAGGATCCGGCCAGGCAGGATGGCTCGACGGCCAGCCCCGCGACATGATCACCACGGTGCTCGACGGCCTCTCCGGCGTCGAGGGCTGGACCGTGACGCACGCACGCGGCGCCGACATCCTCACGCTCGAGGAGGACCCCCGCGGGTCGACGTTCCCCGACGGGCAGCCGCGCCCTCCGGTCGTCGTGCCCGCCGTGCCCGACGAGGCGCTGATCGCCGAGGCGGTCGCCGCAGCCTCGGCATCCGATGTCGTCGTCGCCGTCGTGGGAGACCGCATCGAGCTCGTGGGAGAGGGCCGCTCGACCGCGACGCTCGAGCTGATCGGCGGGCAGAACGCCCTGCTCGACGCGCTGATCGCGACCGGGAAGCCCGTCGTCGTCGTGCTGTTGGCGTCGAAACCGCTCGTGCTCCCGGCATCCGTCTCGCAGGCCGCAGCCGTCATCTGGGCGGCGAATCCCGGCATGCAGGGTGGCAGGGCGCTCGCCGAGATCGTCACGGGAGCCGTGGAGCCGTCGGGGCGCCTGCCGATCTCGTTCGCGCGTCACGTGGGACAGCAGCCGACGTACTACAACCAGATCCGCGGGCAGCACGGCGACCGGTACGCCGACCTCACGCAGTCGCCCGCCTGGGCGTTCGGCGAGGGACTGTCGTACTCGACCGTGGCGTACTCCGATCTCGTGGTGTCGGAGGGGTCGCTCGCGCTCGGCGACACCGTGGTGGCGGAGGTCACCGTGACGAACACCGGATCGCGTCCGGTGCGCGAGACCGTGCAGGTGTACGTGCGCGACGTCGTGACGAGCGTCAGCTGGACCGACCGCGAGCTCAAGGCCTACCGGCAGGTGGACCTCGCGCCGGGGGAGAGCCGCGTCGTGCGGGTCGACCTGCCCGTGGTCGAGTGCTCGATCGTCGACGCGGCCGGTGTGCGCCTCGTGGAGCCGGGGGAGTTCGCCCTGCTCGTCGGACCGAGTTCGCGCGAGCAGTCGCTGCTGTCCGCGTCGTTCACGGTGGTGTAGCGCGCGGCCCGCTCAGTCCTGCAGGCGCTGGGGTCCCGCGCCCTGGCTGCCGAGCGCGTCGTCGGGGTTGAGCAGCCCGCACGCCTTCATCGACAGGCAGCCGCAGCCGATGCATCCGGTCAGCTCGCGTTCGAGGCGCTCGATGCCCTCCCGGCGCTTCTCGAGCTCGCGCTTCCACCGGCGCGATGCGCGCTGCCAGTCGTCATGGCTCGGGGTCTGCGTGAGGGGGACGTCGGCGAACGCCTCCTGCACGTCGGAGAGGGGGATGCCGAGGCGCTTCGCGACCGTGATGAGCGACACCCGGCGCAGCATGTGCCTGGCGTACCGGCGCTGGTTGCCCGGCGTGCGGGTCGAGGCGATGAGTCCCAGACTCTCGTAGAAGTGCAGGGCCGAGGGGGCGACGCCGGTGCGCCGGCTCATCTCGCCGATCGTGAGCGGCTCGTCGGCGGCGTGCGCCGAGCGGTCGGAATCGTTGTGCGCTGTCAAGGGGTCTCCATGATTTGACCTCAAGTGTACTTGAGGTCTTACGGTGGAACCGTGACTCGGAGGAAGACCACTCGATGACCTACGTGATCGCGCTGCCCTGCGTCGACGTCAAGGACCGCGCCTGCATCGACGAATGCCCGGTCGACTGCATCTACGAGGGCGAGCGCTCGCTCTACATCCACCCCGACGAATGCGTCGACTGCGGGGCGTGCGAACCGGTCTGCCCCGTCGAGGCGATCTTCTACGAAGACGATCTGCCCCCAGAATGGCAGGACTACTACAAGGCGAACGTCGAGTTCTTCGACGACATCGGATCCCCCGGTGGCGCCGCCAAGGTCGGCATGATCGAGCACGACCACCCGCTCATCGCCGCACTCCCGCCGCAGGAGGCACACGAATGACCACCACACCGCCGCCCGCACCGGTGCCCTCGCCCGTCGGCGAAGGACTCAAGGCCGCGTTCCGACAGCATCCAGCCGGCGTCGCCATCATCACGGCGACGACCCCCGACGGTCCGGTGGGGCTCACGGCATCCAGCGTCGCCTCCGTCGCGGTCGACCCCGCGGCGATCGTGTTCTCGGTGACCCGCGCCACCGGCAGCGCCGGGGCGATCCTGTCGTCCGACAGCTTCGTCGTGCACCTGATCGACGACGAGCACTCCGACCTCGCGCAGAGCTTCGCGATCAGCGGCGCGGAGCGCTTCACCGACGCGCAGGGCTGGAGCACCCTGCCCACCGGCGAGCCGTACCTGCGCGAGGCGCGCGTCGCGATGCGCTGCCACCCGATGACCACGGTGGCCGTCGGATCGTCGACGGTCGTCATCGCCGAGGTCGATGAGGTGCTGCTCGGCCGCCCTGGTCGCCCGCTCGTCTACATCGACCGCCGCTTCCACTCGCTACCGGGCGCGCAGGACTGACCGGCTCCGTCTCCAGACCATCGAAGGAAGGAATCACCATGTCCAGTCCGTACACCCTCCCCGAGCTGCCGTACGACTACTCGGCGCTCGCCCCGCACATCTCCGGCAAGATCATGGAGCTGCACCACTCGAAGCACCACCAGGCCTACGTCACCGGCGCGAACACGGCGCTCGAGCAGCTGGCGGCCGCGCGCGACGCGGGCGACCTCGCCGCCGTGAACAAGCTCGAGAAGGACCTCGCGTTCAACCTCGGCGGGCACATCAACCACTCGGTGTTCTGGCAGAACCTGTCGCCGGAGGGCGGCGGCAACCCCGAGGGCGAACTGTCGGCGGCGCTCGACGACGCGTTCGGCTCGATCGACGCGTTCCGCGCGCACTTCACCGCCACGGCGCTCGGCGTGCAGGGATCCGGCTGGGCCGTGCTCGCCTGGGACTCGGTCGGCGCCCGCCCCGTGATCTTCCAGCTGTTCGACCAGCAGGGCAACGCTCCTCTCGGCGTCACCCCGCTGCTGCAGCTCGACGTGTGGGAGCACGCCTACTACCTCGACTACCTCAACGTGCGCGCCGACTATGTGAAGGCGTTCTGGGAGATCGTGAACTGGGAGGACGTGCAGCGTCGGTTCCAGCTCGCGCAGGAGAAGACCGCGGGACTCATCGTCCCCTGACCCCCGTCGTCGCCGAAACCCCTCACCGTCGCCGAAACCCCCCGGTACATACGCGCGTATCGGGGGGTTTCGACGCGCACGGTGGGCTCGGCGAGCGGCGCGTCAGACGCGCCGACGGGCATCAGGCGAGCAGCTCGGCGGCCAGCGTCTCGATCCGACGGCGGATGTCGTCGCGGATCGGCCGCACGGCGTCGATGCCCTGCCCGGCGGGATCGTCGAGCTCCCAATCCTCGTAGCGCTTCCCCGGGAAGAACGGGCACGCGTCACCGCATCCCATCGTGATCACCACGTCGGATGCCTGCACGGCATCCGTCGTCAGCACCTTCGGGGACTCGGCGGTGATGTCGATGCCGAGCTCCGCCATCGCCTCGACCGCGACCGGGTTGATGTGCTCGGCGGGCAGCGATCCGGCCGAGCGCACGTCGATGCGGTCGCCCGCGACGGCGCGCAGGAAGCCGGCCGCCATCTGCGAGCGGCCCGCGTTGTGCACGCACACGAACAGGACGGAGGGGATGCCGGGGGCCATGCGTCCAGCATCCCACGCTTCGTGTACTCCCGCTCCCGCCGCCTCACCTTCCTCTCGACGAGAGAGAGCCTCTCGACGAGAGAGGATGCGGGTCAGGCTGTCGTGTACCAGACGGCCGTGTCGACGGGCAGCGCGTCGCCGTCGAACGGCTGACTCGCGACGATCACCGTGGCACCGGCGGGCAGGTCGAGCGGCTCCGTGCCGAGGTTCGCGACGACGTGCACGGCCCCGCGGCGGAAGGCGACGGCATCCGGCCCCGCGTCCTCCCAGATGAGCGAGCCCGAACCGAAGTCGTGCTGCCGGCGCACCGCGAGCAGCCGCGTGTAGAGGGCCAGGGTCGACGTCTCGTCGCCCTTCTCGACGTCGCGGGCGTAGGTCGCCCACTCCGCGGGCTGCGGGAGCCACGAGGCGCCGGTCGCGTTGAAGCCGAACGCCGGGGCGTCGGCCTCCCACGGGATCGGCACGCGGCATCCGTCCCGCCCGTAGCGCTCGCCGTTGGTGCGGAACCAGGTCGGGTCCTGGCGGAACGCGTCGGGGATCTCCATCGCCTCCGGCAGTCCGAGCTCCTCGCCCTGGTAGATGTACGCGGATCCGGGCAGTGCGAGCATCAGGGTCGTCGCCGCGCGGCCCCGGGCGAGACCGATCGCGGTGTCTGGCTTGTTCGGGGTGTTCGGGCCGATGCCGTCGCCCTGCGGGTTCTCCTCGGTGAGGGCCAGGCGCGTCGCGTGGCGCACGACATCGTGGTTCGACAGCACCCAGGTGCTGGGAGCCCCGACGGCGCCGAACTCCTCGAGCGATTCGCGGATGACGTCGCGCAGCGCCTCGGCATCCCACTCGGTCATGAGGTACGGGAAGTTGAACGTCTGGTGCATCTCATCGGGGCGCACCCAGAGCGCGGTCTGCTTCAGCGTCGGCATCCACGCCTCGCCGCACAGCGCGCGGTCGCCGTCGTACTCGGCCAGCACGCGGTGCCAGTCGCGGTAGATGTCGTGCACGCCGTCCTGGCCCCAGTAGGGGACGTCGGTCTCGCCGCCGCCCATCGAGTCGGCGTCGGCCGGCGGGGTGTAGTCGGGCAGGCCGTCGGCCTTGATCATGCCGTGCGCCACGTCGACGCGGAAGCCGTCGACCCCGCGGTCGAGCCAGAAGCGGAGGATCGAGCGGAACTCCTCGCGGACCTCCTCGTTCGTCCAGTCGAAGTCGGGCTGCGTGGGGTCGAAGATGTGCAGGTACCACTGGCCGGGTGTGCCGTCGGCCTCGGTCACGCGCTCCCACATGCCGCCGCCGAACACCGACTCCCAGTTGTTGGGCGGGAGCTCGCCGTTCTCGCCCTTGCCGTCGCGGAAGATGTAGCGCGCGCGCTCGGGGCTCCCAGGCGCCGCCCGCAGCGCGGCCTGGAACCAGGCGTGCTGCGCGGAAGAGTGGTTCGGCACGAGATCGACCACGACGCGGATGCCGCGGCGGTGCGCCTCGTTCAGCATGGTGTCGAAGTCGTCGAGGGTGCCGAACAGCGGGTCTACGTCGCGGTAGTCGGCGACGTCGTAGCCGGCGTCACGCTGCGGGCTCGTCATGAACGGGCTCAGCCAGATCGCGTCGACGCCGAGCTCCTTGAGGGAGTCGAGTCGGCTCGTGATGCCGGGAAGGTCGCCGATGCCGTCGCCCGATGCGTCGGCGAACGAACGGGGGTAGATCTGGTAGATGACGGCGCTGCGCCACCACTCGGAACCGGGGGCTGCGATCTGCTCATGCTGTGCCATGGGATCAGGCTATTGCACGCGTCGCTGCCGGCACCACGCCGGTATCGAATCGTTTCGGGACTGACGCCTTCAGGGCTGTCGCTGCACGAGTCCCAGACGAATGGATGCAGAGACATAGACCTTCGCCACTACTGCGCCCCCATCCGGAATGCCAAAATTCTGCCGTGACCTGCAGGTCGCCCGCGCTGTCGCATCGCGCGGTTCCGACCGAGGGGGTCATGATGTCCGGTACCGCGCGCCGTCCCGTGAGACGGATGGTCGCTGCGATGGTCGTCGCGACGACCGTGCTCGCCGGCGCCGCGACCGTCATCTCCACCGCCGTCGCCTCGGCCGACGATCCGACCCCCGAGGGCACCGCCCCCGACCCCAGTCTCTCGGTCGCGCGGGCGTACGAGTTCCTCGACGGACGCGTCGACGAGTTCTGCGACGGCGCGGGCATGTGCCTGCCGCGCAGCTACCAGGGGGGATTCTTCACCGACCTCCCGACCTGGGACTTCACGCCCTCGTTCGTCTACGACGACGCCCTCGTCATCATCGCGTACACCGCACGCGGCCTCCCCGACGACCTCCGTCGCGCGCAGGCCGTCGGCGACACCCTGCTCTTCGTGCAGGAGAACGACCCGATCGGCGACGGACGGGTGCGCACCTCGTACGAGCCGCACGGCATCCGCCAGGGCCGGATGGAGATCACCGGTCCCGGCACGTTCACCGGCAACCAGGCCTGGGTCGGGATGGCGCTCGCGCGTCTGTTCCACGCGACGGGTGAGCAGAAGTACCTCGACGGCGCTCTCGACATCGCGCAGTGGATCCAGACGAACACCGCCGACATGGCTCGCGTCCCCTACGGCTACACGGGCGGGCAGCTCGAGGACGGCACCTCGCTGGTGTGGAAGTCCACCGAGCACAACAGCGACATCGCGGGCTTCTTCGGCCAGCTCGCCCAGCTCACCGGCGACCCGGTGTGGGCGCAGCGCGCGGGTGTCGCGGCCGATTTCGTCGCGGCCATGCAGGCGGCCGACGGCCACGTCGACACCGGTACCCTGCTCGACGGGAGCACCGTCAACACCCACCCCAAGCCGCTCGACGCGCAGACCTGGAGCTACCTCGGCACGGGCGACGGCCGCTTCGGCGCGGCCCTCGACTGGACCCTCTCGAACCTCGTCGCCAGCGACGGCCCGTACAGCGGCCCGTCGATCAGCGACGTGGACGTGTCGAAGGTGTGGTTCGAGGGGGCAGGGCACCTGGCGCTCTCGTTGAGACTGCGCGACGGGGCCGGTGATGCGGATGCCGCGGAGTCGCTGCTCAGCAGCATCCGTCTCGCGCAGCGGGATGCCCCGAACGGCGACGGCAAGGGTATCGTCGCGACGTCGACCGATGGCCTCGACTCCGGATTCGGCGACCTGTACTACGCGAGTCTGCACACCGGGACGACGGCCTGGTACCTGCTCGCCGCCGCCGGCGACAACCCGTTCGCGCTCCCGGCTCCCTGACCCGCGCCGCGCTGTCCCGTCGTCCCGCGCACTCCCGCGCCCCCCTGACGCGCCCGCCGCTCGCGAGCCACCCTCTTCGTGCCGAACCACCCCCGCATGTGCCGCACGCACGGGGGTGGCTCGGCGCTTCGGGGGTGGCTCGGCGCTGGGAGGACGGCTCGGCGGCGCAGGCGCTGGCCCGCGCCGCTCAGCCGATGTTGGCGGTGATGCGGGCGAGGTGCGCGGCTGCCTCCTCGGCCGAACGCGTCCGTCCGCTGACGCCCGGCCGCTCCTGCCACGGACGCGGTCCGTCGGCGTGCCGGTACTCGACGCCCGCGGCATCCAGACGTGCGAGGTGCTCGGACAGGCGCGGCGCGAACTCCTCGTAGTCGCGGTGGCCGATGGTCCACAGCGCCTCGGCGACGGCCGAGAGGCGGGGGAACGCGCGGTAGTCGAGGCCGCGCATCGAGTCGATGTGCTCGGTCCAGAGGTTCGCCTGGCCGCCGAGCACGTGCTTCGCCTGCTCGGCGTCGAGCTCCGCGGGCACGGGGTCGAAAGCGTAGGCCTTCTCGACGGTCGTGACGGTGCCGGTGGGGATCGGCTCCGACGGCAGGTCGGACTCGCGGTAGTCGAGGTACACCGTGTCCTCGGGGCAGGCCACGACGTCGTTGCCCGAGCGGGCAGCGGTCAGCGCGCCCACCCGTCCGCGCCACGACAGCACGGTCGCCCCGTCGGCGAGGCCGCCCTCGAGGATCTCGTCCCACCCGAGCAGCTTGCGGCCGCGGGATGCCAGGTGCTGGCCGATGCGGCTGACGAACCAGCTCTGCAGCTCCTCCTCGTCGTGCAGGCCGAGTTCCCGCATCCGCTCCTGGGTGCGCTCGTCCTCCGCCCACTGGATCTTCGGGCACTCGTCGCCGCCGATGCAGATGTACTCGGAGGGGAACAGGTCGATCACCTCGTCGAGGACGTCGCAGAGGAAGCCGATGGTCGACTCCTCGACGTTGAAGATCACCGGGTTGATGCCCCACAGCGTCCACGGCGTGGTCGGAGCGCTGTCGCCGACCCCGAGCTCGGGGTATGCGGCGACCGCTGCCTGCGCGTGCCCAGGCAGCTCGATCTCGGGGACGACGGTGATGCCGCGCGCTCCCGCGTAGGCGACGATCTCACGGATGTCGTCCTGCGTGTAGAAGCCACCGTGCGGCCGGCCGTCGGTGTCTGAGCCGTGCGCTGCGCCGAGCTGCGTCTCGGGGCGCCACCCGCCGACCTCGGTGAGGCGCGGGTAGCGGGCGATCTCGACGCGCCAGCCCTGGTCGTCGGTCAGGTGCAGGTGCAGCGTGTTGAGGCGGTGCATCGCGAGCAGATCGATGAACCGCAGCACGTCGCGGGTCGGTGCGAAGTGGCGCACCACGTCGAGCATCGCACCGCGCCAGGGGAACTTCGGCGCGTCGGCGACGCGGGCGGCGGGGGCGGTCCAGCGGATGCCGGGGGCCGGCGACCGGCGGTGGACCGCGGCGGGGAACAGCTGCAGCAGCGCCTGCGCAGCCCAGTGCGCGCCGCGATCGGTCGCGGCGGCGATGCGGACCGCCCGGGGGGTCGTCTCGAGCGCGAAGCCCTCGGCCGCGAGCCCCGGGTCGAGGTCGAGGCGGATGGCGACGGGGGCGTCGGAGGCCTCCTCCACGACGTCGAGCGGCAGCAGGAAGCCGGTCGCCGCGCGCAGCCGTTCCTGGAGCCGTTGCGCCGGCTGGACGAGGTCGGGGTGGGTCGACAGAGCGCTGTCACGGGTGAGTTCGAACTCGCCGTCGGTGAATTCCTGATGGGCGGGACGGGGTAGAAGGGTGGGCATTTCTCGGCGACTCCCTGGTGATTTCGCGGTGGCATGAATTAGTTGGTTACATGCCCTAATAGTTAGTAAATAAAGTGACCTAATTCAGGCGGCGACTGCAGCGCCCGAAGGCGAAACATCGCCGTCATATTGCGGAAACGTCACGGTTCAACTAATACCAACATAATGATTGACAAAGGATATGCAACAGATGTGTACTAACTTTCACCGCGCGACACATCGACGTATCCGAATGCGGTATCCCACCTACCAAGGAGATTCACGTGGCAATCAAGAAAATGACGGCCGTCGGTGCATTGGGCATCGCCTCCGTCCTCGCGCTCAGCGCGTGCTCGGGTCCCGCCGGCACCGGCGACGCCGGTGCACCCAGCGACGGCAAGGTCCCCGAGGTCGACGGCAAAGGCGAGACCCTCACCGTCTGGGTCATGCAGAACGACTACACCGAAGAGACCCTCGCGGCCATCAACGAGGAGTTCACGAAGCAGACCGGCGCCGAGGTCACCATCCAGTCGCAGACCTGGGACGGTATCACGACCAAGCTGACCACGGCCCTCGCCACCGACACCCCGCCCGACGTCGTCGACGTGGGCAACACGCAGATCGCGAGCTACGCGGCGACCGGCGGTCTGCTCGACCTCACCCCGTACAAGGACGACCTCGCGCAGGGCCAGACCTGGCTCGACGGACTCGTCGACCCCGCCACGATCGACGGCGACCTGTACGGCGTCCCCGGCTTCGCCGGCGCCCGCGCCGTCATCTACAACAAGACGATGTGGGCGGCGGCCGGAGTCACCGAGGTGCCCACGACGTTCGACGAGCTCACGGCCGCACTCGACAAGGTGAAGGCCGCCAACGCCCAGACCTCCGACTTCTCGGCCTTCTACCTCCCCGGCCAGTACTTCTACGCGGGCATGCAGTTCGTGTGGGACGCCGGAGGTGACATCGCGACCGACGACGACGGGGAATGGAAGTCGGGCTTCTCGTCCGACGAGGCCATCGAGGGACTGACCGCCTTCAAGGAGTTCCAGAACGAGTACTCGACCGCAGCCTCCGCGACCCTCGACACGTTCGAGCCGAACCAGAGCCAGCTCTTCGCCGACGGCAAGACCTCCGCGATCCTCAACACGAACACCGGCGCGATCCTCAAGATCAACCCCGACCTCGAGGCCGACCTGGGCACCTTCCCGATGCCCGGCATCTCGGGTGAGGCGCAGCCTGTCATGCTCGGTGGTTCCGACTGGGCCGTGCCGGTGAAGTCGAAGAACTCCGACCTGGCTCTGAACTGGGTGAAGATCGCGACGAGCCCCGACATCCAGAAGGACTACGTCTACGGCGTCGACGGGTGGATCCCGAACAGCGTCGAGGGCATCGAGTTCGCCCAGGAGTCCGTGCCCGAGCTGCGCTCGAGCTTCTTCACGGCCGCGCTGAACTCGAAGGCCACCCCGGCCAACGCGAACTGGACGACGATCGAGAGCAACAAGGCCATCAACAATCTGTTCTCCGCCGTCGCCTCCGGCTCGAAGAGCGTCGAGGACGCGGCGAAGGACTTCGACGCCGACGCCGACAAGACGCTCAACATCGAGTGACCCCGGGGATGCCGCGCGCTCGCCGCGCGGCATCCCTCCCCCCTCGACCTCCCCGGCCGCCCCTCTGACGGCCCGTCCGCTCCGACGAAAGGCGAGCCCTTGACCACCACCGCAGTCGAGTCCCCGCCGGCTCCCGCATCATCCCCGCGCCGGGGTCGGCCCGCGTCCGCACGACGGCCTGGCGGCACCACCCGGTCGTCCGCGCCGTTCTGGTTGCTGAGCCCCGCGGGTCTCATGATCGTGTTCGTGACGCTGCTGCCCATCGGGTTCCTCGTCTTCACGTCGTTCACGAACTACAACCAGCGCACGCTGTTCACGGGCGCCTTCGACGTCGTCGGACTCGACCAGTACGCCGCCGTGCTGGCCGACGAGAGCTTCTGGCTCTCGCTCGTCCGCACGATCGTCTTCACCGCAGCGCTCGTCGTGGGCAGCGTTGCGATCGGCGCCGGCATGTCGCATCTGATGACCCGCCTGCCCGCCTCTCTCCGGCACGTCACGACGGTCGTGCTGATCCTCGCCTGGGCGATGCCGAATGTCGCCTCGTCGATCGTGTGGTCGTGGCTGTTCCAGCCGCAGTACGGCGTCATCAACTGGATGCTGACGCAGCTGCGCGTCTTCGGCGACATGACCAGCCGCGACTGGGCGTCCGACCCCGTGCTCGCCTGGATCTGCATCTGGCTGCTCGTCGTCTGGGGCGCGGTCCCGTTCATCGCCCTCACGCTGTACGCCGCCGAGACCCAGGTCGCGGTCGAGCTCAAGGAGGCTGCGCGCCTCGACGGCGCCTCGGAGTGGACGGTCTACCGCGTGGTGGTGCTGCCCTCGATCGCCCCCACGCTCCTGCTGGTGACGATGCTCTCGATCATCTGGGACTTCAACGTCTTCAACCAGATCTGGCTCATCTCGGAGGGCGGACCGAACGGCGCGACCTCGACCCTCGGCGTCTTCACCTACACGACGGCGTTCTCAGGCAACCTGCAGATCGGCACCGGGTCGGCCATCGCGGTCGCCTCGACGATCATCCTCGCGGCGCTCAGCGCCCTGTACATCCGGAACCTCGTGCGCTCGGGAGAGGACCTCTGATGACCACCCGCACCCGCCGTCTGCGTCGACGCCCCTGGATCAGCAGCACCATCGCGATCGTGTTCTGCATCGTGTGGGCGTTCCCCGTCTACTGGATGGTGAACACGGCGTTCAAGCCCCGCTCGGAGATGCTCAGCACGACGCCGCATTTCCTCCCCGAAGCACCCACCCTCGAGAACTTCTTCACGGCGATCGGCAGGGGCCAGTTCCTCGTCTACCTGCAGAACTCCGTGATCGTCGTCGCCGGCGCGGTGATCTTCGCGATCGTCCTCGGCATCTTCGCGGCGGCGGCGCTGTCGCGGTTCCGCTTCCGCGGACGCCGCCCGATCCTCGTGCTCATCCTCATCGTGCAGATGCTCCCGGGCACCGCGCTGCTCATCCCGCAGTTCCTCATCTTCAACTCGATGGGTCTGCTCGGCACCTACTGGGGACTGATCTTCGCGTACGTCGCGAGCGTGCTGCCGTTCTCCATCTGGGTCATGCGCGGGTTCTTCCTCGCGATCCCGATCGAGATCGACGAGGCGGCGCGCATCGACGGCGCCTCCACCTGGCAGGTCCTCACCCGGGTGCTCTTCCCGCTCGTGATGCCGGGCATCGTGTCGAGCAGCGTGTTCGCGTTCATCGCGGCGTGGAACGACTACATCGTGGCGTTCACGTTCATGAAGGACCAGGCGAACTACACGCTGCCGGTCTGGCTGAACTCCTTCACCGTGTCGGTCGGGGGCGAGATGGGCACCGACTACGGAGGGCAGATGGCCGCGGCCACGCTGTTCTCGCTCCCGGTCGTGGTCTTCTTCATGATCATCCAACGCAACCTCGTCACCGGTATGTCCGCCGGTGCGGTGAAGGGCTGACGATGGGCGCCCACGGCATCCCGACCCGCACGACGGTGCGTCTCGCCACGGCGGCCCTGGCCGTCACGACCCTGCTCGGCCTCGGCGTCGCCCCGGCCGCCGCCGCGCAGGCCGCGGCCGCCGACTGGTACGTCGACCCGGCCGGCGAGGTGGACTACGAACGGTCGGCCGACCTCGCCTATGAGTTCCTCGACGACCGCGTCGACGAGTACTGCAGCGCCGACGCGATGTGCCTGCCGCGCAGCTATCAGGGCGGCTTCTTCACCACACCCGACTGGGATTACACCTCGTCGTTCCTCTACGACGACGCCCTGATCGTCATGGCGTACGCCGCGCGCGGCCTGCCCGACGACATCAGGCGCGCGCAGTCGATCGGCGACGCGCTTCTGTTCGTGCAGGCGAACGAGCCGGTGTTCTCCGACGGCCGCACGCGCGCCTCGTATCAGCCGGTCAGCCTGCGCGAGGGTGCGGTGGAGATCGGATCCGGCGCCTCGAACACCGGCAACCAGGCCTGGGTCGGCATGGCGCTCGCCCGTCTCTTCGACCTCACCGGGGAACAGCGCTACCTCGACGGCGCCCTGCGTCTCGCCGACTGGATCGTCACGAACACCGTCGACACCGACCGGGGGCCGTTCGGCTACATCGGCGGCCAGGACGCCGAGGGCAACTCGCTCACGTTCAAATCGACCGAGCACAACATCGACGTCACGGCGTTCTTCACCCAGCTGTCTGTCCTCACCGGCGACGCGTCGTGGACCGACCGTGCCGCGCTCGCCGCGGGCTTCGTCGCGGCCATGCAGACGGACGACGGATTCCTCTGGACCGGCACGCACACCGACGGCGTCTCGACGAACTACTACCCGGTCCCGCTGGATCCGCAGACGTGGAGCTTCCTCGCGACCGGCGATGAGCGATACGGGTCGGCGCTCGCCTGGACGGTCGAGAACCTGCACGCCGTCGACGCGCCGTACGAGGGCCCGGCGTTCAGCAGCGCCGACGTCTCGAAGGTGTGGTTCGAGGGGACGGGGCAGCTCGCCCTCGCCCTGCGCCTCCGCGATGCGCCCGAGGACGCCGCGTACACACGGTCGATCCTCGCCGCAGCCGAGCTCGCGCAGCGTCAGGCCGGGAACGGCGACGGTCGAGGCATCGTCGCGGCGTCCAGTGACGGCCTCGACACCGGGTTCGGGGACCTGTATTACTCGAGCCTGCACACGGGTGCGACATCCTGGTACCTGCTCGCGCTCGCCGCGTACAACCCGTTCCGCCTGGACGACGACGACGCGACGCCGCCGGTCACCGGGACGCCGACGGCGCCCGAGGGAGGAGAAGCGTCGGGCGCCGCCCTCTCACCGAGCGACTCGGCCTCAGCCGCAGCCGCACTCGCGGAGAGCGGAGGGGGCGCGCCGCTCTCCGCTGCGTTCCTCGCCGGGGCTGCGGTGCTCGCCGGCGCCGCGTTGCTGCGTCGTCGCGGCACTGCTCGGCGATGACGTCGGAGGCGCGGCAGGGCTGGACGGATCGGCGCGTCGGGAGACAATGGGCTGTGGCCGATCTCCGCATCACGACCAAGGCGCTCCCCGAGCACAACCGCCTGCGCAATCGCGCCATGCTGCTGCAGACCCTCTTCCACGACGGGCCGCGCAGCCGCGCCGACATCGCGCGCGGTTCGGGTCTGAACAAGGTCACCGTGTCGGCGATCGTCGCCGACCTCATCGAGCAGGGCATCCTCGCCGAGCTCGGACACTCGACCGACGTGCGCGTCGGCAAGCCGGCCACCCTCGTGGCGATCGACGACGACTCGCGATCGATCATCAGCCTCGATCTGTCCGACACCCTGTCGTTCCGCGGTGCCGTGATGAACCTGCGGGGCCGGGTCGTGCACCAGAAGCGCGTCGACATCGTCACCGAGCGGGGAGCCGACGCCGTCGCGCAGGCCATCGCACTCGCCGAGGAGCTCTTCGCCCTCGCCCCGGCACCGGTGCTCGGCATCGGAGTGGGAAGTCCCGGCGTCGTCGACCGGGAGGGTGTCGTGCGCTTCGCCCCGCACCTCGGACTCTTCGACACCGACCTGCGCGGGGCGCTCGGCGATCGGTTCGACCTGCCCGTCCACGTCGTCAACGATGCGAACGGCATGGCGCTGGCCGTGCACACGTTCCGCGAGAACGACGGCCGCAGCATCCTCATCGTCACGATCCAGCGCGGAGCGGGTGCCGGGCTCATCGTGGGGGAGAACCTCATCGACGGTATGGACTTCACGGCCGGCGAGATCGGACACGTCGTCGTCGACCCGCGCCGCCGGACCGAATGCCTCTGCGGACGCTCGGGCTGCCTCGACGCGATCGTCGCCGTGCCGGCCCTCCGGCGCCGGCTCGAGGCAGGCGAGGAGCGGACGGACGTGATCGACGACGCGGCGGATGCCCTCGCCGCCGCCGTCGCGCCCATCATCTCGCTGCTGGGAGCGACCCACGTCGTGATCGTCGGGCCGGAGGACGTGTACGACGAGGAGTTCGCGCAGCGCACCCGTGCGCACCTGGCCGAGCGCACCCTGCCCTCCACGACGAGCTCGATCGGCGTCGACATCGCGTCTGACGGCGCGCTGCTCGCGCTGCAGGGTCCGCTGGTCGCTGTGTTGTCGGCCGAACTGGGCATCTCGTGAGGGTCGGAGGGGAGAAGGCCCTTCCGGAGCACACCCGGCAGGCGAACCGCTCGCTCATCCTGCGCACGCTCTTCCGCAGCGACCCGATGAGTCGCGCCGACCTCGCACGGGCGACCGAGCTCACCAGGGTGAGCGTGTCGCGCATCGTCGACGACCTCGCTGCGGAGGGCATCGTGCGCGAGAGTGGCCCGAGTCCCGAGGGCCGCGTCGGCAAGCCGAGCATGCTCATCGCGCTGAACCCCGACGCGTACCACGTCGTCACCCTCGACCTCTCGGCCTACGCCGAGCTGACGGGCGCGATCATGAACCTCGCCGGCGACGTCGTGCACACCATGGTCGTGCCGACCGACGGCGCGCGCGGCGACGAGCTGCTCGCGAAGGTGTGCGCACTGGCATCCGCCCTCGTGAAGCGGTCGACCGTGCGCGTGCTGGGCGTCGGCGTCGGATCACCCGGTGTCGTCAACGCCGACGGCGTCGTGCGCGAAGCCGTCGCCTTCGGCTGGCGCGACCTCGACGTCGGTGCGGCCGTGTCGGCCGTCGTGCCCGTGCCCGTGCACGTGGCGAACGACGCCAACGCCGCAGCCCTCGCCGCCCGCACCTACGGGCAGCCGGTCGTCGACAACCTCGCCCTCGTGCGCATCGGCCAGGGCATCGGAAGCGGCGTGATCGTCGCAGGAGCGCTCGTGACCGGCGAGCGCTTCACAGCGGGAGAGATCGGGCACGTGCTCGTCGACGAGGGCGGCGAGGTGTGCCGCTGCGGTCGGCGCGGATGCCTCGAGGTCGTCGCGGCGACCCCGTTCCTGCGCCGCCGACTGGCGGATGCCGGAGACGACACCGACGCCGTGCTCGCCGCCGCCGGTCAGGCGCTCGGACGGGTGCTCACGCCGGTCGTGGCCGCTCTCGGCCTTGAGCAGGTGGTGCTGTCCGGGCCTCCGGACGTGGTCGGAGACGTGTTCCTCGAGGCGGCGAAGGCGGCGATCGAGCACGAGGCGCTGGCCATCGTCACCGACGACTTCGAGATCCGCGTGGCGGTGCGCGGCGACGACATCGTGCTGCTCGGCGGCACCGCCCTCGTCGTCGCCGAGGAGCTGGGCATCCGCTGACGCGTCCCGCTCTCGTCGCCGTCTGCGCCCCCGCGCGGAACCACCCCTTTTGCGCCGAGCCACCCCCTTTTGCGCTGTACGCACGGGGGTGGCTCGCGTGGAAGGGGCGGCTCGCGTGGAAAGGGGTGGGGCCGGGGCGGTTCGCGCCGGCGTCAGGCGGCGGCGCGGGCGACTGCGGCGACGGCGCTCGTGAAGAAGTCGAGGCCGTCGACACCGCTGCGCATCGCGGCGGTCGTGTCAGGGCCGAAGCCCGGCTCCGTGGCGTGCTCGGGGTGGGGCATGAGACCCACGACGTTGCCCGCCTCGTTCGTCAGACCCGCGATGTCGCGCAGCGATCCGTTGGGGTTGACGCCCGCGTAGCGGAACGCCACGAGCCCCTCGCCCTCGATGCGGTCGAGCGTCTCGTCGTCGGCGATGTAGCCGCCGTCGGCGTTCTTCAGCGGGATGACGATCTCCTGGCCGGTGCGGAACCGGTTGGTCCACGCGGTGTCGGAGTTCTCGACGATGAGTCTCTGGTCGCGACGCACGAAGTGCTGGTGGTCGTTGCGGATCAGGCCGCCGGGCAGCAGGTGCGCCTCGACGAGCATCTGGAATCCGTTGCAGATGCCGAGCACGGGCATGCCCTTCGCCGCGGCATCCTTCACCTCGGCCATGATCGGCGAGAGCGCGGCGATCGCGCCGGCACGCAGATAGTCGCCGTAGCTGAAGCCACCGGGCAGCACGAGCGCGTCGACGCCTTCGAGGTCGTGCGATCCGTGCCACAGGGCGACGGGCTCGGCACCGGCGATGCGGACGGCGCGCTGCGCGTCGCGGTCGTCGAGCGAACCGGGGAACGTGATGACCCCGATGCGCGTGGTCATTCGGCGACCTCGATGCCGACCACGTCCTCGATCACGGAGTTCGACAGCACGTCGTCGGCGATGCGACGGGCCTCGGCGAGCACCTCTTCGGTGACCTCGCCCTCGACGGTGAGCTCGAAGCGCTTGCCGATGCGGACGTCGGTGAAGCCCTCGACGCCGAGGCGCGCGAACGCTCCGGAGACGGCCTTCCCCTGCGGGTCGAGCAGTTCGGGCTTGGGCATGACGTCGACGACGATGGTGGGCATGACGGCTCCAAGAGTCGCGGGCGGACGGGCACCCTCAGTCTACCGGCTCGCCGGCGCGTCGATTCGCGAGCGGGCGCGGGTCAGGCGTGGAAGACGGTGTGCAGGTCGCCGATCGCCTCGCGCCCGCCCAGGCCGTCGATCTCGAACAGCACCGAGATGCCGACGACGTGGCTGCCGAGGCGCTCCACGAGCTCGCGTCCGGCCGCGAGCGTGCCGCCTGTCGCGAGCACGTCGTCGATCAGCAGCACGCGTGACCCCACGGGCAGGTCGTCGTGCATCTCGATCGTCGCCGTTCCGTACTCGAGGGCGTAGTCGACGGATGCCGCGGGGCGCGGCAGCTTGCCCGCCTTGCGGATCGGGAT
The DNA here is from genome assembly GCF_041954735.1 of Microbacterium sp. LS_15. Lineage (NCBI taxonomy): Bacteria > Bacillati > Actinomycetota > Actinomycetes > Micrococcales > Microbacteriaceae > Microbacterium > Microbacterium sp. LS_15. The sequence goes on along the minus strand of NZ_JAVAYD010000018.1, from coordinate 16,269 downwards.
GAGGCCGACACCCGCCGCGATGGCCGCGGCACCGGCGAGGATGAACCCTCGCGCCTCGATGCCGGCGACCACGTCGAACTGACCGGCGAACGGCTCGACGATCGCGTCGGTCGTGGCCTTTAGTGCCTCGGCATCCGCCAGCAGCGGCGTGATGTCGCGGAAGATGATGCCCGGTTCCGGGTAGTCCGGAATGCTGCGGATCAGCGACTCGGCGCGGGTGAGGGCGGGGGAGAGTTCGGTGTCGGGCACCGGTCAAGGGTACGCCGTCTCCGCACTGTCGAGAATCTCGGACGGGAGCACGTTCTGCGGCCTGGGACGCCAGTGACGGGCCGCAAAGCGTGGCGATGGCCGCAGAAGTTCGCACCATGCTCGCGCTTGACATCGATGGGAGCGCTCCCATAGAGTCGCCACCATTGCTGTGGGAGCGCTCCCACAGCATCCACGACCTTGCATCACCACCGCACGACCCACCACGAAGGAGTGACCTGTGAACACACGTGCCCGCACCCGGATCCTGACGGCGACAGCCGCGGCATCCGTCTCCGCCCTCGCCCTCGCCGGCTGCGCAGCGACCGGATCCGGCGACGCCGAAGGAGGCGACGGTGACATCACGCTCACCGTCACCACGTTCGGCACCTTCGGCTACGACGACCTCTACGACGAGTACGAGAAGGCGCACCCGAACATCACGATCGAGGCGACCAATATCGACACCGGCGGCAACGCCCGCACCGACGCGTTCACCAAGATCGCCGCCGGCTCCGGCCTCAGCGACATCGTCGCGATCGAGGAGGGGTGGCTCGGCGCCATCATGGACGTCTCCGACACCTTCGTCGATCTGCGCGACTACGGCATCGAGGATCGCAAGGGCGACTGGGTCGACTGGAAGTACGGACAGGCGACGGATGCCGAGGGCCGCGTCATCGGCTACGGCACCGACATCGGCCCGAGCGGCATCTGCTACAACGGCGCCGCGTTCGAAGCAGCGGGCCTGCCGAGCGACCGCGAGTCGGTCGCCCAGCTGCTCGACGGCGACTGGGAGAACTACTTCACCGTCGGCGCCGACTACACCGCCAAGACCGGCAAGGCCTGGTACGACCACTCCGGCTTCGTGTGGAACGCCATGGTGAACCAGCTCGACGAGGGCTACTACACCGCCGACGGCGAGCTCAACGTCGAGGGCAACGCCGAGCTGCAGGAGCGCTTCGAGCTGCTCGGCGCGGCGACCGAGGGCGGACAGTCGGCCGCGCAGACCGCGTGGGACTGGAACGGAGGCAAGTCGTTCGTCGACGGCACCTTCGCCACGTTCGTCTGCCCGGGCTGGATGCTGGGCGTCGTGCAGGGGCAGGTCGAGGCAGGCGGCGGCGACGCGACCACCGGCTGGGACTTCGCCGACGTCTTCCCCGGCGGCGCGGCCAACTGGGGCGGTGCGTTCCTGTCGATCCCGGAGTCGTCGCAGCACAAGGAGGCGGCGGCCGAGCTGGCCGACTGGCTGACGCAGCCCGAGCAGCAGGTCAAGCAGTCGGCGGCAGCGGGCAACTTCCCGTCGACCGTGGAGGCGCAGGAGACGCTCGCCGCGGATGCCACACCCAACGCGTTCTTCAACGACGCGCCGACCGGTGCGATCCTCGCCGAGCGCGCCAAGGGCGTGGTCGCGCAGTTCAAGGGCGCAGACGACTCCGTCATCCAGGAGAACGTGTTCGGGCCCGCTCTCAGTGCACTCGACCGCGGTGAGACCGACACCCAGGGCGCCTGGGAGCAGGCGATCGGTCTGCTGAACGAGCTCGTCGGCTGACCTCGTCGCGCGCGTAGGTCACCGCGTTCCGTCTCGCTCCGCTCGCTCGACGACCCGCCGGTCACCCCCGGGTCGTCGAGCGAGGACGACCGAGTCGACCGAGACGAAACGCGGTGACCGGGTCACACTCCGCACCCGGCATCCGACCATCGATAAGGAACCCCCATGACTCTCACCGAAGAGCGTCCGGCGACGGCATCCGTCGCGTCGAAGACGGATGCCGTGCCGCCGCGCTCCTGGCGCCACCGCCTCTCGCGGTTCGACCAGAACGCCTCGCCGTACTTCTACATCTCCCCGTTCTTCCTGTTGTTCGGCCTCGTCGGGCTCTTCCCGCTGCTGTACACGGTGTGGGTGGCGGTGCACGAGTGGGATCTGCTGAAGGGGCAGGGCGAGTTCGTCGGGGCAGGCAACTTCGCCGAGATCCTCGCCGACGGCATGTTCTGGAACTCGGTGGGCAACACCCTGAGCATCTTCGTGCTCTCGGCCGTCCCGCAGCTGGCCGTGGCCCTGCTGATCGCGTACCTCCTCGACCGGGGTCTGCGGGCGCCGACGTTCTGGCGCATGAGCGTGCTGATACCGTTCGTGGTGACGCCGGTCGCGGTGGCGATCATCTTCTCGAGCATCTTCAACGAGGCCGACGGTCTCGCCAACAACCTCCTCAACCTCATGGGGATCGCCGACCAGCAGTGGAAGCACGACACGTTCCTGTCGCACATCGCGATCGCGGTGATGGTGAACTTCCGTTGGACGGGCTACAACGCGCTGATCCTCCTCGCGGCGATGCAGGCCGTGCCCCGAGACCTGTACGAGTCGGCGGCGCTGGACGGCGCGGGGGCGGCTCGGCGGTTCTTCTCGATCACCATCCCGACGATCCGGCCGACGCTGATCTTCGTGATCATCACGGCGACGATCGGCGGTCTGCAGATCTTCGCCGAGCCGCGGCTGTTCGACGTGTCGACGGCCGGCGGCATCGGCGGCAGCGACCGGCAGTTCCAGACGACCGTGCTGTTCCTGTGGGAGATGGCGTTCTTCCGCCGCGACCTCGGCGAGGCGTCGGCGGTCGCCATCCTGCTGTTCCTGCTGATCGTCGGCATCGGCGTCATCAACTTCCTGCTCTCCCGACGGATCTCGACGGGAGACGGGCCACGGACCCGCTCGGCACGACGACGAGCTCGCACCACGACCTCGGAGGACGCACGATGACCGCCACGCAGGCACTCAGCGTGCCGGAGAAGATCCGTCGGCGCAGGGCCGCCGGCGGCAACGCGGGCATCGGCAGCCGTCCCGGCTTCCTCACCTACGGGCTGCTCGCGGCATTCATCATCGGCAGCGTGTATCCGCTGTGGTGGTCGATCGTCGTGGCGAGCGGCACCAACGCGACGCGCGGCGAGACGCTGCCGCTCGTCCCGGGTGGCAACTTCTTCGCCAATGCCGTGAAGGTGCTCGACGCGATCCCGTTCTGGCTCGCGCTCGGCAACTCCTTCCTCATCTCCGCGATCATCACGCTCTCGGTCGTGACGTTCTCGACGCTCGCCGGCTACGCCTTCGCGAAGCTCCGGTTCCGCGGCAGGGACGGGCTCATGGTCTTCGTGATCGCGACCATGGCGATCCCCACGCAGCTCGGCATCATCCCGCTCTTCATGCTCATGCGCGAGCTGGGCTGGACCGGGTCGATCGGCGCCGTGATCGTGCCGACCCTGGTGACGGCGTTCGGCGTCTTCTTCATGCGGCAGTACCTCGTCGACGTGATCCCCGACGAGCTCATCGAGGCGGCGCGGGTCGACGGCGCCAACCAGTTCCGCACGTTCCTCACGGTGGGCGTGCCGGCGGCTCGTCCGGCCATGGCCATCCTGGGACTGTTCACGTTCATGACCGCCTGGACCGACTATCTCTGGCCTCTGATCGTGCTGTCGCCGCAGAACCCGACCCTGCAGACCGCGCTCAGCCAGTTGCAGTCGGGCTACTACATCGACTACTCGATCGTGCTCGCGGGTGCCGTGCTCGCGACGCTCCCGCTGCTCGCGCTGTTCGTCGTCGCGGGGCGCCAGCTCGTGAGTGGCATCATGGCCGGCGCGGTGAAAGGATGACGTCCATGACCCGAGCCTTCCCCGAGGACTTCCTGTTCGGAGCCGCCACGGCGGCCTATCAGATCGAGGGCGCGGCGTTCGAAGACGGCCGGACGGCGTCGATCTGGGATGCATTCAGCAGGGAGCCCGGTGCCGTGGTGCGCGGCGACAACGGCGACGTGGCGTGCGACCACTACCACCGTTACCCGCAGGACGTCGGGCTCATGAAGGAGCTCGGGCTGCAGACCTACCGTTTCTCGACATCGTGGTCGCGGGTGCGTCCGGACGGCGGCGCCGTGAATGCGCAGGGCGTCGACTTCTACGACAGGCTCGTCGACGAGCTGCTCGGCGCCGGCATCCTGCCCTGGCTGACGCTGTACCACTGGGACATGCCGCAGGCGCTGCAGGAGTCGGGCGGCTGGACGAATCGCGACACCGTCGGGCGGTTCCTCGAGTACGCGGGAACGATGCACGACGCGCTCGGCGACCGCGTGAACGTGTGGACGACGCTCAACGAGCCGTGGTGCTCGTCGTTCCTGTCGTACACGGGAGGGGAGCACGCACCCGGCCACACGAGTATCGCCGAGGGGCTGCTCGCCTCGCACCACCTGCTGCTCGCGCACGGCGAGACGGTGCGCGAGCTGCGCGCACGCGACGCGAGCCTCAACCTCGGCATCACGCTCAACCACACGGTCGCGGACCCGGCCGACCCCGCGAACCCGGCCGACGTCGACGCCGCGCGGCGGGTCGACGGGCAGTTCAACCGCTGGTTCCTCGACCCCATCTACCTGGCGCAGTATCCCGCCGACATCGTCGAGGACATCCGTGCGGTCGACGCCGGGGCGATGGCCCGCTTCGAGGATGCCGTGCACGACGGCGACCTCGCGACGATCGCGCAGCGCATCGACACGCAGGGCGTCAACTACTACCACGGAGACCTCGTGGCAGGAGAGGCGCAGGCCGAGCCGCCGCAGGTCAGTGGACCGGCGACCGACCGCCCCGGCCGCAGCCCGTACCCGTCGAGCGCTGGCATCCACCCGGTGGAGCGCGGTCTGCCGCGCACGGCCCAGGACTGGGAGGTGCAGCCCGAGGGTCTCACGCGTCTGCTGCAGCGGGTGTGGACGGAGTACGCCGAGCCCGCAGGCACGGTGCTCTCCGTCACCGAGAACGGCGCCGCCTACGACGACGTCGCCGTGATCGAGGATGGCGAGACCCGGGTGCACGACGAGGACCGCGCGGAGTTCCTCCGCCTGCACCTGGATGCCGTGCTCGACGCGGCGGACGCGGGGGTCGACGTGCGCGGCTTCTTCTACTGGTCGCTGTTCGACAACTTCGAGTGGGCCTGGGGCTACGACAAGCGCTTCGGCATCGTGCGGGTCGACTACGACACGCAGGAGCGGAGCGTGAAGGACTCGGGCCGGGAGTACGCTCGGATCATCGCCGCCCGAGCGCTCTGACACCGGTCGGCGGATCTGGGAAGACCCGACCGTCGGCCGGGTGGAGGGGAGAGCCGTGGCGACTCGCGCGACCATCGAAGAGGTGGCCTCGGCGGCCGGGGTGTCCCGATCGACGGTGTCCCGTGTGGTGAACGGCTCGACCGCGGTGAGCCCCGAGGCGCTCGACGCCGTGCAGCGTGCGATCGCCGAGCTCAACTACGTGCCCAACCGTGCGGCGCGGTCGCTCGCGTCGCGGCAGACGCACGCGATCGCCCTGATCGTGCCCGAGGACACGACGACGTTCTTCGGCGACCCCTTCTTCGCGGCGATCGTCGCGGGCATCACGGGCGCGCTGCGCGGTTCGGACTATCTGCTCAACCTGCTCATCGCGACCGACGACCCCGGCGACAAGATGGCCAGCTTCGTGCGCAACGGCGGCGTCGACGGCGCGCTGATCGTCTCGCACCACACGAGCGACGTGTTCATCGAGCGCGTGGCAGACGCCGTGCCCGTGGTGTGGGGCGGTCGCCCGATGCAGCGCCGCGAGGGCGACTTCGTGGTCGACGTCGACAACGTCGCGGGCGCCCGCGCCGCGACGCAGCATCTGCTCAGCACCGGTCGCCGCCGCATCGCGACGATCACGGGTCCCCTCACCATGGTGTCGTCGGGGGACCGGCTGCAGGGCTTCCGCAACGCGCTGGCGGATGCCGGTCTCGCGCCCTTCGCCGAGGAGGCCGGCGACTACAGCGAGGCCAGCGGGGCGGATGCCGCGCGCCGCATCCTCGCGACGGGCACCCCCGACGCGATCTTCGTCGCGAGCGACCTCATGGCGAGGGGGGCGCTGACGGCCCTGCGCGCCACCGGCATCCGCGTGCCGGACGACGTGGCGCTGGTCGGGTACGACGACTCCTCGGTCGCGCTGACGACGGATCCGCAACTGACGACCGTTCGCCAGCCGATGTACGCGCAGGGCGAGGCGATGGCGGGCGTGCTGCTCTCGCACCTCGCCGGTGAGGCGCCGGAGACGACGACGATCCTGCCGACCGAGCTGGTCGTGCGCGGCTCCGCCTGACCTGGGCGGGAGATACACGGGTGCGGACCCGACGCCCCTCCGAGGGGGCCCGCACCCGTGTGGCCTGCGCGAGCGGTCTGTCATGTGACGGATCGCGAAAGATTGAATGTTCGTTCAAAGGATATCGTAGAGGCGTGGCATCGATTTCGATGTCGTCCGATCCTGGGGAAGTGGACACCATGGCCCGTTCCGACGAGCAGAACAGGCAGGCCCGTGAGCGGGCGCGCGAGAAGATCCTCCTCGCGGCGATAGAACTCTTCGGGGAGAAGGGCGTCGCGGGCGCCAGCATCTCCGACATCACCCGCCGCGCCGGCGTCGCGCAGGGACTCGCGAACTACCACTTCGGCGGCAAGGACCAGCTGATCTCCGCCGTCATCGACCGGTGGTTCGAGACGCTGTTCGGCATCCCGCAGGTTCCCGGCACCCCCGACGAGCGTCTCGCCGGCATCATCGACGGTGTCTTCCTGGCGACAGGCTTCGCGATGCCCGTGCAACGTGCCGTGCTGTCGATGCAGCAGCAGCCGGTCACGCACCGCCTCTTCGCAGAGTCCGAGCAGCGCTTCGGACAGCAGGCCACGGAGTCCGAGAACATCGTGCGCGAGCTCTTCCGCGAGCGCGGCGCCGACGACCCCGCTCTCGAAGAGGTCATGCTGCGCAGCACCCTCGAGGGCGCGATCATCAAGTACGCCGTGTACGGCGAGTCGTTCCCGCTCGAAGACGCCCGGCGTTGGATGCACAGGATCTACGGACTCCCCGAGCCCACGGCACCGCTCGACCTCGACCTGCCCCCGCGCGACGAGGACCTGCGCATCCGCGCGATCCGCGCCGTGCGCAGCTGATGAGGAACGGGCGACGGCTCGGACTCCGGATGCCGCAGCGCGCCGCATCCGGAGTTCGAGCCGTCGTCTGTGTCCCGAGCGGTCAGGCGGGGTCGCCGCCGAGCGGTCCCACCGCCTCGAGGGGCTTCGGGTCGTCGGCGCCCGTCTTGCGCGCCCGGGCGATGAGGTTGCCCAGGTGGTAGATGAGCAGGGCGGCGACCGTGCCGAGCACGATGCCGCCGAACGCGAAGTCGCCGAGGTTCATCGAGAAGCCGGCGATGCCGATCACGAGCGACACCGCGGCCGTGTACTGGTTCACGGGGCGTGAGAAGTCGACCTTGCTGTCGACCCAGATCTTGATGCCGATGATGCCGATCAGGCCGTAGAGCGCCGTCGTCGCTCCGCCGAGTACGCCCGCCGGGATCGAGTTGAACACCTCGCCGACCTTCGGCGAGAACGCCAGCAGGATCGCGAAGAGGCCGGCCACCCAGTACACCGCTGTCGAGTAGACGCGGGTCGCGGCCATCACGCCGATGTTCTCGCCGTAGGTCGTGGTGCCCGAGCCGCCGAAGCCGCCGGCGATGGTCGTCGCGACGCCGTCGGCGATCAGCGCGCGGCCGGTCTGCTTGTTGATCGACGCGTCCTCGGTCATGGTCGCGACGCCGCGCACGTGACCGACGTTCTCGGCGATGAGCACGAGCACGACGGGCAGGAACATCGCGATCGTCGACCAGGTGCCCGGCTCGACGAAGTCGGGGAGCTGGAAGTCGGGGAGGCCGATCCAGGGGGCGTCGGCGATGAGCTCGGCGGGAGTCTTGCCGTCGCGGAGCGCATTCGGCACGTCGAACGACCCGGTGAAGGCGGCCCAGACGAAACCGACCGCGACGCCGAGGAAGATCGAGATACGACCGAGGAACCCGCGGAACAGCACCGCGAACAGGATGATCGCGACGAGCGTGATGGTCGCGGTCACCGGGTCGAGCTGGAAGTTGTTCCACGCGGTCGGCGCGAGGTTGAAGCCGATCAGCGCGACGATCGCGCCGGCGACGACCGGGGGCATCAGCGCGTCGACCCAGCGCAGGCCGGCGAACTGCACGACCAGGCCGACGACCGCGAGCAGGATGCCGACGGCGACCACGCCCGCGAGGGCCGAACGCGTGCCGCCGGCGGCGACCGCGGCGGTGATCGGCGCGATGAACGCGAACGATGAGCCGAGGTAGCTGGGCAGCTGGTTCTTCGTGATCAGCAGGAAGACGAGGGTGCCGAGACCGCTGAACAGCAGGGTCGTCGAGACGGGGAATCCGGTGAGCGTCGGCACGAGGAACGTGGCGCCGAACATCGCCACGACGTGCTGGGCGCCGATCGCGATCGTGGCGGGCCAGTTCAGGCGCTCACCCGGGGTGACGACGGCGCCTGGTTCGACCGTGCGGCCGTTTCCGTGGATCTTCCACAGGGGCATACGGGCTCCTCAGTGATCGGGGGTGTGGGAGTGCTGGAGCAACCCTATCGATTCCTGAGTGTTCCCTGGGTGCGGGGCCGCTCGCGGTGCGGTGTCAGGCTCCCAGGCGGTCGATCAGCTCGCGGTAGCGGTCGGCGGTGCGCTCGACGACATCCTCGGGGAGCGCCGGCGGCTCGCCCCGCTTGTCCCAATTCGCGGCGAGCCAGTCGCGCACGATCTGCTTGTCGAAGCTGGCCATGCGCTCGCTCGGGGTCGTCCCGGTGCGCCAGGCCTCGGCATCCCAGTACCTCGACGAGTCGCTGGTGAGCACCTCGTCGGCCAGGCGCAGCACACCGTCGACGTCGGTGCCGAACTCGAACTTCGTGTCGGCGAGGACGAGGCCGTGCTCCTCTGCGATCGCGGCAGCGCGGGCGTATATCGCGAGGGAGGCGTCACGCAGCTCGGCGGCGCGCTCGGGGCCGACGAGTTCCTCGACCTTCTCGAAGGTGATGTTCTCGTCGTGCTCGCCCATCGGCGCCTTGTATGCCGGCGTGAACAGGGGCTCGGGCAGGCGATCGCCGTTCTGCAGACCCTCGGGAAGGGGGATGCCGCAGACGGTGCCCCTCTCGGTGTACTCCGCCCATCCGGAGCCGGTGATGTATCCGCGCACGACGCACTCGATCGGCAGCATCTCGAGCGATTGGGCGAGCATGGCGCGGTCGGCGACCGACGCGGGCACGTCGCCCTCGGCGAGGTGGTTCGGCACCTCGAGGCGGTCGAACCACCAGCGGCTCAGCCGCGTGAGCAGGGCGCCCTTCTGCGGGATGCCGGGCGACAGCACGAAGTCGAACGCGCTGACACGATCGGACGCCACGACGAGGATGCGGGTGTCTCCCGGCTCGGCGGAGGCATACAGGTCGCGGACCTTGCCCGAGTAGAGGTGGCGCCAGCCGGGGATCGTCTGCGGCGTGCTGTCGGAGGACGTGCGGTCGGAAGCGGTGCCGTCGGAAGGTGTGCTCACCCGCCCATTATCGCGGGTCGTCGAGCGGCTGTCGGCCCTGTGTCAAGGGCTGGTGTCGGCATCCACTGTCCGCGACGCTCGAAGTGACGAGCGGAGGAATCATGTCGAAGGACCTGTCCAAAGGCGACCGGGTGAGCTGGAACACCTCGCAGGGCCGCACCCGCGGCACCGTGCAGCAGAAGAAGACCGCCGACTTCGAGTTCGCGGGGCAGCACTTCACGGCATCCGCCGACGAGCCGGCGTACATCGTGAAGTCGGAGAAGAGCGGAGACGAGGCGGCGCACAAGGGGTCGGCGCTGCGCAAGCTCAAGAGCTGAATCGGGCGGGACTCGCGCAGGCGGCCCCGACGCTCGCTCCCGCCCATCCCGCACGCGACCCTTCGTCCTCCACCGGATGTGCAGGGGATGCCCAGCATCCGGAACATCGATGAGACCGAACATCAGCTGTGCGCGGAGGTGACCCACGGGGGCTGGGTCCGCCCTCGCGCGCTCGCGCACATGTCGGTCGAGGAAGGGCGAGAGTCGTCAGGTGTGCGAAGGGTGGGAGGAGCATCTGGGGTGCGTCCTCCCGCCCGCATCCGGATGCCGGGGCGAAACCGACGCGCGAAGGCGCTGAGACGGGTTGCGTGCGGTGCTCTGCGAAGCGTATAGTCCACCTGGACTAGTCGAGATGGAGGATGCGGTGAAGAGCCCGGTCGACACACTCACGCCCATGGGGGTCATGGTGCTCGCGCTGCTGCGCGAGAGCGACATGCACCCCTATGAGATGGTGCGTCTGCTGCGCGCCCGCCACGACGACCGCCTCATCGCCATCACCAACGGGACGCTGTACCACACCGTCTCCCGGCTGCAGAAGAACGGGCTGATCGACGAGATCGGCATCGACCGTGACGGCAACCGCCCCGAGCGCACCACCTACACGCTGACGGATGCCGGGCGCGACACCGTCATCGCGTGGGTGCGCCGCGAGCTGCCGCGCGTCGATCGGGAGACCGACTTCCGCATCGCGCTCGCCGAATCCCACAACCTCGAACGAGACGACGTGCGCGCGCTGCTGCAGGAGCGTCGCGCCGCACTCGTCGAGACCCACGACATGCACCGCCACGGCCTCGACAAGGCCAGGGCGAAGGGCGTCCCCGCCCAGGTGCTCGTCGAGATCGAGAGGGAGGAGATCCTGCTCGGCGCCGAACTGCGCTGGCTCGACTCGCTCCTCGCCCGACTCGACGGCGACGACCTCCCCTGGGGGCCGACCGCCTTCACCGACACAGATCGCTACCTCGCTCAGCGAAAGGCTGCACAGCAATGACCGAATCCCGTCAGGCGACAGGACCCGACACCGGGACCTTCGCCGCCGGACAGCGCCCCGCGAGCCCCTGGCCCGCCCTGTGGGCGCTCGTCATCGGCTTCTTCATGATCCTCGTCGACACGACGATCGTCTCGGTCGCGAACCCGGCGATCAAGGCCGCGCTCGACCCGAACACCAACAACCTCGACAACGTCGTGTGGGTCACCAGCGCCTACCTGCTCACCTACGCCGTGCCGCTGCTCATCACCGGACGCCTCGGCGACCGCTTCGGCCCGAAGAACATCTACCTCATCGGCCTCGCGATCTTCACGCTCGCGTCGCTCTGGTGCGGTCTGTCGACCTCGCTCGAGGGGCTGATCGTGGCGCGCGCCGCGCAGGGACTCGGCGCGGCGTTCATGACGCCGCAGACGATGGCGGTCATCACGCGCACATTCCCGCCGAACCGCCGGGGCGCCGCCATGGGCCTCTGGGGTGCGACCGCCGGTGTGGCGACGCTCGTCGGCCCGCTGCTCGGCGGCGTCCTCGTCGACGGCCTCGGCTGGGAGTGGATCTTCTTCGTGAACCTCCCCGTCGGCGTCATCGCGTTCATCGCCGCGTGGATCCTCGTACCCAAGCTGCAGACGCACCCGCACCGCTTCGACATCCTCGGCGTCCTGCTCAGCGCGGCCGCCATCTTCCTCGTCGTCTTCGGACTGCAGGAGGGCGAGAAGTACGACTGGGGCGTCATCTGGGGCCCGATCTCGGTGTGGGGCCTGATCATCGCGGGCATCGTCGTGATGGGACTGTTCATCTTGCAGCAGTGGAAGACGAAGAGCGAGGCGCTCGTGCCCCTCGAACTCTTCCGCGACCGCAACTTCTCGGGCGCCAACATCGCGATCGCGACCGTCGGCTTCGCCGTGACGAGCATGTCGCTGCCGCTGATGTTCTTCCTGCAGATCGCGCGCGGACTCGCGCCGACCCAGGCGGCGCTGCTGATGATCCCGATGGCCGTGTTCTCGGGCGTGCTCGCTCCACTGGCCGGGAAGATCCTCGACCGCACCGACCCGCGGTTCATCCTCATCCCCGGGCTCGTCATCTTCGCGTCGGCGCTCGCCTGGTACTCGTCGCTGGTGCGCATGGACACCGAGATCTGGATGTTCCTGTTCCCGTCGGCGCTGCTCGGCATCGGCAGCGCGGGCATGTGGGGGCCGCTCGCCACCACGGCCACGCGTCGCCTCCCGATGCGTCAAGCAGGGGCCGGCGCCGGCATCTACAACACGACCCGCACGATCGGCTCGGTCATCGGATCGGCCGCGATCGCGACGTTCATGCAGGCGCGGCTCGAGGCGAACCTGCCCGGCATGGGCGATTCCGCCGGGTCGATAAGCTCGGGCGGCACCCTGCCCCCGCAGGTCGCCGACGGGTTCGCCGCGGCCATGTCGCAGGCGATCCTGCTCCCGGCGAGCGTGATCGTCATCGGATTGATCGCGGCGTTCTTCCTGCGCGGAGCGCCCAAGGCGACGGATGCCGGTGCGCCCGCCGCATCCGCTCCCGCCGCCGACCCCGCGCCGACGGCCTGACGGGGAGCGGCCTGCAGCGCGTCATGTGTCGCGGAGAGCCGCCTCCCGCAACAAATCCGGGTAGGCATCCGCCACTTCGTCGGAGTCGATTGACGTGATCATCCACGGCAGTTCGTCGTAGGGTTCTGCCTCCAATAGTCTCGCGAGCTCACGCTTCAATCTTCCTGTTATCTCAGAATCTGCGATGAGCGCGATTCGAAACTCCACGACATGGGCTTCAGATGAATTCGCCATAATGCGCCTCTTCTCAGAATCGACGTCCGCCAGGACGACCACTGCGTGAAGACACATCGACTTGGCAGTGGCGCTTGTACTGCCCAGTCTCAATCCGAGTATCGACGTCCTTCAGCGCGGCCGAACGGGCGTTCAGTTCGCTGTTACTCTCACCGTAGCCTTCGACGTAGCCCAAGACGCTATGAGGCTTGATCTGCACCACCTGGCATTTCGCGGTTGCCTTGTACACGGCAGCTTCCGCAGCCGTGGGAAGGCTGAACCCGAGAAAGGCAACCAGTGCGAGGCTAAGAAGAGCTATGCGCCGCCTGGTTTTTGGGGACATGTTGAACTCCTTGTCGTCTGAATCACGCGAGCCTCAGTCGCTCGCGTCACCAGTGAAATGGAGAGCAAAGGTCCCGAAAAGAGGATGAGACCGCTCTATACCGAGATAGCGACATCCTCGGTGCCTCTTGACCTCTAACGAGGAGTCGCTCATCCCGCCCTACCTGCACACGGCGTCTGACCGGATGACAAGACGGCTCGGCACGTTTCGTCTCGCTTCGCTCGCTCAACGACCGGCGGGATGCTGCTCATCCGACGCCAGCCGACGGCCCGCGGTTTGGCGGGCGGGACGGGGTGTGATTGCATCGGGCGATGAGCGTCGAACTCGTCCGCCCCACGTCCGCCCTCTTCGACTCCTGGGCCTCGGCCGTCGCCGAGTTCGGTGAGGGTCACATCGACGGATCGGGTCTCCACGCGCCGGTCACGCCCGACCGGGCCACGCTCGACGCCCTCATCGCGAAGTCCGAACTGCTGGCGGACACGTCGGCCGAACTCCCCGCCGACTCCGTGCACAACGACCTGTACTGGATCGTCGATGACGGCGAGGTCGTCGGGTTCGTCTCGTTCCGGCACGAGCTCAACGAATGGCTGCGCGAGGTCGGCGGCCACATCGGGTACGCGGTGCGCGCATCGCGGCGCCGCGAGGGGTACGCCTCGGCGGGCCTCGCGCTCGCACTGGATCGCGCCCGCGAACTCGGCCTCGATCGGGTGCTCGTCACCTGCGACGACGACAACGTGGGGTCGTACCGCACGATCGAGCGGGCGGGCGGGGTGCTGCAGGACGTGACGGACCAGAGCGCTCGCGGCCACTCGATGCTGCGCCGGTACTGGATCGACGTCGCGGGGCCGCAGGCGCGCGCCAAGTAGGGTGGAACCTCGGCGGCTGTCCGGTCGCAACATCCGATCCGAGGAGCATCCGTCGTGATCCCGAATCCCTTCCCCGCGACCGCGCGCCTGCGCCGACTCGGTCGCACCGTCGGCGCGATGGCGCTGACGGCGTTCGTCGCCGCGGGCGCCCTGCTCGGCGGCGCGACCGCCGCCACGGCCGACACCACCGGCGAGACCTACGTCATCGGCACCGACACCACGTTCGCGCCGTTCGAGTTCACCTCGCCCGAGGGCGACCTCGTCGGCATCGACATGGACCTGCTCCGCGCGATCGCGGAGGACCAGGGGTTCGAGGTCGAGATCCGCCAGCTCGGCTTCGACGCCGCGGTCCAGGCGCTGCAGGCCAACCAGGTCGACGCGGTCATGGCCGGCATGTCGATCACCGACGAGCGCACGCAGACCTTCGACTTCAGCGACCCGTACTTCACCAGCGGCATCCAGCTCGGTGTGCTCGACTCCAGCGACATCCAGTCTCTCGACGACCTCGACGGCAAGGCCGTGGCGGTCAAGACGGGTACGCAGGGTCAGACCTTCGCCGAGGAGAACCAGGACGAGTACGGCTTCCGCATCACGCCGTATCAGGACACGACCGACATGGTGGATGCCGTGAAGGCCGGCCAGGCCGTCGGATACTTCGAGGACTTCCCGGTGCTCGCGTACGGCATCCAGCAGGGCTCGGGCTTCCGCCTGGTCGGCGACCCGGAGCTCGGCGGCGAGTACGGCTTCGCCGTCAACAAGGGGATGAACCCCGAGCTCATCGAGATGTTCAACGCGGGGCTCAAGAACCTGCAGGACTCGGGCGAGTACGACGAGATCGTCGACCGCTACCTCGGCGACGCGGAGGCCGGCGAGGGCGGACAGGCCCAGGCCACCGACATCATCTCGGTCGCCGTGAAGTACTGGCCAGCGCTCATGCAGGGCCTGTGGCTCACGATCCTCGCGACGCTCGTCGCGATCGTGGCGGCCTTCATCCTCGGGCTCGTCTTCGGGTTCGGGCGCATCTCGCGCATCGCGCCGTTCCGCTGGATCGCCACGGCGTACGTCTTCGTGTTCCGCGGCACCCCGATCCTCGTGCAGGCGTTCTTCGTGTTCTTCGCCATCCCGCAGCTGATCCCTGGCCTCACGTTCGACCCGTTCGTCGCAGGGGCGATCACCCTCTCGCTGAACACCGGCGCGTACATGACCGAGATCATCCGCGGCGGCATCCAGGCCGTCGACCCCGGCCAGAACGAGGCGTCGCGGTCGCTGGGTCTCAGCCACTGGAAGACGATGCGCAAGGTCGTGCTGCCGCAGGCGTTCCGCATCATGATCCCGTCGTTCGTGAACCAGGGCATCATCACCCTCAAGGACACGTCGCTCATCAGCGTGATCGGTCTCGCGGAGCTCACGTTCCAGTCGCGGCAGATCATCGCCTCGACGTACCTGTCGGCCCAGGTGCTGACGATCGTCGCCATCATCTACTTCGTCGTGATCACGCTGCTGACGCTGCTCGCGAACCGCCTGGAGAGGACGTTCAACGCATGAGCAAGATCGAGGTCAAGGACCTGCACAAGTCCTTCGGCGACAACGAGGTGCTCAAGGGCATCGACCTGACTGTCGAAGACGGCGAGGTCATCGCGGTGATCGGCCCGTCGGGCTCGGGCAAGTCGACGCTGCTGCGCTGCCTCAACAAGCTGGAGGAGCCCACGTCGGGACACGTCGTCATCGACGGCGTCGACCTCACCGACAAGAGCGTCAAGCTCGACGAGGTGCGGCAGCGCATCGGGATGGTGTTCCAGCACTTCAACCTCTTCCCGCACATGACGGTGCTCGAGAACATCACGCTCGCGCCGGTCGAGACGGGGCAGATGACGAAGGCGGAGGCCCGCGAGCGCGCCCTCGCGCTGCTCGACCGGGTCGGTCTCTCGGAGAAGGCCGGTGCGAAGCCGGCATCCCTCTCCGGCGGTCAGAAGCAGCGTGTGGCGATCGCCCGCGCGCTCGCGATGGACCCCGAGATCATGCTCTTCGACGAGGCGACCAGCGCACTCGACCCCGAGATGGTCGGAGAGGTGCTGCAGGTCATCCGCGACCTCGCGTCCGGTGGCATGACCATGGTGCTCGTCACCCACGAGATGGGGTTCGCGCGCGAGGTCTCTGGTCGCACGGTGTTCATGGACGGCGGTGTCGTCGTCGAGCAGGCGCCTCCCGCCGAGCTGTTCGGAGCCCCCAAGAACGAGCGTCTGAAGGACTTCCTCTCGAAGGTGCTCTGACCCGCCCCTTATTCCCTTCCCGCGAACCACCCCTTTCGCGTCGAACCACCCCTTTCGCGTCGAACCA
>NZ_JAVAYD010000017.1:0-45167 GCF_041954735.1 Microbacterium sp. LS_15 | reverse complement strand
CCGCAGCATCCGACCTCGCCCGCCTCGCCGATGTCCTCACCGGCGCAGAGCCGCTGAACTGGGTCATCACGGGCGATTCGATCACGCACGGACTCGTGCACACGCAGGGCGGACGCAGTTACGCCGAGCACCTGCACGAGCTGATCCGCGGCGACCTCGGCCGCACGCGCGACATCATCGTCAACTCGGCGATCAGCGGGCACCGGCTGCCCGACATCCTCGGCGACTTCGAGCGTCGCGTCTCGTCGTGGCGTCCTGACGTCGTCACGCTCATGATCGGCACGAACGACATGTCGACGCTGCCCGGCAGCCCGCATGTGGAACCCGCGGCATTCACGGCGTCCCTGCGCGAGTTCGTGGCGCGCGTGCGCGAGCTCGGCGCGATCGTCGTGCTGCAGACGCCGCCGTCGATCGATGTGCCGAACGCGGCGGGTCGCGAGCGGATCGCGGAGTTCTCGGATGCCGTGCGCGCCGCCGCTTCGCTCGACGACGTCGCCCTCGTCGACCAGAACGCGCGCTTCACCGAGCTCGGCGGGGGTGGCGTGCCGTGGGGCCTGATGAACGACCCGTTCCACCCGAACTCCGCAGGCCACGCGGCGCTGGCGCTGGGACTCACCGCAGCCCTCGGCATCCGTCCGGCCGCGTCGCGCGCGCTGCCGCTGCTCGAGGCACAGGTCGCCGCCGCCCGCCTCGCCTGACGCTCCCCCGCCGCCCCGTCGCGTCGCGCGCGTGCGGGGTCGATGACGCATGCCCCTGGGCCGGACCAGGTCCCCGCGCACCTCCCGGAGGACTTCGGTATTCGGTGTTGCTAGGTACCGGTACTCAGTGTTACTTTGTACCGGTAGCCAGTAACACTGAGTACCGGATCACAGAAAGGAGAGCCGATGGGCAAGCAGATGACCGAGATGCTCAAGGGCACTCTGGAGGGCATCGTCCTGGCCCTCCTCGCCGAGCAGCCGGCCTACGGATACGAGATCACCGCACGACTGCGCGATCACGGATTCACCGACATCGCCGAGGGCACGATCTACGCGCTCCTCGTGCGCATCGAGCAGAAGAAGCTCGTCGACGTCGAGAAGGTGCCGAGCGAGAAGGGACCCCCCCGCAAGGTGTACTCCCTCAACCCCGCAGGCACCCACGAGCTCGACGAGTTCTGGTCGACCTGGACCTTCCTCGCCCAGCGCATCGAGCAGCTGAACAGCACCACCGCGCGCAGCACGAACACCACGAACACCACGAACACCACGAACACCACTACCGACAAGGAGAACTGACATGGCCGCCAAGTGGCTCGAATTCATCACCGGATCCCTCGAGCAGAAGAAGCAGTACCGCGATGCGAAGAAGCGCATCGACGCCCTGCCCGAGCCCTACCGCACCGTCGCCAACGCCCAGCACCGCTACACGATGTACTACGGCGGGATCACCGACGGCGACACCCTCGTGCGGATCTTCCTCGACCTCGCCGACCTGTGGGAGCGCGCAGCCGTCGACGGAACCCCCATCGCCGACATCGTCGGAGACGACCCCGTCGAGTACGCCGAGAGCTACGCCGAGGCGTACGGCGGCTCGCAGTGGGTCGACAAGGAGCGCGCGCGCCTCGTCGAGGCCGTCGACGACGCCAAGAAGAAGGAGAGTCGATCATGACCACGCCCGCCATCGCCGTCCGCGGCATCGAGAAGTCGTACCGCGACCTGCACGTGCTGCGCGACGTCTCCTTCGAGGTCGAGAAGGGGTCGATCTTCGCCCTCCTCGGCTCGAACGGCGCCGGCAAGACCACGATGGTGCGCATCCTGTCGACGCTGCTGCGAGCGGATGCCGGCGCAGCCGCCGTGCGGGGATTCGACGTCTCCGCCGAGCCGCTGCGGGTGCGCGAGTCCATCAGCCTCACCGGGCAGTTCGCCGCCGTCGACCAGATCCTCACCGGGCGCGAGAATCTCGCCCTCGTCGCGAAGCTCCGACACCTGCCCGACCCAGGGAAGGTCGCCGACGACCTGCTGGCCACGTTCCGTCTGACGGATGCCGGGAGCCGCAAGGTCGGCACGTACTCCGGCGGTATGCGACGGCGACTCGACATCGCCATGAGCCTCGTCGGCGACCCCGAGGTGATCTATCTCGACGAGCCCACCACCGGTCTCGACCCGGAGGCACGCATCGAGGTGTGGGAGGTCGTGAAGCGCCTCGCCGACTCCGGCACGACCGTTCTCCTCACCACGCAGTACCTCGACGAGGCCGAGCACCTCGCCGATCGCATCGGCATCCTGCACGAGGGCCGCATCATCGCGAACGGCACCCTCGCCGAGCTCAAGGCCCTGCTGCCTCCCGCGAAGGTCGAATACGTCGAGAAGCAGCCCACCCTCGAGGAGATCTTCCTCACGCTCATCGGACCACCCGCGCACGACACAGACAAGGAGACCGCAGCATGACCACGCATTTCGCCGCGGACACGGCGACCCTCACCGGCCGCTCGATGCGGCACATCTTCCGCAGTCCGGACACGATCATCACCACGGCGGTCACCCCGATCGCACTGATGCTCCTGTTCGTGTACGTCTTCGGAGGGGCGCTGCGCACGAGCACCGGCTCCGAGAACTACGTGAACTACCTGCTCCCCGGCATCCTGCTGATCGCGATCGCGTCGGGCATCGCCTACACGGCGTTCCGGCTCTTCACCGACATGCAGAGCGGCATCTTCGAGCGCTTCCACTCCATGCCGATCGCGCGGTCGAGCGTCCTCTGGGCGCACGTGCTGACGTCGCTCACCGCGAACGCCCTCACCCTCGCGATCATCTTCGGGGTCGGGTTCGCGATGGGATTCTGCACCGGCGCCGGCGTGCTCGCCTGGCTCGGGGCCATCGGCATCCTGCTGCTGTTCACGCTGGCACTCACGTGGCTCGCGATCATCGCGGGGCTCAGCGCCAAGACCGTCGACGGGGCGAGCGCGTTCTCGTACCCGTTGATCTTCCTGCCGTTCATCAGTTCGGCGTTCGTGCCGACCGACACGATGCCGGGGCCGGTGCGCTGGTTCGCCGAGAACCAGCCGGTGACGTCGATCGTGAACACGATCCAGGCGCTGTTCGCGGAGCAGCCCGTCGGGAACGACATCTGGGTCGCGCTCGCCTGGTGCATCGGCATCCTGGTGGTGGCGTACGTGCTCGCGATCGTGACGTACAGGAAGAAGATCTCTTGACCTCGCCCAGCGAGGCGGAACGCTCCGTCCGGACCCTGCGTCCGGCCGGGGCGTTTCGCCGCGCTCAGCGGTCGGACGCACAGCAGAGAGGATGCCGCGGCCTCACCGCAGCCCGAGCGGACCGAGCACCACGGCCTGACGGGTCCGCATCCACCGCACCCCGTGCGCCCGACGCTCGGCGCGGGTCGCGAAGCGGTACCGGTACGACACCGCTCGCACCCACCGTGGCCGCTCCCCCTCGAACGGATCGGAGCGCAGCAGGGCGAGCGTGGGCGCGTCCGCCTCGAGGAGTCGCAGCAGGAACACCGTGAACCAGTCGTCGAGCGAGCGCCCGAGCGGCAGGAACCACATCAGCCAGTCGAGCCGCAGGTGGTACGGCGCGAACTGACCTGGCGCGCGCCGCACATCGCCGGGCTTGCCCTTGAACTCGTACTCGCGCCACAGCAGCGCGTCGTCGTCGGTCGACCCCTCGACGACCAGCTCGATCCGCTCCTTCGTGACCGTGCCGAACGCGCCGTAGGCGTTCGCGATCTGCCAGCGGTTGAAGCTCGCGTTCATGAGCTGGCGTCGTGCGAAGAGGTTGCGCAGGGCGGGCCAGCTCAGCGCGGACACCAGCAGGCCGACGGCGGACGTGATCACGAACCAGTACAGGGGGATACCGGGCCACGGCGCATCGGTCTCGTCACCGGCGGGAGCGCCCACCCCCGGCAGCCCGACCGCCGAGAACGCGATCACGATCGTCACCCAGTTCAGCCATGCGAAGTTGCCGGTCGCGACGAGCCACAGCTGCGTCGCGATCATGACGAGCGCGGCAGTCGTGCCGACGATCTGCGGAACCGGCCCCGGCACCCAGATCGACAGCAGCGGAGCGAACACGAAGAACGGCACGACGAGCTGCGCGACGTGGTTGCCGACGACCTCCGCGCGGTGGAACCACCGCGGCAGCAGGTGTGCCTGACGGCTGAGCGGCCCCGGCATCGGCTGCGTCTCGTGGTGGTACATGAGCGCGGTGAGGTCCCGCCATTCGCGTCCGCCGCGGATCTTGATCATGCCCGCGCCGAACTCGACCCGGAACAGCAGCCACCAGAACAGCACGATCACGACGGTCGGCGGCGGCTGGTCGTGCGAGCCGAGGAACGCCGCGAGGAACCCCGCCTCGAGCAGCAGCATCTCCCACCCGAACGAGTAGAACGTCTGCCCGATGCTCACGACCGACATGTACCCCAGCCACAGGGCGAGGAACGCGACCATCGGCACCCACGGCGGAGCGAGCTGAGGGATGCCGAGCACGAGCAGACCCGCGATCGCGATGCCGCACCAGCACAGCGCAGCGAGGCGTCGATCGGTGTAGCGGATGCGCAGGAAGAGGGTGGGATGCAGCATCCGCCGCCGTGACGGTTCGTCGCCGAGCCAGTCGAGCAGCGTCGGCGCCGGGAGCAGCCCGCGCTCGCCGAGCAGCGGCCGGAACTGGTTCAGCGTCGAGACGAACGCGACGAGGTAGAGCGCCGCGATCCCGCGCTGCAGCACCTCGCGGGCGAACCCGAAGTCGACCGCCGCGAACCCGTCCATGGGGTCAGGCTACGTCCGGCGATTCCGGGGTCGAAGGGGGTTGCGCGCGCACGCGGTGCAGGAGATCTCTCGCAATGAGGGACGGATGCACGTAGCCGCTCCTTGAGAACGCGAGATCTCCTTCCGCAGCACCGACAGCGATGGGCGGGGATCCGTCGTGGATCCCCGCCCATGGTGCGTCAGGCACGGAGGATCAGGTCAGTCGACGACCCAGTCGAACTCGGAGCCGTGCTCTTCGAGCCATGCGTCGACGGCCTCGGCCTCGCGCCCCTCGCCGTACTCGTTCACGACGAGGTCTTCGAGCGAACCGTACTGCGCGTCATCGAGCTGGATCTTCTCGATGAGCGCGGCGGCCTCGGGGTACTGCGCGGCGAAGCCCTTCGTTCCGAGGAAGTGCAGTCCTTCGGCCTCGCCCATGGCGCCCTTGGGGTCTTCGAGGTCCTTCACGGGGTACGCGTCGTTGGCCCAGAACGGACGCCACAGCGTCACGACGATGTCTTTCTCGTTCTCGGTCGCCGACTTCAACTCGGTGAGCATCGCAGCGGTCGACGAGGTGACGAGCTCGTAGCCGTCGAGGCCGTACTCGGGCATCATCTTCTGGGTCTGCCCGGTGAGTCCGGCGCCCGGCTCGATGCCGTAGATCCTGCCGCCGAACCTGTCGCTCGCGGCGGCGAGCTCGTCGATCGAGTCGATGTCGGTGTACTCGGGCACCGCGATCGTCAGCTTCGCGTTGTCGTAGTACGTGCCGAGGTCTTCGATCGAGTCGCCGTACGTCGCCATGTACTCGGCGTGGGTGATCTCGGGCCACGCCGACGGGAAGATGTCGACGTCGCCCTGTGCGAGGCCCGTGTACAGCGGCCCCGCCTCGGTGAGGGTGTTCATCTCGACGGTGTACCCGAGCTTTTCGAGCTGATCCTGCAGCAGGTACGCGGTGCTGAGGCCGTCGGTCCACGAGGGCAGGAAGCCGAGGGTGATCGTGCCCTTATCCCCGCCGCCCGCGGCATCCGACCCGCCACCGGCGAGTTCGATCGTGCCACCGGCGCCGTCGCTCGCGCACCCGGCGAGGGCGAGGGATGCCGCGGCGCCGAGCGCCGCGACGGTGATGAGCCTGCGATTACGCATTCTGGAGCTCCTTCTCTTCGACGGACGCGGATGCCGGGGCGGATGCCGGCGCCGCCTCGATCGCGGCAGCGCGCTGCTGCGCGCGGCGATCGCGGATCAGCGCGAGCAGCGACCCGCGGTTGCGTCCGAGCGTGCCGAGGGCCGCGGTGACGCGGTCGAGGAAGACGGCGATGAGCACGACCCCCAGACCCGCCTCGACGCCCTTGGCGATGTTCACGGTGGAGATGGCCTCGACGACCATCTTGCCGAGCCCGTCGGCTCCGGCCATGCCGGCGATGACGGCCATCGACAGGGCGAGCATGATGACCTGGTTGACGCCGGCGAGGATCGTCGGCATGGCGAGCGGGAGCTGGATGCCGCGCAGGATCTGTCCCGGCTTCGCACCGAACGCCTGCCCGGCCTCGACGGTCTCGGAGTCGACGCCGCGGATTCCGAGTTCGGTGAGTCGCACGCCGGGAGGCAGGGCGAAGATCACGGTCGCGACGAGCCCGGGCACGACACCGATGCTGAAGAACACGATGGCGGGGATCAGGTACACGAACGCGGGCATCGTCTGCATGAAGTCGAGGATCGGCTTGAGCACCGCGCGCACAGTGGCGTTGCGTGCCGACCAGATGCCGAGAGGGATCGCGATGATCACGGCGACGAGCGCGGCGACGAGCACGAGGGCGAGCGTCTGCATCGCGGGGACCCAGAGGCCCATCGCGACGATCAGGGTGAAGGAGATCACGGTGCCGATCGCGAGCTGCCACGACCGCACGAGCCACGCGATGAGCGCGGCGATCACGATCACGACGTAGAAGTACGGCAGGAGCAGCAGGAAGGTCAGACCCTGCACGAGCGAGGTGACGACGAACGACACCACGTCGAGGAGGCCGTCGAGGTTGGTCTTGATCCAGTCCACGCCGGATGCGACCCAGGTCCCGAGAGGAAGTCGGAAGCCGTCCATCAGCGCACCTCCCCTGTCATCTGCGTTCCCGTTGTCGTCGTGCCCCCCGGATCGGCGGTCCACCCGTCATCCAGCACGGCGTCGATCTCGGCCTGCGGCATGGGCAGCAGCGGGAGCGTGAGCTCGCCGGTCGCGCCGGGTCCGGGGCCGAGGGCTGCGAGGAGGGTGATGCGGGGGATGACGCCGACGAGGCGCCCGTCGGCATCGACCACCGCGAGCGGCAGCGGCGACTCGACCGAGGGCACGAAGAGGTTCATCAGGACCTCGTCGACGCTCACGCTCTGCGGCACGGGCTTGAGGATCGACTCGAGCGTGGTGATGCCCTTGCGCACCAGCTTCACGGCATCGCGGTCGGTGACGATGCCGAGCAGCTTGCGGTCGCGACCCGTGACGTAGGTCGCCGACATGAAGGCATCCCGCATCTGGCGGAGCGCGGTGCGGGGTCCGGCCGTCTCGGCGACGACGGGGCGCGGGCGCTCCATGACGTTGCCAGCCGTGAGCACGCGGGCGCGGTCGACGTCCTGCACGAACTGCTCGACGTAGTCGTTGGCCGGGTCGGTGAGGATGTCCTCGGGTGTGCCGATCTGCACGATGCGGCCGTCGCGCATCACGGCGATGCGGTCACCGAGGAACATGGCCTCGTTGAGGTCGTGCGTGATGAACACGATGGTCTTCTGGAACTTCTCCTGCAGCTCGAGCAGCTGCTCCTGCATCTCGCGGCGGATCAGCGGATCGAGGGCGCTGAACGCCTCGTCCATGAGGAGGATGTCGGTGTCTGCGGCCAGCGCACGGGCGATGCCGACGCGCTGCTGCATTCCGCCGGACAGCTCGGACGGGAGCTTGTCTGCCTGACCCTCGAGGCCGACGAGGGACAGGATCTCCTCGGCCTTCGCGAGGCGCTCGGACCTTCCGACTCCCTTGAGCTCAAGCGGGTAGGCGACGTTCGCGGCGACCGTGCGGTGCGGCAGCAGCGCGAAGTGCTGGAACACCATGGAGATGCGGTCGCGGCGGATCTCGCGCAGGCGCGAACCGGGGATGCCGGTGATGGCGTCTCCGCCGACGTGCACCGAGCCGTCGGTGGCCTCGTGGAGACCGTTCAGCATACGGATGATGGTGGACTTGCCGGAGCCGGAGAGGCCCATGATGACGAAGATCTCGCCGCGCTTCACGGTGAAGCTGGCGTCGATCACGGCTGCAGTTCCCGCTTCGGCGACGTCGGTGCGGCTCTCGCCGGCCTTCAGCCGTCGAGCGGCCTGGTTCGGATTCCGACCGAACACCTTGTAGAGATTGCGCGCTTCAAGAGCGATTTCGGACACGTTTCCCCCGCGGCTCGCCTTCGGGTGGCTGAGCCTGCTTCGGTTACGCCCGGGTGACGCTCCCGGCCGTTTCGACGTGGTGCTGTGGCGGCGCGGACGGCGGATTTCGGATCCACCGCGATAGAGCATCGACCGTACGCCCACGCCTCTTCGCAGCACAGCACATTCGAAAGAAGGACGCGGTCGCGGACTGGTCTTCGGGCCGTCAGGCCCACAGACCAACGTAACGAAATGGCCGGTCAGGGGCAAATCCGCATTTGTGAGGGCGCTCGACTTTCTTGACCTGACCGGGGGATTGCGCGGCTTTCGGACACCGCGTCGCTTGCCGCTTCTCGGGCGTTTCCCCGGCTGCCGTCAGCGGCGGATGCTGCGCGTCACCGTGAACTTCGGGGTGCGGTGCATCTGCTCGGTCGGGCCGACGAGACGGGTCAGTTCCGCGCGATAGCCCAGCGCCGAGTTGTAGACCGTGAGGAGTTCGCCGCCGGGGCGGAGGATGCGCGCGGCGGCCTCGAACAGCCGGGTCGCCGCCCCGGTGTGGACGCTCGTGCCGAGGTGGAACGGCGGGTTCAGCAGCACGACGTCGGCGATCCCGTCGGGGAGTGCGGATGCCGCGTCGTCGTGCATGACCTCGACCCGGTCGGCCACGCCGTTCGCGGCGGCCGTGGCCCGTGCCGAGGCGACCGCCGCGGCGGAGCGGTCGGTCGCGATCACGCGGGCCGAAGAGTGCGCGAGCGCGTACGACACGGCGAGCGCGCCGGTGCCGCAGCCGAGGTCCACGACCGACGCGGAGGCGCCCGCATCGTCGGGGGTGTCGACCGCAGCCGAGGCGTTCTGGTCCAGGCCGAGCACGTCGAGCAGCACGCGTGTGCCGATGTCGAGCTTCGCACCGGCGAAGGCGCCGCCGTGCGCGACCAGCGTGAGCCCGTGATGCTGCCGGACGACGGGGAAGGGCGGCTCGCCCGCGGCATCCTGCGGTTCCGAGGCGATGACGAGCCGGGACTTCCGCTCCGCCCGCTGCGCCTGCACGGCCGCGAACCGGTGCGCGAGCACATCGTTCTGCGCGAGGGTCATGTGCTTGACGCGGCCGCCCGCGACGAGCACCACGTCGGGCGCGGCCCGGCGCGCGACGGCATCCGCGATCTCCTCGAGCTCGGCGAGCGATTTCGGCAGCTGCAGCAGCACGAGTCTCGCCCCCGCGAGCAGCGACTCATCCAGCTCGTGCGACGCGTACCCCGTGAGTCCGAGGTCGCTGGCGTTGAGATCGAGCGCGCGACGGCCGGACGCGAGGTCCTGATGCACGCGAACGCCCTCGAGTCCCGCGGCGACGAGAGGCAGAGCGATCGCTCCGTACTCGTCGCCGATCACCGCGATCTCCGTGCCGGGGATGCCAGAGGCGAGCGCCCGGTCGACGAGCAGCAGGTCGGTCGCGTCGTACGCCTGCAGGTTCTCAGCCTCGACGTCGGGGCGACGACGCAGGCGGCTGAAGGGGAACTCCACCCGTCCAGCCTACGAGCGGGCGTTCGTGCAGCAGCGCTCTGCGAGGCGGCCCGTCGGAACTCCCGCCTGCCTCTTGCGGGGGAAACACGATCGTCACACAATGGTCATCTAATGGATCACATTGATCTATTAGATGGATCACGACGACGTACCCGAGGAGCCCCCGCATGACCCTGACCATCGCCGGACTGCAGCACGACGGCATCGCCGGCGATGTCGAGGCGAACCTCGCGGTGATCGCCGACGCGGCTCGCGATGCCGCGTCGCGGGGAGCAGACATGCTCGTCACGCCCGAGATGTTCGTCACCGGCTACAACATCGGCGACGCACTCGCCCCGCTCGCCGCGCCAGAGCTCGTCGAGCGGATCGCGGAGATCGCGCGCACGGAAGGCATCGCGATCATCGCCGGCCTGCCGGAGACACTGCCCGACGGCGGCATCACGAACTCCCTCGTCGCGATCGACCGGAGCGGGGCCGAGCTGCTCCGCTATCGCAAGACCCACCTCTTCGGCGACCTCGATCGCAGCCTCTTCGTGCCGGGTGACACCCTTCCGCCCACGATCGACATCGACGGCGTGATGATCTCGGTGCTGATCTGCTACGACGTCGAGTTCCCCGAGACCGTCCGCGCGGCGGCCCTCAGCGGGGCGGATGCCGTCATCGTCCCTACCGCGCAGATGGAGCCCTACGCGCACATCGCCGAACGGCTCATCCCCGTGCGGGCGTGGGAGAACCAGGTGCACGTCGTCTACGTCAACCGCACCGGCACCGAAGGCGACCTGACGTACGTCGGCCGCAGCAGCATCGTCTCCCCCGAGGGCGTCGTGCTCGACTCCCTCGGACCCACCGACACCGGCCTCCTGATCGCCACGATCGATCCCGAGGCCACGCGACGCGCGCGACGGGAGAACCCGTACCTCGCCGACCGCCGCACTGATCTGTACTGACCCCCTCCTCTCCCGCATCCCCTCCGGATGCTCGTCGAAAGAGACCACATGACCGTCTCCCCCATCGCCGAGCCGCGCCAGCGCCTCGACGGCCAGCTCGGCACCGGCGCGATCGTCTTCATGGTGATCGCCGCCGCCGCTCCCCTCACCGTGATCGGCGGCAACGTGCCGATCGCGATCGGCTCCGGCAACGGCGCCGGCGCCCCGATCGGCTTCGCCCTCGCGGCCGTCATCCTGCTCGTGTTCTCCGTCGGATTCGTCACGATGACACCGTTCGTGAAGGAGGCCGGCGCGTTCTTCTCGTACGTGACCGCCGGACTCGGATCGCGGTTCGGACTCGGCTCTGCGTTCACCGCGCTCGTCGCGTACACCGCGATCCAGGTCGGCGTGTACGGGTACATGGGGTGGGCGGTCGACGACCTCGTCACGTTCTTCGGCGGACCGAGCCTGCCCTGGTGGCTCTATTCGTTCGCCACCATGGCGATCGTGGCCGTGCTCGGATACCGGCACATCGAGCTGAGCGCCAAGGTGCTCGGGATCGCGCTCGCCCTCGAGATCCTCGTCGTCGTCGTGCTCGACGTCGTCATCTTCGCCACAGGCGGCGCCGAGGGCATCGCGCTCGAGACCTTCGATCCCGCGAACGTCTTCACCGGCGGCATCGGCGTGGCCGTGCTGTTCGCGCTCACCGGGTTCATCGGATTCGAGGCGACGGCCGTCTTCCGCGACGAGGCCCGGTCACCCGAGCGCACCATCCCCCGCGCGACGTACCTCGCGGTCATCATCATCGGCGTCTTCTACGCCATCTCGTGCTGGGCACTGGTCACGGGTGTCGGCGCGAGCAACGCGGTCGCGGTGGCGCAGCAGACCCTCGCCGGCGAAGGCAACCTGCTGCTCGACACCACGACCCAGTACCTCGGACCGATCCTGCGCGACATCGTGCAGGTGCTGCTCATCACGAGCCTGTTCGCCTGCGTGCTCTCGTTCCACAACGTGATCGCCCGCTACCAGTTCACGCTCGCGCACAAGGCGGTGCTGCCCGCCCGTCTCGGACGCCGTCACGCCACCCACCACTCCCCGGCGTTCTCGTCGATCGTGCAGACGATCACCGCCGCGATCGTGCTGGCCGCTCTCGCCCTGCTCGGCCTCGACCCGCTCGTCGGGGTGTTCGGCTCGATGGCGGGGGTCGCGACGGTCGGCATGGTGCTGCTCATGCTGACGACCTCGATCGCCGTGCTCGTGTTCTTCGCACGACGCCCCGAGCTGGCATCCGGTCGGTCGATGAAGGCGCGCGTCTTCCCGATCCTGTCTGTCGTCGGACTCGCGTTCGCGCTGTGGCTCGTGCTGTCGAACTTCACGCTCGTGACCGGGGGCAGCGTGGCCGTGAGCACCGTGCTCGCACTGATCCCCGTGGTCGCGATGGTCGTCGGTATCGTGTGGGGCAGGCGGTTCCGCCTCGACGCCGAGCTCGTCGAGGAACCCGCCGCATCGGACCGCGCGGAGGATCGCGCGGCAGGCTGAGCCGGGCGCGTCCCGGCCGACCGGTGCCGACCGAGAGACGATGACGATGGACCTGGCCTCCCCGGCGCTCGGCGCGATCCGCCGCACGACGGCCGTCGACACGGTCCGTGCACGGATCTCGCTGGCGGTCGAGCTGGGCATGCTCACGCCGGGGCAGCGCCTGCCCAGCACCGACGACACGGCGCGGGCGTTCGAGGTCAGCGAGATGACCGTGCGGCGCGCGTACCGTGCGCTGAGCGACGAGGGCGTCGTCGTGCGACGCAAGGGCCACGCGGGCGGAACGTTCATCGCCGACGCACCGGCGGTCGGCACGGTCGTCGAGATCGACGCCTACAGAGCGGATGCCGCGCACGTGCACGCTCTGATCGACCAGCGCGCCGCGCTCGAGGCAGGGCTCGCCGCGATCGCCAGTGCCTCCGCCGACGAGGAGGCGCTGGCGCAGCTCGACGCCCTCGTCGAGGAGATGCGGTCCGTGCCCGACTGGACGGGGTTCCGCACCGCCGACGCCGCATTCCACGAGGTGCTCGTGCGGATGGCGGGGGCGGCCGGCGCCGCGGACCTGCACCAGCGTGTCTCGCACGAGCTCTACGCCTACTTCATCCCCTACCGCATCGACTACCTGCGGGAGTCGAACGAGGAGCACGCGCGTCTCGTCGATGCGCTCCGCTCTCGGGATGCCGCGGCCGCGAGCCGCCTCGCCTTCGACCACGTCGCCGAACTGCACGGGTCGATGTACGTCGGGAGCCCGCGCGCCTGACGACCGACGTCTCATCTCGCTCCGCTCGCTCACCGACCCGGGGCCCGCGCAGCATGCCGTGACGACCCGCACCGGAACACGCGCCGTTGACATGCGCCGGGTTAGATGGTTACCTAGTCGAGTAACTAACCAAACAACAACAGCGGAGGACTCGTGATCGAAGAAGGCAAGCCGCTCTTCCTCCAGATCGCCGAGCAGATCGAGGACTCGATCATCGACGGCTCGCTCGCGGAGGAGACCAAGGCGCCTTCGACAAACGAACTCGCCGGCTTCTACCGGATCAACCCCGCCACGGCAGCGAAGGGAGTCGCCATGCTCACCGACAAGGGAGTGCTGTACAAGCGCCGCGGCATCGGCATGTTCGTCGCGGAGGGCGCGCGGGAGATCGTGCTCGGCGAACGCCGGGCCGCGTTCGCCGACCGCTACCTCGACCCGCTCCTCGCCGAGGCCCGCACCCTGGGCCTCAGCGCCTCCGACCTCGCCGCCCTGCTGACCGAGCGGGCGGCCTCCACAGAAGGGAAGAACCCCGCATGACCGCCGTCATCGAGGTGCAGAACCTCACCAAGCGCTACAAGGACAAGCGTGCACTCGACAACGTGTCGCTCCGTCTCGAGGCGGGCTCGATCTACGGGCTGCTCGGCCGCAACGGCGCGGGCAAGACGACTCTCATGTCGATCCTCACCGCGCAGAACTTCGCCAGTTCCGGCGACGTCAGGGTCTTCGGGGAGCACCCGTACGAGAACGCGCACGTGCTCGACCGGATCTGCTTCGTGCGCGAGAGTCAGAAGTACCCGGACGACGCGTATCCGCGTCACGCCTTCAAGGCCGCGAGCCTGTTCTTCCGCAACTGGGACCATCAGCTGGCCGATGAGCTGATCGAGGAGTTCCAGCTCCCGATGAAGCAGACGATCAAGAAGCTGTCTCGCGGGCAGCTCTCGGCCGTCGGAGTCATCATCGGTCTCGCCTCCCGCGCCGAGCTGACGTTCTTCGACGAGCCGTACCTGGGTCTCGATGCGGTGGCGCGGCAGATCTTCTACGACCGCCTGCTCGAGGACTACGCCGAGCATCCGCGCACGATCATCCTGTCATCGCACCTCATCGACGAGGTCTCGAACCTCATCGAGAAGGTCATCGTGATCGACAACGGTCGAATCCTCCTCGAGGAGGACACGGATGCCGTGCGCGACCGCGCCGTGACCGTCGTCGGCGACGCGGAGAAGGTCGACGCCTGGGCTTCCGGCCGCGAGGTGCTGCACCGTGAGTCGCTCGGCCGCGTGGCGTCGATCACCGTGCTCGGACACGTGTCGCCCGCCGAGCGCGCCGAGATCTCGGCATCCGGTCTCGATCTGGCTCCCGTCTCGCTGCAGCAGCTGATCGTCCGCCTCACGCAGAAGGCGGAATCAGCGACGAAAGACGCCGCCGTGAAGGAAGGAGTCCGCTGATGCGACGCACACTCAACGTCATCCGCCTGCAGCTGATCAACCGCCAGACGTTCATCTGGGTTCCGCTGATCGTGCTCGGCTCCGCCGTCGTCATCTCGGTGCTCATCTACGCGATGATTCCGGTCGACGGCCCGAAGTACGGCGGTGGCGGGCAGGCCCCGCTCTGGTACTTCTTCGCGATCGGGATCTCGGCGATGACCCTCACCTTCCCGTTCTCGCAGGCCATGAGCATCACGAGGAGGGAGTTCTTCCTCGGCACCCTCGCGACGGCGGTCCTCGGCAGCGCGCTGCTGAGCCTGGTCTTCCTGCTCGGTGGGGCGATCGAGCTCGCGACCAACGGCTGGGGCGTGAACGGGTACGTCTTCCATCTGCCCTGGCTGTGGGAGGCGGGGCCGGCCGGCGCGTTCGTGGTGTTCTTCACCCTCGCCCTGTTCCTGTTCATGCTCGGCTTCACGGGGGCGACGATCTTCAAGAGCTGGGGCCCGGTGGTGCTCACCGTCGTGGGCGTCGGACTGGCACTCGTGCTCCTCGCCCTCGTGTTCCTCGTGACCCGGCTGGAGCTGTGGCTGGAGGTCGGACGCGGGATCGGCGACCTGGGCGCCCTCGGCCTCGCGCTGTGGGGACTCGTGATCGTGGCTGTGCTCTCGGTCGTCTCGTTCCTCGCGTTCCGGAGGGCGAAGCCCTGACTCGGGGCTTCTCCCGTCCCGCCGGCTGACCCGCCTCGGGGGCCGACACGCCACACGGCGGACTGCTTCGCGGCATCCGTCCGACATCCGGCGTGTCGGCCCCCGAACTGTGCGAACAGAGACGGCCGGGTCGCCCTACCCGGCCTGCACCGGCGAGGCAACCCCGTTCGCCGGCGCCGGGCGAGCGACTACCGTCGGCATGCGGGGAGGACGACCGAGAGGATGCCGTGACGAAGATCCGCTCGCGAATCCGCGAACGTCGACCGGCGATCGTGGAGTCGCTGCGCGAGGCCGTGCAGCCCGCGCGCTTGCTGCTCGTGGCGAAGACCGCGCTCGCCGTGGGACTGGCCTGGTGGATCGCCCCACACATGCCCGGCGTCACCGACGAGTACCCGTACTACGCCCCGCTCGGCGCGCTCGTGAGCATGTATCCGACGCTGATGGGCTCGGTGCGGTCGGGCCTGCAGACCCTGCTCGGCCTCGTCGCGGGCATCGGCCTCGCCACGGTCGTCGTGCTCACGGTGGGCCCCACGTGGTGGACCATCCCGGTGGTCGTCGGCGTCGGCGTGCTGCTGTCGGGAACGGGCTGGTTCGGCGTCGGCAAGGAGTACGTCCCGATCGCCGCCCTCTTCGTGCTCATCGTCGGAGGTCAGGATGCCGACGACTACTCGCTCGGATACCTCGCCCAGATGGCGGTCGGCGTGGTCGTCGGCTTGATCGTCAACGTCGTGATCGCCCCCGCGCCCACCACTCTCGTCGCGGCGGCGCGCGTCGACGCCTTCCGACGACAGCTCAGCGACCACCTGCACGACATCGGCTACGCGATCACGGAGTCGTGGCCGCCGGAGCACGAGCAGTGGGCGGACGATGCCGCGTCGCTCGCCGACACGACGGCGTCGCTGCGCACCGCGCTCGCCGAGGCCGACGACAGCCGGCGCGTGAACCCCCGCGCGCGAGGGCGTCGGGGCGAGACGCAGCACATCCACGAGGATCTGCGACGACTCGACCGCATCGCGCACCTGATCCGCGACATCGCCGACGCCACGGCCGACACGATCTGGGATCGCCCCGGCTCGCTCGGCCTCGACCCCGAGCTGCCCGAGCCGCTGTCGGCCGCCTGCCATGCCGTCGCGGACGCGATCGCCCTCGACGATCCGACGACGGCCGACGCCCACCGCCTCCGCGGCGACGCCGCGCGCGCGATCCGCCTGCTGCTCGAGCGGGTCGACGACCGCACGATCGACGTCGGCAGCACCATGGGCACGGGCGTGCTGTCGGCCATGCATCTGCGCCGCATCCTCATCGTGAGCGGTGCCAGGGACGAGTCGGACGACTGAGCCGGGGCCTCCTGCTCAGATCGTGTCGTCGGCGGCGACGATGTCGACCTGCCAGAAGCGGCCGTCGGGGTCGTTCTCGTCATGGGCGGCCTCTGCCCGTTCGAACGCCTCGTCGAACTCGTGCAGGAGCGCCTCGAACTCGGCCTCCGTGAGCCGTGTGGTGCGCTGCTGGAACACGGCGCGGATGCCGGGCGAGCGACCGCCGTAGTACTCCGGCGCCCACGCGACGACGCGCTGGAGCAGGTCCTGGTGCTCTGCGGCGACGGCCTGCACGACCGCTCCGCCGAGCTCCTCGTCGGCCACCGGGTGGTCGGGGTCGCCGACGCTCATGGCTCCTCGCACGGCGGTCCAGACCCGGTCGCGGCGGTCGCGGGCGTGCTCGGGGGCTTCGGTGATGAGGGCGGCGTCGGCGAGGGCGCGCAGATGGAAGCTCACGCGGTTCGCCGGCACGTCCAGCTCGGCCGCGATGTCGGCGGCGCGCATGTGGTCGTGGCGGGCGAGGAGCTTGAGGATGCGGCGGCGGAGGGGGTGGGCGTAGGCCTTGAGCATGGCGGAGGTCATCCAGACGGGATCGTCTCCCTGCGCTCCTCCGGTCATGGTCCGATCATACGCGCACCGAAAGTTGCGCAAGAAATGTTGCGCAATTCTCGGCGGCCTTCTACGCTGGCGCTCATGACCACTGCGACGACCCCCACGAGCCTCTGGCGCAGCCCGCGCTATCTCATCTGGCTCGCGAGCGACACCAGCAAGGGACTCGCCGCCGCCCTGTTCGGATTCGCGGTCCCGCTGCTCGCGCTGATCGTCACCGACGACCCCGCCCAGGCCGGCATCATCGGCGGTGCCGGCATGGTCGCGAAGGTCGTCTTCACCCTCGCCGGCGGAATCCTCGCCGACCGGCACGCACGCATCGACCTCATGATCGTCGGATCGCTCCTCGGCGTGCTGCTCGCCGGCGCGTTCACCGCGTTCGCGCTCGCCGATGCGCTGACCTTCACGACCCTGCTCATCGCCAACGTGCTGCTCGCCGCGCGCAGCGGCGTCTTCGACGTCGCCGGCGAGAGCGCGATCAAGGAGATCGTGCCCGACGACGCCATGGGCAGGGCTCAGGCCGCGAACCAGGGCCGTGACGCCGCACTGCAGCTCGCCGGAGGCCCCCTCGGCGGGCTGCTCCTGAGCCTGGGCGGCTGGGCGATCGGCGCGGCGATGACGCTCTGCCAGTTCGTCGCCGGCGCGACGGCGTGGATGCTGCGGCGCGGCGAGCCCGCGGCATCCGATCCCCCCGTCGAGCCCGACGACCGTGAGGGCGACGCGCCCGCAACCCCCGCGAGCGCGTGGAGCGAGCTGCGCGAGGGGTTCTCCTGGCTGCTGTCTCGGCCCGATCTCGGTGGCGTGCTGCTCACCGTCACCGTGATCAACCTCGGGTTCAACGCCGCGATCACGACCGTCATCTACGCGCTGCAGCAGGCCGGTCACTCCGAGGTCCTGATCGGCACCCTCGGGGCGGCCGTCGGTGCGATCATGCTGGGCGGGGCCATCGTCGCTCCCCTTCTCGTGCCGCGGTTCGGCGCGGGCGCGATCGCCATCGCGGGTCTGGCGACGGCGACGGTCGGCACCGTCGTGCTGTGCTGGGTCGATCAGCCCTGGGGGATCGTGGCGGTGCTCGGGGCATCGGTGCTGCTGCTGCCCGCACTCAACGCCGGGATGATGGGCTACTTCATGGTGGCGACGCCGAGCCGACTGCTCGGGCGGGCGAACAGCGCGGCCGGGGTGCTCGCGATGGGGGCGCTGCCTCTCGCCCCGCTCGTCGCGGGTTTCGGGCTCGCCTGGCTCGGACGGGAGGGGACGCTGCTCGTCTGCGCCGGCCTGTGCCTGGCATCCGTCGCCCTCGCCGTCGGCAACCGCGCGCTGCGCGCCCTTCCGGTCGAGTCGCGGTGGGCCGAGCACGCGAAGAGGTACGAGTCGGCCTGACCGAGGCGGCCGCTACAGGGACCCGGTCAGCGCCGCGATGCCGGCGAGCGCCGAGGCGAGGGCGAGCACGAGGGCGATCGAGATCAGCACCACGTGCACGGTGAGGAAGGTCGTGGGCTTGCCCGCGGCATCCCGAGCGCGGGGATCCTTCGCGATGCGGGTGTAGAAGCGCGGCCAGACGAGGGCGTTGAAGGCGGCGTTGAGGAACAGGAGGACGGCGAGGACGGTCACCTCTCCACGGTATCCGCTCCCCGACGTCGGCCCGTCGACGACCCGGTGCGGGAGATCGACCGAGTCCATGTATCAGCAGCCTCTTGCCGCACTCCTGAGAGGTGTGATCACAATGAGTCTCATGATCGACGGCCCACCCGGAGCCGGCCTCGATCCTGCACCGGACGACGGCGCGGCACGCTGGAAGCTCGCCGCCGGATACTTCGACGCATGGCGGGACGGCGACAGCCGCGCGATGGACGACCTCGTGCGGCTGATGACGCCTGTGCTCTGGCACGTCGTGCGTGCCTACGGACTCGAGCGCACGCTCGCCGAGGACGTGATCCAGACGACCTGGATGCAGCTGGTGCGCGGCGGGCGCTCGATCACCGAGTCGCGCGCGATCGCCGCCTGGCTCACGACGACCGCGAGGCGAGAGGCCTGGCGGGCGGGCAAAGCGCACGGACGGATCGACACCACCGAGACGGATGCTCTCGACGCGCTGCTCCCCGAGCAGGAATCCGCCGAGGAGCACGCCGCGACCGGCGATCAGAACCGGCGCCTGTGGGCGGCCGTCCGCCTCCTCGCCGACCGGTGCCAGCGGCTCCTGCGCGTGATCGCGTTCGAGGACCGTCCCGACTACACCCGTCTGGCCGCCGACCTCGCGATGCCCGTCGGCAGCATCGGACCCACCCGGCAGCGCTGCCTCGCCAAGCTGCGCGCGCTGCTCGACGCCCCGACCACGCGGACCGAGGGCGCACCGTGAGCGAGCACGACCAGGAGGATGCTGAGCTGTTCGCGCGGCTGCGCGCGCTCTGGCGGGACGTCGATCCGGTGCCTGCGACGCTCATCGACCGGATGATCGCGGCCGTCGCCGCCGAGGGCCTCAGCGAGGAGTACGCGCTGCTGACCCTCGTCGAGCAGCCGCTCGGCGCGGTGCGCAGCGGCACCGACGCGCTCACCCTGCAGTTCAGCGACGGCACGACGAGCATCCTGCTGCACGTGACCCGCACGGCGAGCGGCCGCCACCGCATCGACGGGTGGGTCGACACGGCGGCCGCCGTGGTCGAGCTCGCCCAGAACGACCGCGTCCGCAGCGTCACGCCCAGCGAGACCGGGCGCTTCACGTTCGACGAGGTGCCAGACGGGTTCACCCGCGTGCGCCTCACCACCACGGTCGGCGACGAGGAACGCACGCTGTCGACACCGCAGTTCGAGTTGTGATCCACCGCGGGTCCGCCCGCACACACCGCGGGCCCGCCCGCACAGGATGCGGGTGCGCCCGCGAGGAGGGGACGACCGACCATGGAGCAGCCGAGGGGTTGGAGCTGGCAGGACAGAGCGGAGGGGTCGATCCGTCGCGGGACGGCTCTCGATCCGAACGTCGAACCGGTCGGGGGCGTCCGTGCCTTCCCGACCGCGTATCTGCCCGAGCGACTGCTCATCACGTTCGACCGCGACAACGACCACGAGGCGTACGACGGCGAGGTGAAGGCGCTGCAGGAGGCCGCGGCATCCTTCGGCTGGCAGCTCGACGTCGAGTCACCGGAGTCGCGCCTGTACGCCGACGATCTGCTGCCGGGGGTGCCCGGCTTCCTGCGCGCGCATCTCACGACCCCCGATGAACCCGCGCGCGGGGAATCGCCCGTGCCGCCGGACGCATGGCGAGTGCTGCAGCGCGCCAGGAGGCGCACGAGGTCGTCGATGCCGCGCACGAGCCTCGAGCACGTGCTGTCGATCGACCCGGTCGGCCTGAACCCGTTCAGCCGCACGAACCCCTTCAGCCGCACGAATCCCTTCAGCCGCACCAACCCGGTGCGCGGCGCCGGGGTGGGCGGCAGCGACGACTACCTCGAACCGGGGCGCGGCGCCCGGCAGCCGGTGAGCTGGCTGGGCCCGGCACCGCGCCGCGGCCCGTCGCCGAAACGCGGGCGACGCCCTGTCGTGGCCGTGCTCGACACCGGGTGCGGCGTGCACGACTGGCTGCCCGACGACGTCGTCACCCGGCACGTCGAGCTCGACGGCGTGCCCGTGGGCCTCACCGACGACGCCGACCCCGAGCGCTACCCCGACCTGTACGGCCAGCTCGACGGCGAGATCGACGCGGTCGCGGGGCACGGCACGTTCATCGCGGGGATCATCCGGCAGAGCGCTCCGGATGCCGACATCCTGTCGGTGCGCATGGCCGGCGCACTCGGGGTGATCGACGAGAGCACGTTCCTCACGACGGTCGCGCAGGTGGTCGAGCTGCTGCGGCGGCACCGGGAGGACCCGTCGACCGGGCATCCGATCGACGTGCTCAACCTGTCGCTCGGCTACTACCACGAGACCCCGCAGGACGGCCTGTTCAGCACCACCCTCACCGCCCTGCTGACGAAGGCGAGGGAGCTGGGGTGCGTGGTCGTGTGCTCGGCGGGCAACGACGCGATCGACCGACCGTCGTTCCCGGCGTCGCTGTGGCCGTGGCCGGGGTCCGACAACGGCATCCCGCACGACGACGACGCGCCGCTCGTGTCGGTCGGGGCGCTGAACCCGTCGGCGCGCTCGGTCGCGCTGTTCTCGAACGTCGGACCCTGGGTGCAGGTGTACGCCCCGGGGGCGGCGGTCGTGAGCACGTCGCCGGCGTTCGTGGGCGGCGAGCAGGCGTCGTGCAGGGCCGATGTCGACGGACTCCGTCGCGAGACGATCGACCCCGACGACTACCGCGGCGGGTTCGCCATCTGGAGCGGCACCTCGTTCGCGGCACCCTATGTCGCGGGGCGCGTCGCGGCGCAGCTCGGCTCCGTCCCGCGGGAAGGCGTCTCGACGGCCACGGCGGCGAAGGCGGTGGCCGCGGTGCTGAAGACCCTGCCTGCTCCGCGGGAGTAGCCGCTCGTGACGGCGTCCGGCGACGGATGCCGTCACGACCCTTCCGCGCCGCGTTGTCGACCGGCATTCTGGGATGATGCCCCTGTCTGCGCGCGAGCTGCATCAGCGTGGCGTCGACGCGGCCAACTCGCGGCGGTTCGGTCGGGCGCGGCGCGCGCTCGTGACGGCATCCGCCCGCGTCGGCGACGACGCCGACCTGCGCGCGCGCATCGACGGCACGATGGCGTACGTGCTGGCGCAGACCGGTGCGCCGGGCGAGGCCGAGCGCCTGTCACGCGAAGCCCTCGCGCGACCGGGGCTGCGCACCGACACCGTCGCCGTGCTCGACGGCCAGCTGGGCACGCTGCTCATGCACGGCGGACGACTCGACGAGGCGGATCAGGCGCTCACGCGGGCGATCGACGCGCTCGACGAGGACTCGATCGAACGCGCGAACCTGCTCATGAGCCGTTCGATCGTCGGGATGCAGCGGCACCGGCTCGACGACTGCACCGCCGACCTGCGCAGCGCCATCGCCGTATACGAGACGCTCGGAGAGGAGGAACCTCTCGCCGAGGCGCGGCACAACCTCGGATACGCCGCGCTGCTCGGCGGCGATCTCGTCACGGCGCTGAAGCTCATGACCGCCTCTCGCCCCACGCTCGCCGCCACGAGCGACCTGGCCGCAGCGATCAGCGACCTCGACCGCGCGGAAGTGCTCCGCGACGCCGGGCTGACCACCGAGGCGGAAGCGCTGCTCGACGAGGTCGCGACACGTTTCGGGACGCAGCGCATGCGTCAGGCACGCGGCGAGGCCGAGTTCCACCTCGCGCGGTCGCTGCTGCGGCACGACGCCGCAGCCGCCGAGCGCACCGCAGCGAGAGCCGCGCGCCGGTTCGCGGCCCTCGGCAGCGACGGATGGTCGGCGCGGGCCGAGGCCGTGCGCCTTGAAGCATCCCTGCGGGCGCACCCGGAGCGCGCTGTCGACGCCGCCGCGTTCGCGCGCACCGAGCGCGCGCTCACGGCGGGCGGCTTCCGCTCGGAGGCGACCGCGCTGAGCCTCACCTCGCGGCTCGTCGGCGAGGGACGGATGCCGCGCCTCGCCGACGACACCCCGACACCGCTGCGGCTGCGCGCCCACGAGGTGCGGGCGGTGCGGGCGGCGAAGGCGGGGAAGGATGCCGCCGCCCTGCGCGCCGCGGCCGCCGGACTCGACCTGCTCACCGCCTGGCAACAGTCGTTCGGCGCCCTCGACCTGCAGGCGTCGGTGGCGATGCACGGAACCGAGCTGATGTTCACGGGGCTCAGGGCGGCCGCTCGCACGCGAGATCCGGGCGTGCTGTTCGAGTGGTCGGAGCGCGCGAGGCACCTGAGCCAGCGGGTCGCCCCGGTCCGTCCGCCGCACGACGCCGATCTCGCGGCCGACCTCGCGGAACTGCGGATGCTGCGCGCCGACCTCGCCGGCTCGGACTGGACCGCCGATGCCCGGGTGAGAGCGCTGCGCGACCGGGTGCGTGACCGGCAGTGGTCGTCGACCGGCGCCGGCGCCCACCGCGGACGCCTCGACCTCGCGACGACCAGGGCGCGGCTCGACGACGAGACCGCGGTCCTCGCCTACGTGTACACGGGGACGGACCTGCTCTGCACGGTCGTCACGGCGGCAGGGGCGTCGATCGTCGAGCTGCCCTGGCCGCGCATCCGTGCGGCCCTCGACGGACTGCGCGCCGACCTCGACGTCGCCGCCCTCACGCACGGCGGCCCGATGGCGGCGACCGTCGGCCGATCCCTCGACGACCGGCTGCGCGCGCTCGACGAGTCGCTGTTCGCGCCCGCGCGCGCCGCCGCCCCGCAGGCGTCACGGCTGGCGTTGACGATCCCCGGCATCCTCGGCGGCATCCCGTGGGCCATGCTCCCCGGGCTGTCCGGCATCCCGTTCACGATCGCCACCTCGGTGTCGCGCCTCTTGGAGGACCGTGCGCCGCGGCGGCGAGCCCGTGCAGGCTTCGCAGCCGGGCCTCGCGTCGCCCGCGCGGGCGAGGAGGTCCGCACGGCGGCGAGCGCCTGGGGCACGGCCGAGGTGTTCGCCGGCGAGGAGGCTCGGGTCGACGCGATCACCGAGCTCGCCGGGCGCACCGACGTGCTGCACATCGCCGCGCACGGCCGTCACGCCGTCGACAACCCGCTGTTCTCAGGCTTCGAGCTCGTCGACGGCACGCTGTTCGGATACGACGTCGACCTGATCCCACGCCCGCCCGACACGGTCGTGCTGTCGGCGTGCGAGCTCGGGCGATCATCGGTCCACTGGGGTGAGGAGGCACTGGGCATGACGCGCGTCTGGCTGCACGCCGGCACCCGCTGCGTCATCGCAGCCCCGGTCGTGGTCGCCGACGACGTGGCCTGCGAGCTCCTCGCCGCCCTGCACCTCCGGCTCGCGGGCGGCGATGCTCCGGCAGTGGCACTGGCCGCGGCATCCGAGTCCACGGGTCTCCGCGCCCCGTTCCACTGCCACGGCGACGGGTTCTAGAGATTTTCTCCACTCGATGTATCAGAGGAGGGTGCGCCCTCTCCTGATCTGCAGAGGGTGCCACGCGAAGGGCTCCGGAAGCGGAGCGCGAGGGAGGCGCAGTCGGAAATGGGGAACCTCGTGCACTGGGGAGTGCGAGAGACGACATGGACACCATCTACCTCGGGGATGTCGCGAGAGGGGTCGCGACATCCCCACCATCCGCCGACGGAGTGCGGATCGACCCGATGCCGCGACGGGAGGGGACCCGTCGCGGCACCGGCCGATCAGCACCGAGGGCGAAGCCGCTGCGGTGACGGCGACTCAGTCAGCGACGACCACGCGATAGCCTGCCGCCGCGAACTCCTCGCGCAGGGAGGATGAGAGCCCTCTGTCCGTGATGAGGGTCTGGAAGAGGTCGGCACCGCCGATCGAGGCGAAAGACCCGCGACCGACCTTCGACGAGTCGGCGACGATCACTGCGCGCTGTGCGCGCTCCGCCATCATGCGGTTCACGGCCGCCTCGCGCTCGTCATCCGTGCGCGCGCCGTCGACGGGATCCATCGCGTTCACCCCGATGAAGGCGATGTCGAGGCGCACTCCGCGGAGAAGCTGCTCGACGAACGGGCCCACGAGCTCGAAGCTGCGCGAGTGGATCACACCGCCCGTCACCACGACCTTGATGTCGGGGCGCATCGCCAGCTGAGCAGCGATGTTCACGGCGTTCGTGACGACGGTGACGCCGACGCCCGAGAGGTCGTCCCGGGCCGCGAGCGCTCCCGCGATGGCTGTGGTGGTGGTGCCGCCGGAGAGACCGATGACGGCTCCCGGCTCGACGAGGCGCGCCGCCGCCGCGGCGATCCGCTCCTTGTGACCGGTCTGCTGGTGGCTCTTGTACCGGATGGGCAGCTCGTACGCGACGGACTGCCCCACGGCGCCACCGTGCGTGCGGGTGAGCAGGCGGCGGGCCGCGAGACTGTCGAGGTCGCGGCGGATCGTCGCGGGAGACGCTTCGAACCGCTCGACCAGCTCGTCGACGCCGACCTCGCCCTGACCCGCGAGCATCTCCAGGATCGCCTCGAGGCGCGCCGCACGCTTCATCGCGACAACACCTCCGGGTCAGTCGGATCGGACCTCGCGGTCGACGGGAGGGCGCCCGCGCCGCAGCTCGAATTCAGCGAAAGTCTACGGGTCGCGGTCGCCCCGCGACGACGCCGCGCGCCACCGCCGGGCTCGTCTCGTCAGGCGAGCGCGAAGAGCTGCAGCATCCGTGCCGCCTCGGCGGCGAGCGCGTCGCGCGCGGGCGCGAGGTATCTGCGCGAGTCGACGAGCCGCTCATCGGCGGCGAGCTTCTCGCGCACGGCCCTGGTGAAGAACCCGTTGAGGTGCGTCGAGACGTTGATCTTGGTCATGCCGGCGCGCACGGCGGCGGCGATGACGTCGTCGGCGACGCCCGACGAGCCGTGCAGCACGAGGGGCACGTCGAGCGCGGCCTTCAGGCGCGAGATCAGGTCGAGGTCGAGGGATGCCGTGCGGTCCGTCATGGCGTGCGACGAGCCGACGGCGACCGCGAGCGCGTCGACTCCGGTCGCCGCGACGAAAGCGCGGGCCTCCTCCGGATCGGTGCGGACGCCGGGGGCGTGCGCTCCGTCCTTGCCGCCGACCTCGCCGAGCTCCCCCTCGACGTACACACCGGCGCGGTGGGCGCGTTCGACGACGGCCGCGGTGAGTGCCACGTTCTCGTCGTAGGGCAGAGCGCCGCCGTCGAACATGACCGAGCCGAAGCCGAGTTCCACGGCCTCGTCGACGAGCTCGGGGCGCTCCGCGTGATCGAGATGCACGGCAACGGGCACGCTCGCGCGACGGGCGAGCGCGAGTGTGGCCAGAGAGATCGGTTCGAGACCGCCGTGGTAGTCGGCGCAGTTCTGCGAGATCTGCAGGATCACCGGCAATCGGGCAGCCTCCGCCGCGCGCACCAGGCCCTCCCCGGTCTCGAGATGGATGACGTTGAACGCGCCGATCCCGGTGCCGCGGGTCGCGGCATCCGTCACCAGTTCGCGGGCGGAGACGAGTGTCACGGGGAGTCCTCTCGGAGGGCGGGGGTGTAGGAGGCGACGACGAGGCGGTCTTCGAGAGCACGCCAGTCGTCGGAGATCTCGCCGGCGAGGGGCATGAGCACCGCGGCAGCCGACCACGATGTGGCACGGCGCAGCACGGTGTCGGGGTCGCGCACGCCCTCCGCGAAGAGCACGGCGCACGCGGCGACGCCGGCGTCGCCCGCCCCCGTCGGGTTCCCGGCGAGCGGGGCGTCGAGACGCGCGTGCAGCACCTCGGATGCGGTGACGGCCAGCATCCCGTCGGCTCCGAGCGACAGCAGCACCAGCTCGACGCCGCGCGCGATGAGCGACCGCGCGCCATCGACGGGGTCGGCGATGCCTGTCGCCTCGACGAGCTCGGCGGCGTTCGGCTTGAGGACGGATGCTCCGGCATCCGCCGCATGCAGCAGCGCCGGCCCCGAGGTGTCTACGATCGTCGGCACACCCGCGTCGCGGGCCGTGCCGATCAGCAGGGGGACGAAGGACTCGGGGGCGCCGGGCGGCAGACTCCCCGACACGACCAGGACGCGCGCGCTCGGCAGCGCATCGACCACCTCTCCGAACAGCGCCGCCCACTCCGTGTCGGCGGGGTTCACGCCCCGCTCGTTGATGATCGTGGTGTCGCCGAGCTCCTCGTCGACGATCGCGACGCTCTGCCTCGTCGCCGCGGAGACCGGCACGACGCGGTGCGGCACACCGCTCGCAGCGAGTTCGGCCGAGAACGCGATACCGCTGCGCCCGCCGGCCGTCGTGAGGGCGAGAGTCGAGGCGCCCTGCGCATGGGCGACTCTCGCGACGTTGAGGCCCTTGCCGCCGGCACGCGCCGCACCGGCATCCGCTCTGTGGGTCGCCCCGACCGTGAGGCGGTCGACGCGCCAGGTCAGGTCGAGAGCGGGGTTCGGGGTGACCGTGAGGATCATGCGAGCTCCCGTGCGCGGAGGGCGGCACCGAGGATGCCGGCGTTGCCGGAGAGCTCGGCGGGGACGAGGTCGGGGATGCGGTGGAAGCTGAGTCGTGCCGCGAGGC
Organism: Microbacterium sp. LS_15; assembly: GCF_041954735.1. Lineage (NCBI taxonomy): Bacteria > Bacillati > Actinomycetota > Actinomycetes > Micrococcales > Microbacteriaceae > Microbacterium > Microbacterium sp. LS_15. The sequence goes on along the minus strand of NZ_JAVAYD010000017.1, from coordinate 18,187 downwards.
GGTCGCGGAGTTCGTCGAACAGCGCTGCGCCGGCGCGGGAGAGCCCGCCGCCGATCACGATGGCCTGCGGGGCGATCACGGCCGTGAGCTGGGCGAGCGAAAGGGCGAGGGCGTCGAGCGCCGACTCCCAGATCTCGACGGCGACGGGATCCCCGGCGGCGGCGCGGGCGATGACGTCCTTCGCGCCGTCGGGGGTGACGCCGGTGGCCTCGGCGTAGCGGCGGGTGATCGCGCCGGCCGATGCGACGGCCTCCAGGCATCCGCGCGCGCCGCACGGGCAGACGGGGCCGTCGGCGATCGGGGAGTGCCCGATCTCCCCCGCGTATCCACCCGCGGTGTACGGGGCGCCGCCGATGATCAGTGCGCCGGCGATGCCGGTGCCGATCACGAGCACGACGGAGTCGTCGTAGGCCCGCGCGCCGCCGAGCACGTTCTCGGCCCAGCTCGCCGCCCGCACGTCGTGGTCGAACGCGACGGGCAGCCCGAGACGGGTCGAGGCGAGGTCACGGATCGGGCTGTCGCGCCAGCCCAGGTTGCTGGCGAAGACGCCGATACCGGCATCCGGATCGACGATGCCAGGCACCACGAGCCCGACGGCTCGCGGGAGCACGTCAGGGTGCGCGGATGCGTACTCGGCGGCGAGCGCGCCGAGCCGCTCGATCACCACGGCCGTGCGGTCGCCGGTCGCACCGGGCGTCGGGGTGCGGCGCAGATCGAGCGCCGTGCCGTCTGCATCGAACAGCGCCGACTTGATGTCGGTGCCTCCGACGTCGAAGGCGAGCACCGGAGCACCCGCGCCCAGTGAGCGCGCGGCGCCCGGGCGTTCGACGTCCCCGGCATCAGGCGTGGTCATCGGGTGCTCCGGTGTCGCTGAGGTCATGCATCCAGGATGACGGATCGCGTGAGATTGCGCGGCTGGTCGGGCTCGAGGCCGCGGGCGACAGCGCGGTCGAGCGCAACCCGGTGCAGACGCACGAGATCGGCCAGCGGGTCGATCGGATGCTGCACGAAACGCGCGCCGGTGGCCTCGACCTGCGCGGCCAGCCCCTCGGGGGCGTCGCCGAACTGCCAGGTCACGCGACCGGGAGCGGCGATGGCGATCGGACCGTGCCGGTACTCCATCGACGCGTACGACTCGGTCCACGATTGCGACGATTCGCGCATCTTCAGAGCCGCTTCGTGCGCGAGGCCGACGGTCCAGCCGCGACCGAGGAAGGTGTACTGCTCGGCATCCCCGAGCCCGTCGTCGTCGGGTGCGGCGAGCACGGCGGCGGCGTCGTCGATCGCGGACGTGAGGTCTTCGCCGAGGGAGGCGCGGAGGAGGGCGAGCGAGGTCGTCGCGAAGCGCGTCTGCACGACCGACTTCTCGTCGGCGAACGGCAGCAGCACGGCCTCGTCGACGAGCGACACGAGCGGCGACGTCTCGTCGCCGATGACGCCGATCACGCGAGCCCGTCCGCGCACGCGCTCGACGAGTTCGAGCACCTCGGTGGTCGTGCCGGACCGGGTCAGTGCCACGACGGCGTCGTACCCGCGGTCGACGAAGGCCTCGGATGCCGCGAACGCATCGGTCTCGCCCTGGCCCGACCCCTCACGGAGCGCCGCATAGGCCTGCGCCATGAACCAGGAGGTGCCGCATCCGACGACGGCGATGCGCTCGCCCGCGGCAGGGAGGCGCTTCTGCTCGTCGCGCAGCTCGACAGCGCGAGCCCAGGTCTCGGGCTGCGAGGTGAGCTCTGCGCGCATGTGTGCGCCGGGAAGGTTCTCGGTCATGGCGTCCTCCGGGACGAGTGAGGCGAACGATGCAACATTGTGATTGTTTTGGAGTTGTTCCGATCATAGTATTTCTTAACCAAGCGGGTCTGCAAGATTCCTCTTGATTTGTTTATTCGCCTGACAAATAATCGAACAACTCCACGCCGATCCTTCCGGGGAGGCGACCACGCACTGTCGCGTGCTGTACTCGCGGCTGTGCGACCCTCCGCTCCATCCGAGCGGTTCCTGACACAGTGAGGAATGCCACACAGATGAAGAAGTCACTGCGATTCGGCGCCGTCGCACTCGCGGCAACCGCCACACTCACGCTCACCTCCTGCGGTTTCGGTGGTTCTTCGGGAGGGGGCGGCGGCGGAGACGACGCGAACACCCTGAGCCTGCTCGTCCCGAGCTACTCCGATGCGACTAAGGGTCTGTGGGAAGACGTGATCGAAGGGTTCGAGAAGGAGAACCCGGACATCACCGTCGACCTCGAGGTGCAGTCGTGGGACAACCTCGAGAAGGTCATCTCGACGAAGATCCAGGCCGGCGAGGCACCCGACATCTACAACGGCGGTCCGTTCGCCGGCTTCGTGGGCGACGAGCTGCTCTACCCGGTCTCCGACGTCGTGTCGGAAGACACCATCGCCGACTTCCAGGACGCGTTCATCGCGAACGCCGAGGTCGACGGCACCGCCTACGCGCTGCCGCTGATCGCGTCGGCACGCGCCCTGTTCGTCAACAACACGCTGCTGCAGCAGGCGGGCGTGACCGAGGCCCCGAAGACGTGGGACGAGCTGCTGGATGCCGCGACCAAGGTCTCGGCGCTCGGCGGCGGAGTCGCCGGCTACGGCATGCCGCTCGGTTCCGAGGAGGCCCAGGCCGAGGCCGCCGTGTGGCTGTGGGGCGGCGGCGGTTCGTTCGGCGACGCGTCCGAGATCACGATCGACACCCCGGAGAACCTCGCCGGTGCCGAGCAGATCAAGAAGATGATCGACGCCGGCGCCACCCAGGCCGACCCCGGCTCCACGCAGCGGTCGCCGCTGATGGACATCTTCATCCAGGGCAAGATCGGGATGCAGGTGGGCCTGCCGCCCACGGTCGGTCAGATCGAGGAGGGCAACCCCGAGCTGGACTACTCCATCGTCCCGATCCCGACGAAGGACGGCTCGCCGTTCACGCTCGGCGTCATGGACCAGCTGATGGCGTTCCAGAACGACGGCGACAAGCAGGAGGCGATCACCAAGTTCTTCGACTACTACTACTCGGCCGACGTGTACGTGCCGTGGGTGCAGGCCGAGGGCTTCCTGCCCGTCACGAAGTCCGGCGCGGAGCAGCTGTCCGGCGAGGAGGCCCTCAAGCCCTTCCTCGACGTGCTCCCCGACGCGCAGTTCTACCCGTCGACGAACCCGAAGTGGTCCGCCACCGACGGCGCGTTCAAGTCGCTGTTCGGCCAGCTGCAGACCAAGCCGGCGCAGGACGTGCTGACCGAGATCCAGGCGCAGGTCGACGCGGGCTGAGCCCCGCGGAAGGTGAGGTTCGGGGATTCCCATGAGCCAGACGACAGAGTCCCAGACCCTCCCGGGGGCGGCCACCGGCCGCCCCCGCACCCCCGCCCGCCGGGGCGCCGCACGTGGGCGCCCCGGCGGGAAGGATCTCCTGCAGGCACTGCCGTGGATCGCGCCGGCACTGCTGCTCATCATCGGCGTGGTGCTGTTCCCGGCCGGCGTCATGTTCTACAACTCCACGCGCGACATCTCCCTGTCGGGTCTCGACAAGGGCTCCGTCGGGCTCGACAACTTCGTCACCGTGTTCGGCTTCGCCGAGTTCTGGCCGATCCTCTTCCGCACGATCGTGTGGGTCGTGGTCGTGGTGGGCTTCACCGTCGTGATCTCCCTCGGACTCGCGCAGATCCTCAACAAGGCCTTCCCCGGACGACAGACCGTGCGCATGGCCGTGATCGTCCCGTGGGCGGCGTCCGTCGTCATGACGACGATGGTCTTCTACTACAGCCTGGAGCCGTACTTCGGGGTGTTCAACAAGTTCCTCTACGACATCGGCCTCTCCGACGACGCCGTGGGCTACGGGTGGACCAAGAACCCCGCCACGGCGTTCGCCTGGTCGATCGTCATCGCCATCTTCGTGTCGCTGCCCTTCACGACCTACACGATCCTCGCCGGCCTCCAGACGGTGCCGGCCGACACCCTCGAGGCGGCGAAGATGGACGGCGCCGGAGCCATGCGCACCTACTGGACGATCATCGTCCCGCAGCTGCGCAGCGCCCTCGCGGTCGCCGTGCTCATCAACATCATCAACGTGTTCAACTCCCTGCCGATCCTCAAGGTCATGACGGGGTCGATCCCCGGCTACGGCGCGGACACGATCATGACGATGATCTTCAAGTACATCGAGCTGCAGAAGAAGGTCGATGTCGCCAGCGCGCTGTCGGTCGTCGCCTTCCTCATCGTGATCGTGATCGTCGCGATCTACGTCAAGGCCGTCAAGCCCATGAAGGAGGTCTGATCGTGACCCTGACCGAGACCGCCCTCGTCACCACCTCGGGCTCCACGCCCGCCCCTCGCATACCCGGCCGCAGGCGCCGGTACACCGCGGACCAGGTCACACTGCCCCGCGTCATCCTGCGCACGGCCGCCGGCTTCCTCGTGCTCGCGATCTTCGTGCTGCCCTACCTGATCATGTTCTTCGGCTCCGTGAAGACGAAGCCGCAGATCCGCTCCGTCGACCCGACCTATCTGCCCGTCGAGTGGCACTGGGAGAACTACATCACGATGTGGTCGACTCCCGAGACGCCGCTGCCGTACAACCTGATCTCGACGATCATCATCGCCGTCTTCGCGACCCTGCTGGTGCTGCTCGTCTCGCTCCCCGCCGCCTACTACACGGCACGCTTCCGGTTCCCCGGCCGCATGGTGTTCCTGTTCCTCGTGATCGTGACGCAGATGCTGCAGCCGGCCGTGCTCACCTCCGGGCTCTTCCGCCAGTTCACGACCCTCGGCCTCGGCGACACCTGGGCAGCCATGATCTTCATCAACGCCGCCTTCAACCTCTCGTTCGCGGTGTGGATCATGCACTCGTTCTTCGCCGGCATCCCCAAAGAGGTCGACGAGGCCGCGCAGATCGACGGCGCGGGACGCTTCACCGTGCTGTTCAAGATCAACCTGCCGCTCGTCTGGCCCGGCATCGTCACGGCGATCGTGTTCACGTTCGTCGCCTGCTGGAACGAGTTCGCCGCGTCTCTCGTCATCCTCTCCACCGACAAGAACCAGCCGCTGTCCGTCGCCCTCACGAAGTTCGTCGGTCAGTACGAGACGAGCTGGCAGTACGTGTTCGGCGTCTCCATCGTCGCCATCCTGCCCGTCGTCATCCTGTTCATGCTCATCGAGAAGCGCCTCGTCGGCGGCCTCACCGCCGGCAGTGTCAAGTAGGCGGCTCGAGGCTCGTCACCTCTCCGGCCGGGCAGGGTCGGGGTGTCCGCCGAGAGGGCTCTTCACTGCAGAACCCGCCGCGGCAGCTGCGGCGGCATCCATCGCACCCCGAGGGATGCCGTGAGGGCGGCCTGCGCGGGTCCTGCCGCAAGGGAGATCGCCGGATCGGCGTATCGGACGGGCACCCGCGCGGTGCCCGTCGCCGCGTAGTCGGTCTCCGCGCGGACCAGGTCGAGGAAGCGGTCGCCGAGCACGGCCCCCGGTCCGCCGATCACGATCTCGGCGGGATCCAGCAAGGCGCTGAGGAGCTTGATCGCCCTGGCCAGAGCGCGGGCGCCCTCGTCGAGATCGCGTTGGTCGGCGCGGGCCACGAGCGCCCTGATCTCGTCGACGTCGAGCGCGTCCGAGAAGTCCTGTCCGAGCATCGGCCCGAGTGCGGCGGCGGATTCCAGGCATCCGGTCCGACCGCAGCGGCAGGCCCGGGCCGCCTCGCCGAACACCACCTGCACGTGGCCGATCTCGCCGGCCCGATGGCGGGGCCCTGGCGCCAGCTCGCCGTCGAGCGTGACCGCGGCGCCGATGCCGCCGCCGACGTGGATGAAGAGTCGATGACCCGAGCGCGGACCGTCGGCCCCCGCCTCGGCGATCGCCTCGGCATCCACGTCGTTCACGAGGAGCACCGGTACGCCGAGCACCGTCTCGAGGCGTTCGGCGAGCGGAACGTCGCGCCAGTCCAGCTGCACGCTCTCGAGCACGGTGCGTCCGTCGGTGGTGCCCGGCAGCTGCACTGCGGCGATGAGGAGGCGGTCGCCGTAGTCGTCGGCGACCGCGGAGAGCGCGGTCGCCAGCACCCGCTCGCGCGAGCCGTCGGTGAAGTCCACGCGCCGTGCGTCGACCTCTCCTCCGGCGAGCGAGATCAGGGTGATCCTCGCATCCGTGGGCCGGAGGATCACCACGAGGATGAGGTGGTGGTCGACGTCGATGTCGAGCGTCGTCGCACGTTTCCCGCCGGTGCTCGCGGCCTGCGCGCCCTCGACGACCAGGCGGTCGTCGAGGAGCTCGGCGACGAGCGACGACGCCGTGGCGGCGGTGAGCCCCGTGGCGCGCGAGATGCCGGCGCGCGTCTGAACGCCGGGGGCGTCGAACACGAGCTGCAGCGCCCTGCGCACGTTCGCACGCCGTACCGCCGCCTGCGTGTCGAGTGCGTCATCGGCGTTGAGCATGGGGCGATTCCTGTGGGGGAGAACGGTTGACAGTTCGGGACCGTCTGCGTAACCTCTTACATAGTTTAGTCAATGAACTAAGTCGGGTTCCGGGCGAGTGAGTGCTGCACACACCGTCGCTCGCCCGGAAGACCCGTCACCGCCCTTCGGCGGCTTCCGTGTGATGGCGGATCACCTCGGCCACCACGAAGTTGAACCACTTCTCCGCGAACTCCGGATCGAGATGCGCCTCCTCCGCGAGCGCCCGCAGCCGCGCGACCTGCTGCTCCTCACGCCCGGGATCGGATGCCGGCATCTCGTGCTCCGCCTTGAGTCGGCCGACCTGCTGCGTGGCACGGAAACGCTCCGCGAGCATGAAGATGAGAGCGGCATCGATGTTGTCGATGCTCGAGCGCAGTCGGAGGAGTTCAGCCCGGGGATCTTCGGCGGCGTTCATGCCCCTACTCTACGGAAACACGGGCCTGAACCACCCTGCGGGTGACGACGGATGCCGAAGGCGCAGCCACCCCGGCCGCTATCGTGAGCACATGAGCGATGACGAGCGGTCCCGGTCCGAGAGCGCGGAGGGCGCGGCATCCGAACGGACGGAGATCCCCCCGTCTTCCGCCGGGATCGAGAGGGCCGAGACGGAATCTGCGGCGACGGAGGATGCCGGCGCCGACGCCGTCACGGCGCCGACCGCTGCCCCCGCCGAGGTCGTCGAGCCGATGACGCCCAGTCGCTCGTTCTGGACACGCATCGACCGTCCGTTCGTGTTCGGCTTCCTCGTCACGCTCGGCGGTCTCGCGGCCGTGCTGCTCGGCCTCGCCCTGTCGAATCTCTCCACCGTGCTCATCTACATCGCCCTCGCACTCTTCGCGGCTCTGGGCCTCGATCCGTCGGTGCGGTTCCTCGAACGCCGCGGACTCTCGCGCGCACTGTCGGTCGTGGCGGTGATCCTGGCACTGATCGTCGTCGCGGGTCTGCTGCTGTGGATGGTCGTGCCGATCGTCGTCGACCAGATCGCGGGCTTCGTCCGCTCGGTGCCCGGCATGATCGCCGAGTTCACCCGGTCCGACATCTACGCGACCTTGGAGCGGCAGTTCGGCGACCAGTTCGAGGACCTCGTCGCCGACGTGCAGAAGTTCCTGACCGACCCGGGCAACATCGCCGTGATCGGGGGCGGAGCCCTGCAGGTCGGTGCGAGCATCGCCTCGGCCATCTCGGGCATCATCGTCGTGCTCGTGCTCACCCTGTACTTCGTCGCCACCCTGCCGACCATCAAGTCCGGTCTGCTGCGCCTGGCCCCGGCGCGCGACCGTGCGCGGGCGAGCGACATCACCGACCAGATCACCGACTCGGTCGGCGGCTACGTCATGGGAATGGTGATCCTCGCGTTCTGCAACGCGATCCTGGCGTTCCTGCTGTACCTGTTCCTCGGTCTGCCGTTCCCGCCGCTCATGGCCACGGTCGCGTTCTGCATCACCCTGATCCCGCTCGTCGGATCCGTGCTGTTCTGGATCATCGGAACCAGTCTGGCGCTGTTCACGAACCCCGTCGCCGCGCTCGTGTTCGCGATCATCTACCTCGTGTACATGCAGATCGAGGCCTACGTCATCACGCCCCGCGTCATGAACCGCGCGATCTCGATCCCCGGGTCGCTCGTCGTGATCGGGGCGCTCGCAGGCGGCACGCTGCTCGGCCTGCTCGGAGCGCTCGTGGCGGTGCCGGTCGCGGCATCCATCCTCATCATCATCAAGCAGGTGTGGGTGCCGAGGCAGGACGCCCGCGTCTAGCCGACCCGGTCCCGACGCAGGCAGGGTGGCACGGCACAGGCGCACGGACCGCGGGCGGCGCGCGGCGCACGCACGGGGACGCAGAAGTGCCCGGGTCCTGGGACCCGGGCACTTCCGTCAGGCTCTGCGACTCAGATGAGGTCGTTGTCGGTGAGCCACTGCTTCGCGATGTCGGCCGACGACTTCTGGTCGACCGTGCTCTGCACGTTGAGGGCGACGAGCTCCTCACCGGTGAGCTTCGCGCTGATCGCGTTCAGGACATCCGACACCTCATCGGCGATGTCGCTCGAGACGATCGGCACGACGTTCGACGAGATGATGAGGTTCTCGGGGTCCTCCAGGGCCACGATGTCCTCGGTCTCGAACGCCGGGTCGGCCGTGTAGATGTCGGCCACCTGGATCGAACCGGCGAGCAGCGACTCGAGCGTGGTCTGGCCGGTGGCCGAGAACGTCAGATCGACGCCGTAGACCTCCTTGGCGCGAGCCGGGCTGTACGGACGCTGCTCGAACTCGGGAGCGGCGCCGATCGTCACCTGCGACGACACGTTCTTCAGGTCGCCGATCGTCTTCAGGTCGTTCTCCTCGGCGAAGCTCTTCAGCACCGTGTAGGAGTCCTGGTCGGTGGCCTCGGCGAAGTCGAGCGCCGTGAGGCCCTCGGGCAGCGCGTCGCCGAGTGCGGTGTAGACGTCCTCGGGGCTCGTGACGGTGACCTCGTCGTCGGAGAGGTACTCGAGCAGGCTGCCCGTGTACTCGGGGAAGACGTTGATCGCGCCGGACTCGACGTCGGGCATGTACGCGTCGCGCTGACCGATGTTGAGCTTCTTCTCGACGTCGAAGCCCTTGGCCTCGAGCGCCTGAGCGTAGATCTCGGCGATGATCTCGTTGGAGTAGTACGCCTGCGAGCCGACGACGATGGTGTCGCCGCTGCCCGAGCTGTCGCCGGAGTCGCTGGGCTCGTCGAGCGGGTTGCTCGACGAGCAGGCCGACAGTGCGAGAGCCGCCGCGGCGACCAGGCCGACGGCGAAGACCGAGCGCTTGCCTCGTGCTGTGAACATGGGATTCCTCTTCTCTGGGTACTGCTGCTGTGTGACGAAGGGTTCGTGTGAGTCGAACCGCCGGATCAGGCGGTGGCGGGAGCGGATGCCGTCGCGGTGGAGTCCGCGCGGGCACGTCGCCGTGTCGGACGCCCGGCGCGGAGCCCGGCGGGGACCGCGGCGTGCTGCGCGGCGGCGAGGATCAGGTCGACGATGAGAGCGAGCACGGCGACGAGGAGAGCGCCCGCGAGCACCTGGTCGAACCGGCGCAGCGGGATGCCCTGGATGATGGGGTAGCCGAGACCGCCCAGGTTGACGTAGGCGGCGATCGTCACGGTGGCGATCACCTGGAGGAGCGCGGATCGGATGCCGCCGACCAGCAGCGGCAGCCCGAGCGGCACCTCGACCTTCCAGAACACCTGCCATCCCGTCATGCCCATCGACTTCGCGGCGTCGATCACCCGACGGTCGATGGCTTCGAGTCCCGTGTAGGCCCCGGCGAGGAGCGACGGGATCGCCAGCAGGACGAAGGTGATGACGGCGGCCTCGGGGATCCGCAGCACGCCGAGGAGCAGCACGAGGAGGATCAGGAGTCCGAAAGCGGGGATCGCGCGGGCCGCGCCGGACACCGCGACGGCGATCTCGCGCCCCTTTCCGGTGTGACCGATGAGCCACCCGATCGGCAGCGCGATGGCCGCGGCGATCAGGACGGAGATCGCGGTGAGCGCGAGGTGCTGGCCGAGCAGCTTCGGCAGCGCGTAATTGCCCGTCCACTGCTCGGGGGCGAACATCCAGGCGAAGGCTTCGAGGAAGAGGTTCATGCGGGAGCCCCCACGGCGATGGCGCGAGCGGCTGGCGTCTTGGTCGCGACGCGGGTCCACGGCATCAGGGCGCGTCCGAGCAGCAGCAGGATCAGGTCGATCACGAGCGCGATGATCACGACCGCGATGACCCCGGCGAACACCTCGGCGATGATGCGGCGCTCGAGACCGTTCGTGAAGAGGTAGCCCAGGTTCGTGACACCGATGAGCGTGCCCACCGTGGCGAGCGAGATCGTGCTCACGGCAGTGACCCTCAGTCCGGCGAGGATCACGGGTCCGGCGAGCGGGAACTCGACGGCCCAGAAGCGGCGGAACGGCGCGAAGCCCGTGGCCGTCGCCGCCTGGCGCACGTCGTCGTCGACGGAATCGAGCCCGTCGGAGACCGCGCGCACGAGGATCGCGATGGCGTAGATCGTCAGCGCCACGACGAGGTTCGGCTCCTCCGTCGCCGAGTACCCGAGCGTCGCCGGCAGCAGGATCAGCAGCGCCAGGGAGGGGATCGTGTACAGCAGGCCCGTGAGCACGATGATCGGTCCGCGCACGAGACGGAATCGCCAGGCGACCCAGCCGAGCGGCAGCGACAGCACGAAACCGAGCACGATCGGGATGATGCTCTGGCGCAGGTGCACCAGGGTGAGATCGAGGATCAGCCCGAGGTTGTCGCCGACCCAGTTCACGGGTGACCGCCCTGCACCGCGTCGAGGGCGGCGGTGTCGGGGCCGGAAAGCGGACCGTCGGACGTCTCGGCATCCGCCACGATCGCACCCTGCGTGCGGCCCTCCGAGTCCACGACGACGGTGCCGTGCGGAGTCTGCTTGAGGTGCAGCGCGCGGCGGCCCCGGTCGGCGCCGATGAACGAGGCGACGAAGTCGTCGGCCGGGTTCTCGATGATCTCGCTGGGGCTGCCCACCTGCACGATGCGCGCACCCTTGTCGAGGATCACCACCTGGTCGCCGAGGAGGAAGGCCTCGTCAATGTCATGAGTCACGAACACGACGGTCTTGTCGAGCTCGTGCTGCAGACGCAGTGTCTCCTGCTGCAGGTCGGCGCGGACGATCGGATCGACGGCGCCGAAAGGCTCGTCCATGAGCAGGATGTTCGGGTCGGCCGCGAGCCCGCGGGCCACGCCGACACGCTGCTGCTGCCCGCCCGACAGCTGGCTCGGGTAGCGCTCGGCGAGCGCCTGATCGAGGCCCACCGTGTCGAGCAGCTCGCGCGAGCGCTTGTGCGCATCGGCCTTCTTCACGCCGTTGAGGCGGAGGACCGTGGCGACGTTGTCGATCACCGTGAAGTGCGGCATGAGGCCGGAGTTCTGCATCACGTAGCCGATGCTGCGGCGCAGAGCGACGGGATCGCCCGCCAGAACGCTCTCTCCGTCGATCTCGACCTCTCCCGAGGTCGGCTCCACCATGCGGTTGATCATGCGGAGCAAGGTGGTCTTGCCGCATCCGGACGACCCGACGAAGACGGTCGTCTTACGCGATGGCAGAACCAGGCTGAAGTCGTTCACGGCGACGGCGCCACCGGGGAACTTCTTCGTGACGTTGCGGAATTCGATCATGGCTGTACTCCAGTCGGTCGATCGACGAGTCGGGCATCGGCGCCCCGGCGCCGGCACACGGCGGTCATGCTTCGATCTGCACGCGGGGATCGAAGGCCACGAAGCCGGAGAAGTCCTTGCCCACCCTGTCGAACGCAGACGGGTACGGGGTCGGGTACGACCACGCGTAGTCCTCGTGCAGCTCGCCGCCGGCCTGCACGGAGAAGTACTGCGCTGCGCCCTTCCACGGGCATGTGTACGGCGTCGGGCTCTCGACGAGCGCGCCCTCGGTGATCGATGCGGGCGGGAAGTACCAGTTGCCTTCGATGCGCGCGAGGTCACTCTCGTCTGCTTCGGCGATGACGGTTCCTGCGAGTACAGCCTTCATGATCCTGCCTCCTGGGATGTGGGTATGAGCGTAACCGAGGTGTACGACATCTGCTCGGGGTTGCGCGAGGGGTCGTCAATGTGGGAAACAATGTCCCCCCGCCTGTTCGGCACGGGGGTCGGAACGGATTGCTCCGCGCCGGCAGCGCGATCAGGCGGACTGCCTGCCGTACTCCTCGAGCAGGCGCAGCCAGATCTCGCTGATGGTCGGATACGCCGGAACGGCGTGCCAGAGGCGGGAGATCGGCACCTCGCCGACGACCGCCACGGTCGCCGCCTGCACGAGCTCGGCGACTTCGGGTCCGACGAACGTGGCACCGAGCACGACGTCGCGCTCGGCGTCGATCACGAGGCGCGCGTGACCGTCGAAACCGTCCTCGTAGACACTCGCTCCGGCGATCCCGCCGAGGTCGTAGTCGACCACGGCGACCTCGTGCCCGGCCTTGCGGGCCTCGGCCTCGGTGAGCCCGACCGACGCGACCTCGGGGTACGAGAACGTGACCTGAGGCGCAGCGGCGTGGTCGGCGGTCGCGACGTGACGACCCCAGGGCGCGTCGTCGACGGCATCCCCCTTCGCGCGCGCCGCGATCACGTCGCCCGCCGCCCGCGCCTGGTACTTGCCCTGGTGCGTCAGCAGCACGCGGCCGTTGACGTCGCCCACGGCGTACAGCCAGTCGGAGCCGGGCACGCGCAAGGTGTCGTCGACCTCGATGTACCGGCCGGGCTCGAGGCCGACGGTGTCGAGGCCGATGTCGCCGCTGCGCGGAGTGCGTCCGGTGGCGACGAGCACCTCGGCGGTCGTGACCGTCGAACCGTCGGAGAGGTCGATCACCACACCGTCGTCGGTGCGCGCGACGTTCGCGGTGCCCGTGTCGGTGCGCACGTCGACGCCGAGCTCCGCGAGCCCCGCGGCCACCCGCTCACCCGCGAACGGCTCGAACGCGCCGAGCAGGCCGCTGCGGGCGATCACGGTCACCTTCGTGCCCAGCGACGCGTAGACGGTCGCCATCTCGACGGCCACCACGCCCCCGCCGATCACGGCGAGCGACTCGGGCAGCTCCTCGGCGCTCGTCGCCTCCCGGCTCGTCCAGGGCTCGGCCTCGCGCAGACCAGGGACCGGTGGCACCGCAGCATCCGTCCCCGTGCTGATCGCGACCGCATGACGCGCTCGCAGCACGCGCGTGCCGCCCTCGGCATCCGTCACCGTGACCTCGCGCTCGCCCGTGAGCCGTCCGTGGCCGCGGGCCAGATCGATGCCCGCCGAGTCGAGCCACTTCACCTGTCCGTCGTCCGACCAGTTGCTCGTGAACGAATCGCGGCGGTCGAAGACCGCGCGCACGTCGAGCTCGCCCGTGACGGCCTCGGCCGCGCCGCCGACCTTCTTGGCCGCGCGCAGCGCCTGAGCCGGACGCAGCAGAGCCTTCGACGGCATGCACGCCCAGTAGGAGCACTCGCCCCCGACGAGCTCGCTCTCCACGATGATCGCGGTCAGACCGCCCTGCACGGCACGGTCGGCGACGTTCTCGCCCACCGGTCCGCCTCCCAGCACGATCAGGTCGTATTCGTCGGTGTTCTCGGCAGTCATGCGATGCCCCTCTCCGTGGCCAGTCTTGCTCAGAACCAACGCCGAGTCACGGTGTTTGTTCCGCGGCCGCCGATCCGGGCGGGTCGGCACGCGAAGTGGAGGGCGCCAGCGTCAGCGAACGGGCAGGAAGTGGGTCGGCGTCGGGACCTGCGCCTCATGACGGATGCCGAGGGGCGCGCCCGTGCGCTCGTCGAGGTCGAGCAGCGCGATCGTGTCGGAGCGCTGCCCCGCGACGAGCACCTTGCCCTCGTGCACGAGGTGATGCCGCGGCCAGTCGACCCCCGCGTCGGCGAGAGCAACCGGTTCGAGGCTCTCGCCCGCTCCGCGCACCCGCAGGGCGGCGATCGTGTTGCTGCCGCGCAGCGCCGTGTAGAGGAACTGACCGTCGCGGGTGCGAGCGAGCTCGGCGGGGAAGTCGACGCCGACCTGCGCGATCGGGCTCGACAGCACCGACGACACGACGCTCCAGGTGCCGTCAGGACCGGCGGCCAGCGTGAAGACCTCGCACGAGTACTCGGTCACGACGTGCAGGTGCCCGCTCGGGTGCACGACCATGTGCCGCGGACCGGTGCCCTGCGGCAGGGCGATCTCGTGGTCGAGCACGAGACCGCCGCCAGTGGCCCGCCAGATGCGTACGAGGTCGAAGCCGAGGTCGGTCGTGGCGATGCGTCCGTCGGCGAGGAACGCCGCGGCGTGGGCATGCGACACCCTGGGATCGCCGGTCGCCGTGAGCGCACCCGCATAGGGGTCGGGTGCCGCGGCCGCGACGCCCGCCGGGGCCGAGGTCTCGGCGGGTTCGCCGAGCAGGGCGGCGCGGAGTTCGGCGGCCTTGTTCGCGGCATCCGGGACCAGGCTCCCGTCGGGAGCGATCCCGATGCGCACCACGCGGCCGTCGCCGTAGCAGCTCGCCACGAGGCAGCCGCCCGAGGGCGACACCGCGACGTGGCAGACGTACTGACCGGCCTCGACCGGCTCGCCGAGCGGCTGCAGCGTGGACTCGCCGGTGCGGCGGAACGCCTGCACCGCGGCATCCCCCTCCAGCGCCGCGTAGACGACGTCGAGGGTGGGATGCTGCGCGAGCCAGGACGGCGACGGGGTCTCGGTGACCGCGCCGCGGTACGAGAGTTTCGTCGGCGTCTGCTCGTCGCCGGCGAGGAGGCCGATGCCGTCGGCGGAGCCGCCCATCGCGGCACCGTAGCCGCCGAGCCAGAAACGGGTCATGCGCGGATCAGTCGAGCAGGTCGTGGCGGACGACGACCTGGTCGCGCTCCGGGCCCACGCCGATCACCGAGATGCGGGTGTTGCTCATGCCCTCCAGGGCGAGCACGTAGTCCTGGGCGTTCTTCGGCAGGTCGTCGAAGGTGCGCGCGGTGGAGATGTCCTCCGACCAGCCGGGGAAGTACTCCAGGATCGGCGTCGCGTGGTGGAAGTCGGTCTGGTTGACCGGCACCTCGTCGAAGCGCTCGCCGTCGACGTCGTAGGCGACGCACACCGGAATCTCCTCGAGGCCGGTGAGGATGTCGAGCTTCGTGAGCACGAGGTCGGTGATGCCGTTGACGCGCGTCGCGTAACGGGTGATCGGGGCGTCGTACCAGCCCACACGGCGCGGGCGCCCGGTGGTGGTGCCGAACTCGAAGCCGCGCGAGCGCAGCCACTCGCCCTGCTCGTCGAACAGCTCGGTCGGGAACGGACCAGAGCCGACCCGGGTCGTGTAGGCCTTGACGATGCCGACGATGCGGTCGAGTGCGCCGGGGCCGACACCCGAACCGGATGCCGCGCCGGCCGCCGTCGCGGTCGACGAGGTGACGAACGGGTACGTGCCGTGGTCGATGTCGAGCATGGTGGCCTGGCCGCCCTCGAACACGACGACCTCGCCGCGGTCGAGCGCCTCGGCGATCAGGTAGCCGGTGTCGGCGACCATCGGGCGCAGGCGCTCGGCGTACGACAGCAGCTCCTCGACGATCTCGTCGACCGTGACCGCACGGCGGTTGAAGACCTTGACGAGCAGGTGGTTCTTCTGGTCGAGCGCGCCCTCGACCTTCTGACGCAGGATGTTCTCGTCGAACAGATCCTGCACGCGGATGCCCACGCGGTTGATCTTGTCGGCGTACGCCGGGCCGATGCCGCGGCCGGTCGTGCCGATGTTGCGCTTGCCGAGGAAGCGCTCGGTGACCTTGTCGAGCGTGCGGTGGTAGGCGGTGATGATGTGCGCGTTCGCGCTCACCTTCAGCCGTGAGACGTCGATGCCGCGGGCGCCGAGCGCCTCGAGCTCGCTGAACAGCACCTCGAGATCGATGACGACGCCGTTGCCGATCACGGGCGTGACGCCCGGGGACAGGATGCCGGAGGGCAGCAGGTGCAGCGCGTACTTCTCGTTGCCGACGACGACGGTGTGCCCGGCGTTGTTGCCGCCGTTGAACTTCACCACCCAGTCGGTGCGCTCACCGAGCAGGTCGGTGGCCTTCCCCTTGCCCTCATCGCCCCACTGGACGCCGACGATCACGATTCCTGGCATGGGTGTCCCCCTTGCTGACGCCGGGTTCGCACCGGCTGATGAGCTGGCCCTCTTCGGGCGGTCCCATCCTACCGAAGCGTGGTTTCGGGGCTGTTTCGGCGGTGCGTGACCACGGCTGGTCTGGCGGGAAACCGACGGATGCTGTCGCTCGCGCGCATCGACCGATGTCGGCGGCCGGTGCCACGATCGGAGGATGCCGAAGACTGATCTCCCGGGCGACACGACGCTCGCGACACCGCGCCGTCAGGGCCCGCTCGTGCTCGCGGCCGCGCTGGTCACGGTCGTGCTGTGGGCGTCGGCGTTCATCGGCATCCGCGGAGCGGGTCCGCACTTCGACCCCGGGGCGCTCGCGCTGCTGCGCATGGCCGTCGGCAGTCTCGTGCTGGCTGTCATCGCGGTGCGCCACGGCATCCGTCTTCCCGCGCGCAGGAACTGGTGGCTGATCGCCGTGTGGGGCGTGGGCTGGTTCTGCGTCTACAACCTCGCTCTCAACGCGGCCGAGCGCACGCTCGACGCGGGCACCGCGGCAATGGTGGTGAACCTCGCACCGCTCATGGTCGTCGTCTTCAGCGGACTCTTCCTGCGCGAGGGGTTTCCGAAGCCACTGTTGATCGGCGCGCCGGTCGCGTTCCTCGGGGTCGTGTTGATCGGCATGAACTCCTCGACGTCCGCCGGACCTGACCTCACGGGGCTGCTGCTCGCCCTGCTCGCGGCGGTCATGTACGCGGGGTGCACACTGCTGCAGAAGCGCCTGCTGAACGCGGGATCGGATGCGACGACGCTGACGTTCCTCGGCGCTGTCGCCGGCACGCTCGCACTCCTCCCCTGGACCGGCAGTCTCATCGATGCCGTGCAGACGGCTCCCCTCGACTCGACGCTGTGGGTCGTGTATCTTGGCGTCTTCCCGACGGCGATCGCCTTCACCACCTGGGCATACGTCTTGCAGCGCAGCACCGCGGGGCAGACCTCGGCCACGACCTACGTCGTACCGGCCATCGCGATCCTGCTGTCGTGGGCGATCCTCGGCGAGGTCCCCACGCCGCTCATGTTCCTCGGCGGAGCACTGTGCCTGCTCGGCGTGCTCGTCACCCGCATGCGCTGGCGGCGACCGAGGAGTTGACCCGTCACGTCGTTCGGCCGATCGCCCTTCGCTCGGCCTGATGCGGCGCAGACGGCCGAAGGGAGTGCGTTCGGCCGCGGGAACGGCATCCGTCGCCCCGGTGCCAGCGCGGCCTGCCTGCTCAGACGCGGTTTCTCCGCATGTCGATAGTGTGTGCGCGGGAGGAAGTATGAAGACCTGGTGGCCGTACGTCCGGTTGGCATCCGCAGCGCTCGGCCTGGCGGCCGTCATCGCCCAGCTGTCACTCACCCTGCAGATCGCGATGAGCGATCCGACCCCGTGGGGAAGCCACCTGCCCACGATCTGGGCCAACTTCTTCAGCTTCTTCACGATCGACTCCAACGTGATCGCCGCGGTGACGTTCATCATCGCCGCGATCTGGGCCATCCGGCACCGGCGCGACGACGAGAAGGAGCCCTCGTGGCTCGCCATCCTGCTCGTCTGCGCGAGCACGTACATGATCGTCACGGGCATCGTCTACAACACCCTGCTGCGCGGTATCGAGCTGCCCCAGGGCGTCACGGTGCCCTGGTCGAACGAGGTGCTGCACGTCGTCTTCCCGCTGGTGCTCCTGCTCGACGTGCTCTTCGCCCCTCGGCGCAGGGCGCTGCCGTGGAGCACCGTGTTCATCTCGGCGATCTTCCCGCTCGTGTGGGCCGCGTACACGATGATCCGCGCCAACCTGGTCATCTCGCCCTCCACCGGCGAAGAGTGGTGGTACCCCTACCCCTTCCTCAACCCGCACAAGGTCCCGGGCGAGTACCTCGGCGTCGCCGGCTACGTCGTCGGCATCGCGGTCGCCATCATCGGCGTCGCCTGCCTCGTCGTGTGGGTCGGACGCCGCCGCGCCGCATCCGTCACCTCCGCCTGATCCGACGGGCATGGGGAGAAGTCCCCATTCGAGGGCCGGAGGCGCACGAACGGATGCCGTTACGCTGGTCGCGGGGGAACGTCGACGCGTCCCCGAGGGAACGAGGAGACCTGTG